>JAOPXG010000002.1 GCA_025965275.1 Nocardioides sp.
CCGCCGACCGTGACGTAGAAGATCATCAGCGCGCCGACCGCGAAGATCGTGATGTTCTTCGCGGTGTCGCTGTTGACGTCGAGCAGCAGCGCCACGAGCGCGCCGGCGCCGACCATCTGCGCGAGCAGGTAGAAGATCGACACGACCACCGTCGAGGTCGCCGCCGCCGTACGGACCGGGCGCTGGCGCATCCGGAACGCCAGCTGGTCGGCCATCGTGTAGCGGCCGGAGTTGCGGAGCATCTCGGCCACCAGCAGGAGCGCCACGAGCCACGCGACGAGGAAGCCGATGGAGTAGAGGAAGCCGTCGTACCCGCTCAGCGCGATGGCGCCGGAGATGCCGAGGAACGACGCCGCCGACATGTAGTCGCCGCCGATCGCGAGACCGTTCTGCAGCCCGGAGAAGCCGCGTCCGCCGGCGTAGAAGTCGGCCGCGCCCTGCGTCTGACGGCTCGCCCAGAAGGTGATGCCGACCGTGATCGCCACGACCGTCAGGAACAAGATGGTGGTGAGTGCCTGGTCGCCGTCCATGTCAGCGCCTCCCCTCGAGCTCGGCGATGTACTGCTCGTCGAGCTTGCGGGCCAACGGGTCCAGCCGGTTCGTCGAGTAGCTGCTGTAGACCCAGGCGAGCAGGAACGTCGTCACGAACTGGAGCAGCCCGAAGACCAGCGCGACGTTGATGTTGCCGATGAGCTGGTGGCTCATGAAGTCGTGGGCCCAGTTGCTCATCACGACGTAGAGCAGGTACCAGGACAGGAAGGCGATCGTGGCGGGGAACACGAAGGCCCGGTAGGCCCGGCGGAGCTCGACGAAGTCCGGCTCCTCGTGCAGCGTGTCGTAGATCGGATCGTGCTTGGCGGCCCGCTCGTGCGGCACCTCCGGCGGGTCGTGCTGGACGTCGGTCACGGGTGCACCCCTCTCGGTGTGTGATCGCCGTCACGGTAGGACCGGTGGCCGCACGTCGGTGAGGGGTCCGCACGGGGTGCGCGCCGAGCGGGTCCGAGCGATCGGTGAGCGGTGCGTTTGGCACGACGAGCGGTCGGCCGCGACGCGCTGTGAGGCCGTGCGGCGTGTGAGGCCGTGAGGACAAGTTGACGTTTCGGCCACGGCGTCCGGGGCCGGGTGAAACGTCGGCTGCCGAGTCTGGGAGCACCCGAGACCCCTGGAGCTCTCCGATGACCCTCACGACGAACCCGCCCGCAGCGGCGACCGACCTACCCGCCCGGCGCAGCGGCCACTGGATCGACGACTGGCGACCCGAGGAACCCGATTTCTGGGAGAACGGCGGCCGGCAGGTCGCTCGCCGCAACCTGGTCTGGTCGATCTTCGCCGAGCACCTCGGCTTCTCGGTCTGGCTGATCTGGAGCGTCAGCTCGGCGTTCCTGCTGCAGATGGGCTTCGCGTTCACGCCCCAGCAGCTCTTCCTCCTCGTCGCGCTGCCCAACCTCGTCGGCTCGCTGCTCCGCCTGCCCTACACGTTCGCGGTGCCGAAGTTCGGAGGCCGCAACTGGACGATGGTCAGCGCCGCGCTGCTCCTGGTCCCGACGCTGCTCTTCGCGTTCTTCGTGCAGCGGCCGGACACGCCGTTCTGGGTGTTCTGCCTGATCGCGGCGACGGCCGGCTTCGGTGGCGGCAACTTCGCCAGCTCCATGGCGAACATCAACTTCTTCTACCCGGCCGCCAAGAAAGGCGCCGCGCTCGGCCTCAACGCCGCGGGCGGCAACGCCGGGGTCGCGATCATCCAGCTGCTGCTGCCGGTGATCATCGGCGGCGCCGGCATCTTCGGGCTGGTCAAGGCGAGTGAGGCGGGCATCCACCTCCAGACGGCGGGCTACGTGTACGCCGGGCTCGCGGTGGTGGCGACCCTCGCGGCGTACCTCTTCATGGACAACCTCGGTCCGGCGCACTCGAAGCCGCGCGAGCAGCTGCAGGTCGTGCGGAAGCCGCACACGTGGATCATGGCGCTCCTCTACATCGGCACGTTCGGCTCGTTCATCGGCTACTCGGCCGCCATGCCGCTGCTGATCAAGCTCAACTTCTGGGTGCCCGACCCGGCACCGCTCGGCACCGGCATCTTCTTCGCCTACTACGCGTTCCTCGGCGCCGGCATCGGCTCGCTGACCCGGCCGTTCGGCGGCTGGCTCGCCGACAGGTACGGCGGCGCGCGGGTCACCCTCGGCGCGTTCAGCGCGATGGTCGTCTTCACCCTCGCGGTGCTGTGGACGCTGACCCAGCTGACACCCAACCCGGCGGCCGACCCCGCGATCGCGAGCGACAACCGGTCGTGGTTCCCGTGGTTCCTGGGCTTCTTCCTCTGCGTGTTCGCCGCCACCGGCATCGGCAACGGCTCGACGTACACGATGATCCCGGCGATCTGGCGCCGCGAGGCCGAGGACGCCACCGCCGCCGGGACGCCGGAGCGCACCTCGGCGATCGCCGCCGCGACCAAGCAGGCCTCCGCCGCGCTCGGCGTCATCGGCGCGATCGGCGCGATCGGCGGCTTCCTCATCCCGATCGCCTTCAGCTCGCCGTGGGTGGACAACCCGATGTCGTCGACCAAGGGCGCCTTCATGGTGTTCACCGCCTACTACGTGCTCTGCGCACTCGTCACCTGGGCGGTCTACCTCCGGAAGTCGGAGAAGGCGGCCAGCCTCGCGGTTGCCGGGGTCTGATGACGAACACCCACTGCCCCTACTGCTCCCTCCAGTGCGGCATGACGCTGGAGCTGAAGGGGCGCGCGCTGGAGGTCCGGCCCTGGCCGGAGTTCCCCGTCAACGAGGGGGCGCTGTGCCGCAAGGGCTGGACCGCCACCGGGCTGCGCGGCCACCGCGAGCGGCTCACCACCCCCCTCGTGCGCGACCGGGCGACCGGCGAGCTGCGTGCGGCCGGCTGGGACGAGGCGCTCGACCTGGTCGCCAGCCGGTTGCGGGAGCTGAGGGACGAGCACGGCCCCGACACGGTCGCGGTCTTCGGCGGCGGCGGGCTGACCAACGAGAAGGCCTACCAGCTCGGCAAGTTCGCCCGGGTCGCGATCGGCACCAGCCAGGTCGACTACAACGGCCGCTGGTGCATGTCGTCGGCGGCGTCCGCGGCCAACCGGGCGTTCGGGATCGACCGCGGCCTGCCCTTCCCGCTGGCCGACATCGAGCACGCCGACGTGCTCGTGCTGGTCGGCTCCAACCTCGCCGAGACGATGCCGCCCGCGGCCCGGCACCTCGACCGGCTCCGCGACCACGGCGGACAGGTCGTCGTCGTCGACCCCCGGCGCACGCCGACCGCCGACCGTGCCGACCTGTTCGTCCAGCCGGTGCCCGGCACCGACCTCGCCCTCGCGCTCGGCCTGCTGCACCTCCTCGACGCGGCCGGCGCCGTGGACGAGGAGTACGTCGCCGCGCGCACGACCGGCTTCGACGACGTTCGGCGCTCGGTCGCGGCGTGGTGGCCGGAGCGGGTCGAGCGGGTGACCGGCGTGCCCGCCGCCGACCTCAGGGCGTTGGCGGCGCTGCTGGCGGGGGCCGACCGCGTGATGGTGCTGACCGCGCGCGGCGCCGAACAGCACGCGCAGGGCACCGACACCGTGCTCGCGTGGATCGACGTCGCGCTGGCGCTGGGCATGCCCGGCGCGGAGTTCGCGGGCTACGGCTGCCTCACCGGCCAGGGCAACGGCCAGGGCGGCCGCGAGCACGGGCAGAAGGCCGACCAGCTGCCGGGCTACCGGATGATCGACGACCCGGCCGCGCGTGAGCACGTCGCCCGGGTGTGGGGCGTCGAGCCCGGGTTGCTGCCGGGCGCCGGCCGCTCGGCGTACGAGCTCCTCGACGCGCTCGGCACCGACGAGGGATCGAAGGCGCTGCTGGTCTTCGGCAGCAACATCGTCGTGTCGGCGCCCAACGCCACCCACGTCACCGAACGGCTCGCCTCCCTCGACCTGCTCGTCGTCGCGGACATCGTGATGAGCGAGACCGCGGCGATGGCCGACGTCGTCCTCCCGGTCACCCAGTGGGCCGAGGAGACCGGCACCATGACCAATCTCGAGGGCAGGGTGATCCTGCGCGAGCGCGCGGTGTCGCCGCCCGACGGCGTGCGCTCCGACCTCGACGTGATGGCCGGGCTGGCCGAGCGGCTGGACTCGCCGGTGCCGTTCGAGACCGACCCCGAGGCGGTCTTCGCCGAGCTCGGCCGCGCCTCGGCCGGCGGCCGCGCCGACTACGCGGGCATCACCTACGACCGGATCCGCGACGAGCACGGCGTCTTCTGGCCCTGTCCGACCGCTGACCACGCCGGCACGCCGCGGATGTTCGCCGACTCGTTCGCCACGTCCGACGGCCGGGCCCGGTTCGTGGCGGTCGAGCACCGTGGACCTGCCGAGGTCCCGGACGCGGCGTACCCCCTCCACCTGACGACCGGGCGGGTGCTCGCGCAGTACCAGTCCGGCGCGCAGACCCGCCGGGTCCGGGACCTGCCCGACGACGGGGCCTTCGTCGAGATGCACCCCATGCTGGCCACGCGGCTCGGGGCGTACGACGGCGAGCCGGTCGTCGTCACGACGCGACGCGGCGAGCTCAAGGCCCCCGCGCGGATCGTCTCGACGATCCGCCCGGACACGGTCTTCGTGCCCTTCCACTGGGTCGGCGCCAACCGGCTCACCAACGACGCACTCGACCCGGCCAGCAGGATGCCCGAGTTCAAGGCATGTGCGTGTGCGGTCTCGCCGGTGGTTGACGTGCGAGGCGCGCCAGCGCCGAGCCTCGAAACCACCTCGGCAGGAGCGCCGACGTGAGCCCCGGAGGTTTCGAGACGGGACTTCGTCCCTCCTCAACCACCGGGGCCGAGCGCGTCGTCATCGTCGGTGCCGGGATGGCCGCGACCCGGCTGGCCCAGGACCTCCCCGACGTCACGGTGCTCGGCGACGAGCCACACTCGCCGTACAACCGGATCCTGCTGTCGGCCGTCCTGGAGGGCACCCACAGCCCGGACGCGCTGGCGATGCGGATGCCCGACGGCGTCGACCTGCGGCTCGGCACGCGGGTCGTCGAGATCCACCGCGAGGAGCGGGAGGTCGAGCTCGCCGATCGGAGCCGGGTCGGTTACGACCGGCTGGTGCTCGCGACGGGCAGCATCCCGACGCTGCCGCCGATCCGCGGCCTGGTGCGGGTCGACGGCCGGCTGCACGAGAAGGTGCACGCCTTCCGGACCCTCGCCGACTGCCAGCGGCTCGACGCGGCGACCGCGCACGCGCGCAACGCCGTCGTCGTGGGCGGCGGGCTGCTGGGGCTCCAGGTCGCCCGGGCGCTCGCCGTCCGCGGCCTGACCACCGAGGTCGTCGAGGGCGGCGACCACCTGCTCCGCAGCCAGGTCGACGCCGCCGCGGGCGCGATCCTCGCGCGCGACCTGGCGAAGCTCGGCACCACCGTCTACACGGGCGCCCGCGCCGTACGCCTCACCGACGCCGGGCTCACGCTCGACAACGGCTACACCCTCGACACCGACCTCGTCGTGCTCACCGCGGGTGGCCGACCGTCGACCGCGCTGGCCCGCCGGGCCGACCTGGAGGTACGTCGCGGCATCGTCGTCGACCGGCACCTGCGTACCAGCGACGACCGCATCCACGCGATCGGCGACTGCGCCCAGTTCGGAGACCAGGTCACCGGGTTCGTGCCGCCCGCCTGGGAGCAGGCGGGCCTGCTCGCCCGGCACCTCGCCGGCGAGGACGTGACCTACGACGGCGCCCGGACCGTCGCCCGGCTGCGCGCCACCGGCCTCGACGTGGCCGTACTCGGCGACCCCGAGCGCACCGACGGCGAGGTGGTCGCTATCTCCAATCCGGTCGTCGGGTCGCACCGCAAGCTCGTCGTCCGCGGCGGCGTGATCGTCGCGGCCACCCTGGTCGGCGACCTGTCCCGGGTCGGGCTGATCACCCAGCACTACGACCGCGGCACCGTCCTCGGCGTGCGCGAGCCCGGCGACCTGCTCATGGGCGACCGCCCGGCGACGCCGACGGCGCTCCCCGACGACGCCGAGATCTGCGCCTGCGCCGGGGTCAGCGCCGGCCGGATCCGGGCCTGCTCCTCGCTCGACGACGTCCGCGACACCACCCGCGCCACCACCGGCTGCGGCGGGTGCGCACCCGCCGTACGCCAGCTGCTCGCCACCCGCACCCTGGAGGGAACCCCCACATGAGCCCGCATCTCCGCAAGACCCTGGTCGTCGCCGGTCACGGCATGGTCGGGCATCGTTTCGTCCAGGCGGCCGTCGAGCGCGGCCTGACCGAGACCTACGACCTCGTGGTCGTCGGCGACGAGCCGCGTGCGGCGTACGACCGGGTCGCGCTGACGTCGTTCTTCGAGGTCGGCGCCGACGAGCTGTCGTTCCTCCCGACCGGCAGGTACGACGACCCGCGGGTGCGGCTGGTCACCGGCACCGAGGTCGAGGGCTTCGACCCCGAGACGCAGACGGTGCTGCTGTCCGGGGGAGAGGTGATCCCGTACGACGAGCTCGTGCTGGCCACCGGGGCGGCGCCGTTCGTGCCGCCGATCCCGGGCCACGACCTCGATGGCTGCTTCGTCTACCGGACCATCGAGGACCTGGAGGCCATCCGCGAGGCCGCGAGGACCGCGACCGTCGGCGCGGTGATCGGCGGCGGCCTGCTCGGGCTCGAGGCCGCCAACGCGCTGGCCCAGCTCGGCCTCCAGACCCACGTGGTCGAGATGGCGCCGCGGCTGATGGCGGTGCAGGTCGACGACGCGGGCGGCGCGACGCTGACCCGGCACATCGAGCAGCTCGGCCTCACCGTCCACACCGGCGCGGCGACCGAGCGGGTGCTGGGGGAGGAGCGGGTCACCGGCCTCGCGCTCAAGGACACCGGGCCGATCGACGCCGAGATCGTCGTCTTCTCTGCCGGCATCCGGCCGCGCGACAAGCTCGCCCGCGGCGCCGGCCTCGAGCTGGCCGAGCGTGGTGGCGTGCTGGTCGACGAGCGCTGCCGCACCTCCGACGAGCACGTCTGGGCGATCGGCGAGTGCGCTGCCCCCGGCGGCCGGATGTACGGGCTGGTGGCGCCCGGCTACGCGATGGCCGAGGTCGTCGTCGACGCGCTTCTCGGCGGCCCGGGCAGCTTCACCGGCGCCGACATGTCCACCAAGCTCAAGCTGATGGGCGTCGACGTGGCGTCGTTCGGCGACGCCTTCGCCGTCACCGAGGGCGCCCTGGAGCTGGTGTTCTCCGACGCCGTCGCGGGCGTCTACAAGAAGCTCGTCGTCAGTGGCGACGGCAGGCAGCTGCTCGGCGGGATCCTGGTCGGCGACGCCTCGGCGTACGGCGTGCTGCGGCCGATGGTGGCGAGCGGCATCGAGCTGCCCGACAACCCGGAGGAGCTGATCCTGCCGACGGGGAGGGGCGCCGCGGGCGTGGGGCTGCCCGACGAGGCCCAGGTCTGCTCCTGCAACGACGTGACCAAGGCCCAGATCGTGGCGGCGGCCGCCGCGGGCACCACCACCCGGGCCGGCTCGACCTGCGGCTCCTGCAAGGCGCAGACGAAGAAGATCATCGAGGACTACTTCGTCTCCCAGGGCAAGGTCGTCGACACCAGCCTCTGTGAGCACTTCGCGCTCACCCGGCAGGAGCTCTTCGACGTCGTCGCCGTGCACGGTTACACGCGCTTCGACGACATCGTCGAGGCGCACGGCACCGGCCGCGGCTGCGACGTCTGCAAGCCCGCGATCGCCTCGATCCTCGCGACCCAGCTGAACGGCCACGTCCTCGAGGGCGGCACCCGCACGCTGCAGGACACCAACGACGCGTACCTCGCGAACATCCAGCGCAACGGCACCTACTCCGTCGTCCCCCGCATCGCCGGCGGCGAGATCACCCCCGAAGGTCTGATCGTGATCGGCGAGGTCGCGAAGGAGTTCGACCTCTACACGAAGATCACCGGCGGCCAGCGGATCGACCTGCTCGGCGCCCGGATGGAGCAGCTGCCCGCGATCTGGCGGCGGCTGGTCGACGCCGGGTTCGAGTCCGGGCACGCGTACGGCAAGTCGCTGCGCACGGTGAAGTCGTGCGTGGGGTCGACGTGGTGCCGGTACGGCGTGCAGGACTCGACCGCGCTGGCGATCGAGCTGGAGCACCGCTACCGCGGGCTGCGCTCGCCGCACAAGATCAAGGCCGGGGTGAGTGGCTGTGCCCGCGAGTGCGCAGAGGCGCGGTCCAAGGACTTCGGCGTGATCGCGACCGAGAAGGGCTGGAACCTGTACGTCGCCGGCAACGGCGGCTCGTCGCCGGTGCACGCGCGGCTGCTCGCGAGCGACCTCGACCGCGAGACGCTGATCCGCTACATCGACCGGTTCCTCATGTACTACGTGCGCACCGCTGATCGCCTGCAGCGGACCGCGCCGTGGGTGGAGAGCCTCGCCGGCGGGCTCGACCGGGTGCGCGAGGTCGTGGTCGACGACGCGCTCGGGCTCGGGTCCGAGCTCGAGGCGGCGATGGCCAAGCACGTCGACACCTACTTCGACGAGTGGAAGGCGACGCTCGACGACCCCGAGAAGCTGGTCCGCTTCGTGTCGTTCGTGAACGCGCCGGACACCCCCGACCCGAACATCAGCTTCACCACCGAGCGGGGCCAGGTGCAGCCGGCCGAGTCCGACGGCCCGGTGTCACTCGGGTCGACGATCCCGGTGGGTGCGCCCCGATGACGTGGGGAGTGCCCGTGTGCCGGCTCGACCAGATCGAGGTCGAGGGCGGGGTGGCCGCGCTGGTCGACGGCGCTGCGGTCGCAATCTTCCGGACACACGACGGAAACGTCTACGCGATGTCCAACTACGACCCTTGGTCGAAGGCATCGGTGCTGGCGCGCGGGATCCTCGGCACCCGAGGGGACATCCCGTTCGTGGCGTCGCCGATGCACAAGCAGGCCTTCGACCTGCGCACCGGGCAGTGCCTCGACGACGCGGCCGTCCGGGTCCCGACGTACGACGTCCGCGTCACCGACGGCATGGTGCACGTGGGTGGTCCTCGACAGGAGAACCCGTGACCGACAGCCCGCTCGCCGGCTTCCGGATCGGCGTGACCGCCGCCCGGAAGGGCGACGAGCAGGTCGCGCTCCTGGAGCGCCGCGGCGCCGCCGTCGAGTGGGCGCCCGCGCTGTCGCTGGACCCCAACCACGTCGACGACGACCAGCTGCGCGCGGCCACCGCCGACGTGCTCGCCTCGCCCGTCGACATGTTCCTCGCGACGACCGGGATCGGCATGAAGGCGTGGTTCGCGGCCGCCGAGCGCTGGGGCATCCTCGACAAGCTCCTCGCGGCGCTGGAGGAGTCCGAGATCCTCGCCCGCGGGCCCAAGAGCGTGGGCGCGCTGCGGCGGCAGGGGCTGCGCGAGCTGTGGGCGCCGGAGTCGGAGTGCTTCGAGGACGTGCTCGAGCACCTGCGCGGCCGCTCGCTCGCCGGGCTGCGGATCGTGGTGCAGGAGCACGGCCAGTCGCTGTCGATGGTCGCGCACGCGCTGCGCCGCCAGGGCGCCGACGTCACGACCGTCACCGTCTATCGGGTCGCGTCGGCCGACGACCCGGGGCCGATGTTCGCGATGGTCGACCTGATCGCGGACCGGGCGCTCGACGCCGTCACGTTCACGTCCGCGCCCGCGGTGGCCGCGCTGATGGAGGCCGCCGGGTCGACCGGCCGGCGTGAGGACGTGATCTCGGCGTTCCAGGCCGACGTCGTCGCGTCGTGCGTCGGGCCGGTGACCGCCGCGGCGTTCGAGATGTGGGGCGTCCCGACCATCTTCCCGGACCGGTCCCGGCTCGGGGCGATGGTCAAGCAGCTCGAGACCGAGCTGCCGTCGCGGCGCTCGGGGCTGACCATCGAGCTCGTCGGTGGGCGCCAGCTGCTGCTGCACGGCGAGGATGTGCTCCTCGACGGCGCCGACGTCAAGCTCTCGCCCGCGCCGACCGCCGTGCTCAACGCCCTCGTGGCCAACCCCGGCAACGTCGTTTCCCGGCCGGCGCTGCTAGCGATGCTGCCGTCGGGAACGGCGGGCTCCGAGCACGCCGTCGAGATGGCGGTGGCCCGGCTGCGCGCGGCGCTCGGCACCCGGACCGTGCAGACCGTCGTCAAGCGCGGCTACCGGCTGGCGGTCGCGCCGTGACGCGACTGGTGACCGTGGCGCACGGGACGCGGACCGCTGCCGGGAACGCGGTCGCTGCCTCGGTGACCGCTGCTGCCGGGTCGCGGCTCGGCATGCCGTCGGTCGCGTCGTACGTCGAGCTCTGCTCGCCGTCGTTCACCTCGGTGATGGAGTCGCCCGAGCCGTCGGTGGTCGTGCCACTGCTGCTGTCGACCGGCTACCACGTCCGCGAGGACCTGGCCGCGGTCGCCGGCCGGGCGCTCGGCCCGGACGCCTTGCTTGCTGCCGCCCAGGTTTCTCGTCTCCTGGCAGCCGGCGCGTCCTCCGGTCAGCCGGTGGTGATGGTCGCCGCGGGCTCCCGGGACCCGCTGGCCACCCGCGACCTGATGATCGCCGCGGCGTACCTCTCGCAGGCCTGGGGCGGCCCGGTGCGGCTGGCCACGCTGGCCGGTCGGGGTCGCCGTCCGGCCGAGGTCGTCCGGACCGGCGACGCGGTCTCGCCGTACCTCCTGGCGCCGGGCTTCTTCGCCTCCCGTGCCCGCGCCGAGTCATCTGCGGCCAGTGCCGTCGCCGGGGTGATCGGCCCGCACCCCGCCGTCGTCGATCTCGTCGTCGCCCGTGCTTCCGAGCTGCTCGCCGCCCGCCGCTCCGCCTGACCAACCCGGCTTTACATGTCAGACGGGGTCGGGGTCGCCCGTCACGTCGTGGGCCGTGTCGCCGGCGAGGTGGGCACCGCCGAGCGGGTGACGGGACCAGCCGGTCAGGGTCCAGCCCGCGTCGGGTGAGCCCTCGAGCATCACCGCCCCGGTGTTGAGCAGCCGGTTGTCCGGGTGCCCGCCGTGGCGGGCGGCGAACGCGCGGATCGCGGCGCCGTGGCTGACCACCACCACGGTCGCGTCGGCGGCGTGGGCGCCCGCGATGGCGGCGATGGCCGCGTCGTACCGGCCGAAGAAGCTGTGCCCGTCCGGCCCACCCGGCATCGCGACGGTGAGATCGCCGTCGATCCAGGCGCCGACCGTGTCGGCGTACGCCGCCACCGCCTCGTCGTCGGAGCGCATCTCGAGGTCGCCCGCGGAGATCTCCTCGAGCCCGTCCCGCACGACGACCTCGAGGCCGCAGGCCGTCGCGAGCGGCGCTGCGGTGAGCTGGGTGCGGGTCAGGAGCGAGGCGTAGACCCCGGCGACGTCCTCGTCGGCCAGCGCCTCCGGGAGCGCGTCGGCCTGGCGGTGTCCGAGTGGCGTGAGCGCCGCGCCCGGCACCGCGGTGTCCAGCTCGCCGGCGACGTTGGAGGGGGTCTGCCCGTGTCGGACGAGGATGAGGCGCACCCCGGCGATGCTACGGAGGCCGGACGTCTCCCTTGTAACGCGGGGTTAGCGGGCCGAGGCACGCGTCACAACACGTGCCTCGATGCGACAACCCCGCGTTACAAGGGTCAGCTGCGGTCGAGGTCGACGCTCTCGGGGGTGTGCAGGCGCACCAGGAAGCGGCCGGTGTGGGCCGGGATGCGGGCGGCGGTGAGCAGCGAGACGACCACCATCGTGGCGAGGGCGAGCGGGACGGTCCAGGCGGCGGGCTGGCCCATCAGCGTGTCCGCCCAGCCGTCGGGGTCCGACACCGCCAGCGTCCACGCGATCGCCACGCCGGAGCCGAGACCGCCGGCGGCCAGACCCGCGATCGCGCCGACCGAGGTCAGCCGCCGCCACCAGATGCCGAGCAGCAGCAGCGGGCAGAACGTCGAGGCCGCCATCGCGAACGCCAGGCCGACGGCCCGCGCGACGCCGAGGTTCGGGGCCGCCAGCGCGACGATGATCGGCACCGTCACGGCGATCACCGCGCCGAGGCGGAACGCCGCCACCCCGCCGAGCCGGCGCCCGCCCCACACCCGGCCCGTGACGTCCTGGCTGAGCACACCGGCCACCGCGATCGAGAGCCCGGACGACGTCGAGAGGAACGCCGCGAACGCGCCGGCCGTCACCAGCCCGGTCAGCAGCTCGCCGGCCGGCCCGTCGAGCATGATCCGCGGCAGCTCGAGTACCAGCGCGTCCGACCGCCCGGCCGTCGCGAGCTCGGGGGCGTAGATCCGGCCGAGCGCGCCGTACACCGGCGGTAGCAGGTAGAAGACACCGAGCAGCGCCAGCACCACCAGCGTCGTACGGCGGGCCGCGCGGCCGTCGGGGTTCGTGTAGAACCGCACCACGACGTGGGGCAGGCCCATGGTGCCGAGGAAGGTCGCGATGATCAGCGAGTAGGTGACGTAGAGCCCCTGACCGCCACCGGACGCCAACGGCACCGACCAGGTGCCGCCGCCGGCCGTCGGCGCCGAGTCACCCGCCCAGACCGCGAGCAGCACCATCACCGGGATGAGGAGCGCGGTGAGCTTGAGCCAGTACTGGAAGGCCTGCACGAAGGTGATGCTGCGCATCCCGCCTGACGTCACGTTGGCGAGCACGACCATCCCGACGATGACCGGGCCGAGCCAGGTCGGCGCGCCGACGGTCGAGCGCAGCGTGATGCCGGCGCCCTGGAACTGCGGCAGCAGGTAGAGCCAGCCGACCGCGACCACCAGCACCGAGCAGACCGACCGGACCCCGCGTGACCCCAGCCGTGCCTCGGCGAAGTCGGGCAGCGTGTAGGCGCCGGACCGGCGCAGCGGCGCGGCGACCAGGACCAGCAGCACGAGGTAGCCGGCGGTCCAGCCGACGGGGTACCAGAGCATGTCGGCACCGAAGGTCAGCACCAGCCCGGCGACGCCGAGGAACGACGCGGCCGAGAGGTACTCACCGCCGATGGCGCTCGCGTTGAGCCGCGGCCGCACCGTGCGCGACGCGACGAAGAAGTCGCTCGTGGTCCGCGAGAAGCGCAGGCCCCACGTGCCGATCACCAGCGTCGCGATGGTGACCGCGGTGACCGCGACGATGCCGGGGGCGGCGTCGAGGCCCGGGTTCACTTCTCCACGTCCGAGACCAGCTCGGCGAAGTCGTCCTCGTTGCGCTCGGCCCGGCGCACGTAAGCCCAGCCGAGCGCCAGCAGCCACGGGTAGACCGCGACGCCGAGCAGCAGCCAGCCGAGCGGCAGCCAGAGGATGTGGACGGTCGAGAGCCGCGGCACGAGGTGGAAGAGCAGCGGCAGCAGCCCGACGGTCAGCGCGAGCACGGTGAGTACGCCGATCGCCAGCCGCAGCTGCTCGCGCAGCAGTGAGCCCATGTACATGCCACCCAGCCGGGTCTCGGCGTCGATGTCGGTGGTGCGGGCGGCCGGCGTACGACGGCGCGGCGGGCCGGTGACCCGGACCCGCTCGGGAGGGCCGGCCTGGCTCACGGCCGGACGGTCCGGTTCTGGAGAAGCAGCTCGCGCAGCTCGCGGGTGTGCCGCCGGCTGACGACGAGCTCGACCGCAGGTTCTCCGACGATGACCGTGCAGCGGCCGCCTTCCATCCGCACCTCGCGGACGTGCGCGAGCGAGACCAGCAGCGA
>JAOPXG010000034.1 GCA_025965275.1 Nocardioides sp.
GTCGAGCGAGGAGTTCACGAACGAGTTCATCAACGCGATCCGTGACGACCGGCAGGACCGGTTCAAGCGCCGCTACCGCGACGTCGACGTGCTGCTGATCGACGACATCCAGTTCCTCGAGGGCAAGACCCAGACGCAGGAAGAGTTCTTCCACACGTTCAACACCCTCCACAACGCCAACAAGCAGATCGTGCTCACCTCCGACCGGGCGCCCAAGCGGCTCGAGGCCCTGGAGGACCGGCTCCGCAACCGGTTCGAGTGGGGCCTCATCACCGACGTGCAGCCGCCCGACCTCGAGACCCGGATCGCGATCCTGCGCAAGAAGGCCGCGATGGACCGGCTCACCGCTCCCCCGGACGTGCTCGAGTTCATCGCCTCCAAGATCCAGACCAACATCCGCGAGCTCGAGGGTGCCCTGATCCGGGTCACGGCCTTCGCGAACCTCAACCGCCAGGAGGTCGACATGACCCTGGCCGAGATCGTGCTCAAGGACCTGATCCCCGAGGGTGGCGAACCGGAGATCACCGCCGCGCTGATCATCGCGCAGACCGCGGCGTACTTCGGGCTCTCCATCGAGGAGCTGACCGGCCCGAGCCGCGGCCGGCACCTGGTCATGGCGCGTCAGATCGCGATGTACCTGTGTCGCGAGCTCACCGACCTCTCGCTGCCGAAGATCGGCGCCCAGTTCGGCAACCGCGACCACACGACGGTCATGTACGCCGACCGCAAGATCAACCAGCTGCTCGCCGAGCGCCGGGCCGTGTTCAACCAGGTCAGCGAGCTCACCAACCGCGTCAAGCTGCAGGCCCGCCAGTCCTGAACGTGTGCTTCGCCAGCCTGTGGACGAGGTGTGGGTCGAAATGACATCCAGGGCCACAGCCTGTGGACGCGCGACGCCGCCGCCCCGAAACCGGAGTCGCCGTGCACACCCACCCCCGAGCCGGGCCCGCTGGTTCCACAGCCCCTGTGCACGAGGAATCGCCGTGCTGACCTGCACGGATCCGAGTTGTCCACAGTTTCCACCGTTGCTATGACTACGACGTACCTCCAGACAGATCGATCATCCGTGAACATCCATCTGGCCCCGTGCCTGGGGACAACCGCTCGATCCGGGACTCCTGTCGTCCTCCGGGCCGGTGCGGAAACCACACCGAACCTCCCACTGCAGGTGCCTGCATGGCAGGATTCGCATCCCAGCACCCACCCCTGACCGTCCGACCCGAAGGAACCACTGTGAAGTTCCGCGTCGAACGCGACGTGCTCGCCGATGCCGTCGCCTGGGCTGCTCGCAGCCTCCCGGTCCGTCCGAGCGTGCCCGTCCTGGCCGGACTCCTCATCGATGCGAGTGACGACGGGCTGGTGCTCTCCACCTTCGACTACGAGACCTCGGCGCGAGCGACGCTCACCGCGCAGGTCAGCGACGAGGGCCGCGCCCTGGTCAGCGGACGGCTGCTCGCCGACATCTGCCGCAGCCTCCCGGACAAGCCCGTCGAGATGGTCCTCGACGGCTCGCGGGTCTCGCTGACGTGTGGCTCGGCCCGCTTCAGCCTCCAGACGATGCCGGTCGAGGACTACCCGGCGCTGCCCGACATGCCCGCAGCCACCGGCACCGTCGCGAGCGACGTCTTCGCGCACGCCGTCGCCCAGGCCGTCACGGCCGCGGGTCGCGACGACATGCTGCCGGTGCTGACCGGCGTCCGGATCGAGATCGACGGCTCGACCATCTCGCTGCTCGCCACCGACCGGTTCCGGCTCTCGCACCGCGAGCTCGACTGGAGCCCGCGCAGCCCCGACGAGTCCGCGGCCGCGCTCGTGCCGGCCCGGGTGCTCGGCGACACCGCCAAGTCCCTGACCGCCGGCGGCGAGGTGACCATCGCCCTCGCGACCACCGGATCGGGCGAGGGCATCATCGGCTTCGAGGGCCAGGCCCCCGGCGGCACCCGCCGTACGACGACCCGGTTGCTGGACGGCGAGTTCCCCAAGGTCCGCAGCCTCTTCCCGGCCGAGCACCAGACCACCGCCCTCGTCGACAAGGCCGCGCTGGTCGAGTCGGTCAAGCGCGTCGCGCTGGTCGCCGAGCGCAACACCGCGGTGCAGCTCGCGTTCAGCGACGGCGTGCTGACCCTCGACGCCGGGTCCGGCGACGAGGCGCAGGCGTCGGAGTCGATCGAGGCCAACGTCACCGGGGAGGACATCACCACGGGGTTCAATCCCCAGTTCCTGCTCGACGGACTGTCGGCGATCGACCAGCCCGTCGTCGAGCTGGCCTTCACCCAGGCGTCCAAGCCCGTCGTGCTCAGCGGCTCGGTCGCGGACGGCGATCGGGACACGTCGTTCCGCTACCTGCTGATGCCGCGCCGCCTGCTCTCCTGACCCGCGCAGCACGGGCCTAGGCTGAGGACGACCGCACCACAGCACGGGAGGAACTCGATGGACATCGGACTCGTCGGACTCGGCAAGATGGGCGGCAACATGCGCACCCGTCTGCGCGACGCCGGGCACACCGTGGTCGGCTACGACCGCAACCCCGACGTGGCCGACGTCGACAGCCTGGCCGCGATGGTCGAGCAGCTGCCCTCCCCCAAGGTGGTCTGGGTGATGGTGCCCGCCGGCGACCCGACCCGCGAGACCGTGCACGCGCTCGGCGAGCTGCTCGGCGAGGGCGACCTCGTCGTCGACGGCGGCAACTCCA
This sequence comes from Nocardioides sp., assembly GCA_025965275.1. Classification (GTDB taxonomy): domain Bacteria; phylum Actinomycetota; class Actinomycetes; order Propionibacteriales; family Nocardioidaceae; genus Nocardioides. The sequence goes on from JAOPXG010000034.1 coordinate 2,693, forward strand.
AGTGGACCGACGACCAGCTCAACGCCGAGATGCTGGCGAAGAAGGGCATCGGGTTCGTCGACTGCGGGGTCTCGGGTGGCGTCTGGGGCCTGAAGAACGGCTACGCGCTGATGTGCGGCGGCCCCGACGACGACGTCGCCAAGGTGCAGCCGGCGCTCGACGCGCTCAAGCCCGAGGAGGGCGGCTTCGTCCACGCCGGCAAGAAGCCCGGCGCCGGCCACTTCGCCAAGATGGTCCACAACGGCATCGAGTACGCCATGATGCAGAGCTACGCCGAGGGCTGGGAACTGCTCGAGAAGGTCGACCTCGTCGAGAACGTCACCGAGGTCTTCGACTCCTGGCGCTCCGGCACCGTGATCCGCTCGTGGCTGCTCGACCTGCTGGTCGCGGCCGTCGAGGAGGACCCGCACCTCGACAAGATCGCCGGCTACGCCGAGGACTCCGGCGAGGGCCGGTGGACCGTCGAGGCCGCGATCGACAACGCCGTACCCATGAACGTCATCGCCGCCTCGCTCTTCGCGCGCTTCGCCTCGCGCCAGGACGACAGTCCGGCGATGAAGGCGGTCGCCGCGATGCGCAACCAGTTCGGCGGGCACGCCGTGCACACCGAGCCGCCGGCCGGAGGAGACGTGGGTGACTGACCCGCGAAGCCGCGGGCGAGCGGAGCGAGCCGACGCGGCCGCAGCCGAGTCGGCGGAAGCGGAGCGCAGCGAAGCGAGCACCGCACTGCGCCGTCTCGGCGGGAGCGTCTTCGACGTCGTCAGACGGGTGTAGGGGCATGTACGTCGCCCACCTGTCGCTGCACGACTTCCGGTCGTACGCCTCCGCGGAGGTCGAGCTCGAACCGGGCGTGACGGCGTTCATCGGCCGCAACGGACAGGGCAAGACCAACCTGGTCGAGGCGATCGACTACCTGTCGCGGCTCGCGTCGCACCGGGTCGCCAGCGACGCGCCGCTGGTCAGGGCCGGTGCGGAGCAGGCGGTCGTGCGCGCCGCCGTGGTCCGCGACGGGCGGACGGCGGTCCTCGAGATCGAGCTCAACCCCGGGAAGTCGAACCGCGCGCGGGTGAACCGGTCGCCGCTCCCCCGGGCCCGTGACCTGGTCGGCCTGGTGCGGACCGTCGTCTTCTCACCGGAGGACCTCACCCTGGTGAAGGGCGACCCGTCGGACCGGCGGCGCTTCCTCGACGACCTGCTCGTGCTCCGCGCGCCCCGCATCGCGAGCGTCCGCGCCGACTACGACCGGGTCCTGCGGCAGCGCAACTCGCTCCTGAAGACGGCCGGAGCCGCGCGCCGCGGCAGCTCGTCGCAGGAGTCCGCGCTCTCGACGCTCGGGGTCTGGGACGCCCACCTCGCGCGCACCGGCGCCGAGCTGCTCGCCGAGCGGATCGCGCTGGTCGAGGCGCTGCGGCCCTACGTCGGCAAGGCCTACGAGACCGTCGCGCGCGGCGCCACCCGCGACGACGCCGAGATCGACTACAAGCCGTCGTTCGAGCTGGGCGGCCGCACCGAGCGCGCCGACCTCACCGAGGCCCTGCTCGCCGAGGTCGAGCGCCGCCGCAACGACGAGCTCGACCGCGGCATCTCCCTGGTCGGCCCGCACCGCGACGAGCTGGCGCTCTCGCTCGGCCACGGGCCCGACGACCCGTTCGGTACGCCTCGTTCCTCGGCTACTCAGGGCAAGCGCCTGCCGGTGAAGGGGTACGCCTCGCACGGCGAGTCGTGGTCCTTCGCGCTCGCGCTGCGGCTCGCGTCGTACGACCTCCTCCGGGCCGACGGCGACGACCCGATCCTGATCCTCGACGACGTCTTCGCCGAGCTCGACACCGAGCGGCGGGCCCAGCTCGCCGAGCTGGTCGCCGGAGCCGAGCAGGTCCTGGTGACGGCCGCGGTCGCGGCCGACGTGCCGGCGGCGTTGGCCGGGGCTCGCTTCGCGGTCGGCAACGGCGAGGTCGTCCGTGAGCTCTGACGAGAAGCCCGAGAAGCCCGAGGCCGCGGAGCCGCAGAAGCAGCCGGAACGACGCGACGACGGGCTCGACCTGGCCAAGGCGCTGACCCGGGCGACGGCCAAGTCGACGCCGGCGGCGAGGTCGCGACAGCGGAAGAAGGACCAGCGCCCGGCGCGCGGCCGGGTCACCGGGTCACACCCCGACGACCGCGACCCGCAGCTCCTCGACAGCACGCTGGGCCGCCTCGTCGACGACCACGGCTGGGGGCTCGACCTGCGCATGCACGGCGTCTTCGGGCGCTGGGCCGAGCTCGTCGGCGCCGAGGTCGCGCAGCACTGCGCGCCCGAGACGTTCGCCGACGGACGGCTCGTCGTACGCACCGACTCGACGGCGTGGGCGACCCAGCTGCGGCTGCTCGCGCCGACCGTCGTCCGCCGACTCAACGAGGAGCTCGGGCACGGCACCGTGGCGGTGATCGAGGTCCTCGGCCCGCACGGACCGACCTGGAAGAAGGGCCCCCGGTCGGCCCGCGACGGCCGCGGACCGCGCGACACCTACGGCTGAGGCGGGTGCGGCAGCGAGAGCCGCACAGAGAAGTTCTCGCGGACCCGCCGACGTACTGGGACCTGTCCACACCCCCGTTCGGCGCTCCCGGAGCCGCTCACGAGCCCCTCAGACACCATTTTCCGCGCCGGTCGTCCCCAGCCCGGGGGTCGTGACGTGGAATGCGGCCTTCTGACGGGTAACATGGACATCGGGCCGTCGGCGCTGTGCTGCGGCCCGCTCCATGTCAGCAGGCATGTCAGCGCTCCCCGGCCGGTGGCCGGGAGGCCCGTCGTGAAGAGGTGTGTGTGTCGGACGAGACCCCGATCGAGACTCCGGACAACGAAGTCGTCCCCGCGGCCCCTGTGGAGCCGACCGACCTCCGCCCCAACGGCGTCGACTACGACGCGTCCGCGATCCAGGTCCTGGAGGGCCTCGAGGCGGTCCGCAAGCGCCCCGGCATGTACATCGGCTCCACCGGCGAGCGCGGCCTGCACCACCTGATCTGGGAGATCGTGGACAACGCGGTCGACGAGTCGCTGGCCGGCTACGCCGACCGGATCGTCGTCACGCTCACCGCCGACGGCGCCGTCCGGGTCGAGGACAACGGTCGCGGCATCCCGACCGACACCGCGCCCGGCCAGGAGATGCCCGCGGTCACGATGGCGCTCACCATGCTCCACGCCGGCGGCAAGTTCGGAGGCGGCGGCTACAAGGTCTCCGGTGGTCTGCACGGCGTGGGCGTCTCGGTCGTCAACGCGCTGTCGTCCCACCTCATCGTCGAGGTCAAGAACCGCGGCCACCTGTGGCGCCAGTCGTTCACGCACGGCGTGCCCGACGGCGAGCTCGAGCAGGTCCGGCCGATGGAGCCCGGCGAGCAGACCGGCACGACGGTCACCTACTGGGCGTCGCCCGACACGTTCGAGACCACGACGTACTCCCTCGAGACGATCACCGCGCGCCTGCGCGAGATGGCCTTCCTCAACAAGGGCCTGCAGATCGTGCTGCGCGACGAGCGCCCGGCCGCCGACGAGATCGCCGACGCTGTCGAGGACGACACCGTCTCCGAGGAGGTCGACGGCGCGCGCGCCGACTCGATCAAGCGTGGCCAGACCGGCGGGCTCGAGCAGGTCTTCAAGTACGACCGCGGCCTGGTCGACTACGTCGAGTACCTCAACCGCAGCAAGCTCAAGGCCAACCCGACCGTCATCTCCTTCGAGGCCGAGACGCCCGACAGCGTCGAGAACCACATGAGCCTCGAGGTCGCGATGCAGTGGAACACCTCGTTCTCCGAGTCCGTGCACACCTTCGCCAACACCATCAACACCCACGAGGGCGGCACCCACGAAGAAGGGTTCCGCGCGGCGCTGACCGGCCTGGTCAACACGTGGGGCTTCGAGTGGGGCCTGATGAAGAAGCCCGAGGACCGCGTCTCGGGTGACGACATCCGCGAGGGCCTCACCGCGATCATCTCGATCAAGATGGGCGAGCCGCAGTTCGAGGGCCAGACCAAGACCAAGCTCGGCAACACCGAGGCCAAGGGCTTCGTCCAGCGCCTGATGAACGACCAGCTCGGTGCCTGGCTGGAGCAGAACCCGGCCGAGGGCAAGGAGATCGTCCGCAAGGCGCAGGCCGCGCAGCAGGCGCGGATCGCCGCGCGCAAGGCGCGCGACCTGGCCCGCGGCCGCAAGGGCCTGCTCGGCGGCGGTGGCCTGCCCGGCAAGCTGTCCGACTGCCAGTCGACGAACCCGGCCGAGTGCGAGGTCTTCATCGTCGAGGGTGACTCCGCCGGCGGCTCCGCGCGCCAGGGCCGCGACCCGCGGGTCCAGGCGATCCTGCCCATCCGCGGCAAGATCCTGAACGTCGAGAAGGCCCGGATCGACAAGGTGCTGGCCAACACCGAGGTCCAGGCGATCATCTCGGCGCTCGGCACCGGCATCCAGGAGGAGTTCAACCTGGAGAAGCTGCGCTACCACAAGGTCGTGCTGATGGCCGACGCCGACGTCGACGGCCACCACATCAACACCCTGCTGCTGACGCTGCTGTTCCGCTTCATGAAGCCGTTGATCGAGCACGGGTTCGTGTACATGGCCCAGCCGCCGCTCTACCGGCTCCGCTGGAACAAACCGGCCGAGCACGAGTTCGTCTACTCCGACGTGGAGCGCGACACCTTGATGCGCGACGGCCTGGAGCAGGGCAAGAAGCTGCCCAAGGAGAACCCGGTCCAGCGCTACAAGGGTCTCGGCGAGATGAACGCCGAGGAGCTGTGGGACACCACGATGAACCCCGACGCCCGCCTGATGCTCCAGGTGACGCTGGACGACGCGGCCCAGGCCGACGAGATCTTCTCGACCCTGATGGGCGAGGACGTCGAGCAGCGCCGGTCCTTCATCCAGCGCAACGCCAAGGACGTCCGATTCCTCGATATCTAGGCCTCTAGCACTTTTCCTAGATTCGAGTAGATCCGATGAGAGAGAACAACACACGTGACTGAGACCCCCACCGACGGCGGCACGACTCCTCCTCCCGGGCCGGGCGGCCGGATCGAGCCGGTCGAGCTGCAGACCTCGATGCAGCGCGCCTACATCGACTACGCGATGGCGGTCATCGTCGGCCGCGCGCTGCCCGACGTACGCGACGGCCTGAAGCCCGTGCACCGCCGGGTGCTCTACGCGATGTACGACGGCGGCTACCGCCCCGACCGCGGCTTCTCGAAGTGCTCGCGCGTCGTGGGTGACGTCATGGGTCAGTACCACCCGCACGGTGACACCGCGATCTACGACACCCTGGTCCGCCTCGCGCAGCCCTGGGTGATGCGCGCGCC
>JAOPXG010000037.1 GCA_025965275.1 Nocardioides sp.
CGTGCCACTACGGCACCCCCAACGAGGGTGACGACGTCAAGGTCACCGACCCGGCCGGCTCGGTGCTCGGCGTCGGCGGCGTCGGCGCGCTCGGCATGGCCGTCGAGGCGGTGCCACAGACCTTCGCCGACCCGGACGTCGACTGGTCGCTCTACGACAACGACGGCGACGGCCTCGTCGACTTCACGATCATCATCCACTCGGGCTCCGACCACGCCTTCACCAGCGACCCGTGCGACACCCACTCCCACGCACTCCAGGCGACCCTCGGCCTGGGCGGGACCGCCGAGAGCACCCTCGGCCTGCCGGCCGGCACACTCAAGGCCGGCATCCCCACCAACAGCCCCGGTGTCTTCGTCGACCGGGTCGTGACGATCCCCGAGCGCGGTTCGCTCCGCGACCCGCTCACCATCGGCGTCGCGGCGCACGAGATGGCCCACGCGCTCGGCGAGCCCGACTACTACGACACCGGCTACACCTCCAACGGCACCGGCGACTTCGACATCATGGCCGGCGGCTCCTACATGGGCGACCCGGCCGGCTCGAACCCGACGATGTTCAACCCGGCGACCCGGGTCTTCCAGGGCTGGGTGACGCCGACGATCGTCCACAAGGACCTGACCGGTTACGCGCTCGCGCCGCGGACGACGCTGCCGAAGCCGGGCTACCGGGTCGGGACGCCCGACCCCAACCTGCTGCTCGTACCGACCTACGAGGTCGCCGTCGGCGACACCGACTCGCTCGACCACACCTGGACCGAGGAGGACGTCTACGGCCTCGCTCTCGACCCCCAGACGAACAAGTACGTAGTCGAGGGCTACTACGTGGAGAACGTCAGCCGCAACGAGGTCAGCGCCAAGCTGTCGCCGAAGAACCCGTCGGGCTCGATGTTCGACCACCGCCAGCACGGCTCCGGCTTGCTGGTCTGGCACTTCGACTACTGGCGCCAGTCCTCGACGTACTTCGGGCACGCGAACGACGCGCAGAGCGACCCGAACCGCTACCAGATGGACCTCGAGGAGTTCGACCAGAACGACAACAGCCAGGAGCTGCAGCTCAACGACAGCCGCGGCAACCCGGCGGACTTCCTGGTCGGCGCCGCCACGGGCATCACGTCCGGCACCCACCAGCCGCCCCCCGGCGTGGAGGCGGGCGGCGGCCAGCCGCAGGCGCCGATCGAGCTCAGCGGGACGTCGGCGCCCGTGGCCGGCGGCACCGTCGACTTCGACGTGGACGCCAACGAAGCCAATCGGTCGATGACGGTGACCGTCGCCAGCGACAGCATGGGTGACTGCAAGCTCTCCCTCACCGACCCGGCCGGCGAGACGACCGCGGAGGCCGACGCCGGCAGCTTCGGCGACCCCGAGTCGATCACGGTCAAGGACCCGCAGGCCGGCACCTGGACCGCGAACGTCGGCGACTTCGCCGCCTGCCTGCAGTTCTCGGGCCGCGTGGTGTTCACCGGCGCGAGCGCCTTCAACACGGCTGGCGCGGCCGACACCTGGTCGAACTGGTCGCAGCAGGCGACCGGCTGGGCCTTCACCAACGTGTCCGGCTACGGCAACGGCATCGACACCAGCGTCGAGTCCGGTGGCACGAACGACATCACGCTCGACGTCCTCGACCTGGCGTCCGACAAGGACGTGTCGCCCGGCTTCGTGACCGGGAGGCGCAACGACGCCGGCGGGGCCACCGGTCTCACCGTCGGTCGCCGCAACCAGCTGGAGGTCCCGGTCTTCTCCAACGGGGGCAAGGCGCCCGGCCCGGTCGACGTCGTCGTGCACGCGAACTCGGCACGCGGTCCCGTCGTCGCCCGCAGGACAGTCGACCTCGGCGCCTACGAGCGCACGGCCGTCGGCTTCACGTTCACCCCGAAGTCGGAAGGCGTCACCCGCCTGGTGACCGTCGTAGACCCGGCCGGTTACGTCGCCGAGGGCAGCGAGCGCAACCAGGTGCAGGTCACGACACTGTGGTCCGGGCCGAAGAAGCCGCAGGTGCTGGTCGTCGACGACGACCAGACCCTCGCCCACGAGCGGGCGATCGCCGGCGCGCTGGCCGCGCTGGGGGTGCCGTACGCGATCGCGTCCAGCCACCCGAGCGCTGCCGAGCTGAAGAAGTACCGTGCGGTGATCTGGGAGAACGGGACCGACCGGGGCCCCGGCGTGCTGTCGGCCGGTGACGTCGCCGCGCTCACGGCGTACCTCGACGGTGGTGGCCGCCTGCTGCTCAGCACCAACCGGCCGGATGGCGTCTCGAGCGTCGTCGACCCGACGTTCGCGGGCCGGTACCTCGGCATCCGGACACCCGAGGGCAACGCGTCGTACGTCGCCTCGCAGGGAGGGGCGCTCGCCTTCGCCGGGAAGGGCTGGCTCGACGGCGTGGGGGTGACCGCCCTGCAGGCACCGGCCCGTCCGTTCTTCGGGCTGTCCGGGCTCTCGTCGGCCGGCAACGGCGCGCTGGGCACGACCATCGCCCCGTTCGGCACGGCCACCGGCATCGTCACCGCCCCCGAGTCGGCGCTCGCGACGGTCGTCCCGGCCGACGACCCGCCGTACGTCGGCGTGGGTGTCGACGGCGACGCCGAGCACCACGGCTTCAAGACCGTGACCCTGGGCTGGAACCTCGGCGACAACGCCCGGGCCGCCGAGTCGGTCCGGCTGCTCGCCCCGATCATGAAGCGCTTCGGGGTCGACCTCGGCGGTTACCAGGTCCGCAGCAGGAAGCCGGTCATCTACACGTCGGCCGTGCGCGACGACGTCGTGGGCCGCGCCGTGCCGGTGACCGCCGTCGTCCTCGGCACGCACGGTCCGGTGCGCCTGCTCTACCGCGTGCACGGCGAGAAGTTCGTCTCCGTGCCGATGCGGTCGACCGGCCGCGGCACCTACCAGGCGACCATCCCCGGCAGGGCCGTGACGTTCCGCGGCGTCGACTACCACATCGTGACCGGCGGCACGTCAGACCTCGGCGGCTACCCCGGCGCCCTCTACCACGGCATCGGGGTGGCCGTCGGCTGACCGGTCGTCAGGAGCGGGTCCGCCGGACCCGCCGCCGCAGCTGGAAGATCCGCAGGGAGCCGGCGACCGCGGTGAGCACGATGCCGCCGACCGCGGCGACCATCAGGGTGACCGCGAGCGGCGCCTCGCCGTCCCAGCCGAGGAACGACACGTGCACGTCCTGGGTGTTCTGCGCGATGAAGATGACCAGCAGGATCAGGACCACCGCCAGGGCGACGACGCCGATCCATGCGCCGCTCGTGCGCGAGGGGCGCAGCGGGTCCGCGGGGGGCGGAGTGGTCTCGGTGTCGGGCGCCGGGTCGAGCGAGGGGTCGGGCGTGGGGTCGGTCATGCCTGACCGTACCCGCTGGCGGCGGACCCTAGCCGTCCGAGCCGCACCGCCACCGGTTCACGCCTAGGCTGGACCCATGAAGACCCGGCTGACGTGCCCGTGCGGCACGACCATCAAGGCTGCCGACGAGGACGAGCTCGTCGAGCTGACCCAGCAGCACCTGGCGGCGGAGCACCCCGGCATGTCGTACGGGCGCGACGAGATCCTCTTCATCGCGACCTGACCCTCCGCGTCAGGCAGGTGGAGGCGCGGTGCTCCCGCGGGTCAGGCCACCGGCGCCACCGAGGGCTCGTGGGTCACCTGGTCCCAGCTGAAGACGTACGTCGCGCCGCCGTCCGGCACGTCGAGGACCAGGTTGGTCCCGCCGCTGGCCCCGCCGGCGCCGTAGTTGGTGTCCCACCCGTCGTCGATCGCGACCTTCCACTCGTAGGAGCCGGCCCGCAGCGTGAAGGTGCCGTGCCACTGGCCGTCGGTGTCGTCGAAGGCGAGGTGCGTGTCGGCGCACGCCGGGTCCCAGTCGGCCGGGCAGCCGAGCTCGGACTGGAGGCCGCCGGCCACGGTCACCGAGTCGACGGCGGGCGTCGGATTCGCCGTCGTCACCGTCACCGGGGCGCTGGTCACGGTCGGCAGGCCCTGCTCCGACAGGATTGCCCGGTAGCGCACCGACGTCCCGACCGGCAGGTCCTCGACGTCGTCGGTCGCGACGTACACGGGCGACGAGCTGTCGGTGCCGAGGTCCGTCCACGGACCGCCCTCGACGCTGCGCTGGAACTTCACCGACTGGGTCGGCAGCTCCGGGTCGACCGTCGCGCTGACGGTGACCGGGTCGATGTCGGTGACCGTCCCGCCGTCCGCGGGCGCCACCACGGTGAGCCGGCGGGCCGGCACCCGGACCTTCTCGATCTCGCTGCCGCGGGTGTGCCCTGCGTTGTCGAGGACGGCCGCGCGGTAGCTGACCTTCTCGCCTGGCAGCAACTGGGCGGCGGTGTCGTGGAAGACCTGGTACGGCGCGGAGTCGTCGACGCCGATGGTCCGCCAGCGGCCGGAGTCCCCGATCCGGCGCTGGAAGGTGACCTCGTAGAACGACGAGCCGTGGACGGTCGCGCGCACGTGCATCCGGCCGTTCGACGCCGCGGCCGGCACCGGCTTCGCGAGGGTGATCCTCGGCGCGCGGGCCGACCTCGGGATCTGTCCGACGGACGTGTAGACGACCGTCGAGAGGGCGGGCACGGTGACCGTGACGCGGCCCTGCCGGTCGAGCGGGGCCGTCGGGTCGCCGGTGCCGTAGATCCGGCGCATCTTCGTGCCGTCGAGGTAGGTCGGCACCTTCGTGGTCACCGCCTGCTCGCTGTTGTTGAGCGCGACGACGAACTCCTTGCGGTGCTGCCGGTCGATCCGGGAGAACGCGAAGACGCCGGGTCCGTCCGACGACGTACGGACCTGCATGGCGCCGTTGCGCAGTGCCGGGTACTGCGCGGTCACGTCCGCGAGGTCGGCGATGGTCGTGTACATCGGGCTGTCGGTGACGAAGCTGTCGTCGGCACCGGTGCGGTCGGAGCCGATCTGCTCGTCGTCCATGTACTCCGGCACCTGGCTGGCGAACATCGTCTGCCGGGCGAGCTGGTCGCCGCCCGTGCCGGTGAAGCCCTGCTCGTCGCCGTAGTAGACGACCGGGTTGCCGCGGGAGAAGTACATGAGCTGGTGGGCGAGCCGGTCGCGCGCGAGCAGCTCGTCGGCGTCGGCGTCGGGGTTGTCGGTCTTGAGGAAGTAGCCGATCCGCCCCATGTCGTGGTTGCCGAGGAAGGTCGGCAGCTCGTAGGCGTTCGAGTCGTGGTCGGTGTACCAGTCGTCGTTGCGGAAGAATCGCGCCAGCTGCTGGTTGCCCAGCCCCTTGGACGCGAACCCGCGGGCGGCGTCCTGGAAGGGGAAGTCGAGGATCGCCTGCATCCGGTCGTGGGTCGTGTAGTGCGAGGTGAACGCCTTGGCCGCGGCGTCGCTGCCGTCGAGGGCGACCTCGCCGAACATGAAGAAGTCGTCGTTGCCGTGGCTGGCCGCGATCTGCTGCATGGTCGGGCCGAACTGCTGCCAGAACGCGTCGTCGACGTGCTTCATGGTGTCGATCCGGAAGCCGTCGATGTCGAAGTCCTCGACCCAGGTCCGGTAGATGTCGATCATCCCCCGGACGACCTCGGGCTTCTCGGTGAAGAGGTCGTCGAGGCCGAAGAAGTCGCCGTACTGGCTGTCCTCGCCGGTGAAGGTCGTGTTGCCGCGGTTGTGGTAGTTCCGCACGTCGTTGAGCCACGCGGGGACCTTGAGGTCCTCCTCGCCCGGGTCGAGCACCGGGACGTAGGGGAACGAGGTCGCCGCGTCGAGCGCGGGGAACTGGTCCGGGGACTCCGCCCCGCCGGCGAAGTCGCGGTCGTCGAAGGCGTTGCCGTCCGCGTCGGTGTAGGGCCGGGCGTCCTTGGAGACGTACGCCGTCCGGTCGCCCTGCTCGTAGCCGATCACGTCGGCCGTGTGGTTGGTGATGATGTCGAAGAAGACCTTCATCCCCTTGGCGTGCGCCGCGTCGACGAGGTGGGCGAGGTCCGCGTTGGTGCCGAGGTGCGGGTCGACCTGGGTGAAGTCGGTGATCCAGTAGCCGTGGTAGCCGGCCGAGGGCCCGTCCTCGAGCTGGACCGCCTTGTTCTTGAAGATCGGCGTCAGCCAGATCGCGTCGGTGCCGAGCCCCTGGATGTAGTCGAGCTTGGACTCGAGGCCCAACAGGTCGCCGCCGTTGTAGTAGCCCTTGCCGGTCGGGTCGAAGCCCGTCACGTTCTTGTCCCCGGTCAGCCCGCCCTGGTCGTTGGAGGGGTCGCCGTTGGCGAACCGGTCGCCCATGACGAAGTAGAAGTCCTGGTCGGTCAGGGCCGGCCGCAGCGCGTGCCGGGCGTAGCCGCCGGACGAGGAGGGGCCGGCGACTGCGGCCGGGGCGGCCATGACCGTGAGACCGACCGCCAGTGAGGCCACCAGCGGGGCGGTGTGGCGAAAGCGCATGACGTCCTTCCCGAGAACGTGATCTGGATCACGATGGTGGCCAACCTAGAGCGGCGCGTCGTCACGGGGCAAGGGGTACCTGCTCAGCCCGGGACGACGCCGAGCCGTCCCGCCGGTGAAGCGGCCTCGGCCCGGTTGCTGACGGCCAGCTTGGCGAGGATGTTGGACAGGTCGTGAGGACGGCGCGCTCCGAGGACCTCCCGATGAACGGGGTCAGTGCGCTCGCCGACAGCAGGGCCCGACGTGGTCAGGCAGCGGTGAGGATGAGCTGGTTGAAGTAGTACTCGGCTCGGCTGTGCGCGCGTAGTGGGCTGGGTGTGGGGAGGGGTGGTGCGGTGGATCGGACGGTGTGTCCGGTGGGGGTGACTGTCTCGGTGGTGTGGGGGGCACCGGGGGGTCCGGTGATGGGTCGGGTGCGCCAGCGGGGTGCTTCTTTGGTGTAGTTGCAGTGTTCGCAGAGCCCGTGGCCGTTGACCTGGGTGGTGGGTCCGCCGGCGGCTCGGGGGACGGCGTGGTCGTGGTGGCGGATGGGGGCGTCGCAGTAGGGGGTGCGGCAGACCTGGTCGCGTAGGTCGATGAAGTCGCGCAGGACTTTCGGGTAGGTCCGGGCGTACGAGTCGAGGGTGACGAGGGTGCCGGTGGCGGGGGTGGCGTAGAGGCGGCGTAGCGCTGCCAGGGCGTTGTCGATGGCGG
>JAOPXG010000062.1 GCA_025965275.1 Nocardioides sp.
TCCTGCGGGATCTTCGTGGTGAAGAACGTCCGCATCTCGTCGCGGAACTCGGCGTCCTCCGCCGACAGCGCCAGCTGCATGAGTACCTCCCTGGTGGTGACCTCGCCGACACGTTACTGGCAAGTACACCGGATGCGGGAGCGGGGCCCACCTCCAGCCCTCGGCATACTGGAAGACGATGACCGACGACCAGAGGGATGCCCCCGCGCGCCTCGACATCGACTGGCTGCGCGTCGTCGCCGGCGCGCTCGCTGCCGTCGCCTCCGCGATCCTGCTCTCGACCCTGGGGGCCGCCGGGACGATCGTCGGCGCCGCCCTCGGCAGCGTCGTCGTCACGGTCTCGAGCGCCTACTTCAGCCAGGGTCTCGCGACCTCCCGGCGCAAGCTGGCCCGGGCGCAGGCCGCCGCGCGCGACAAGGTCGGCATCGCCCAGGCGGAGGTACGCCGGGCCGGCCGCGCCGACGACACCCGGGTGCAGGACAGCCACCTCGAGCACGCCGACGAGCGACTCGCCGAGGCGCACGAGGAGCTCGACGCGATGGCGGACGAGACCGCGCCGGCGCCGTGGAAGCAGCGGCTCGTCGCCCTGCCCTGGAAGCGGATCGCCCTCGCGGCCGCGGCGCTCTTCGTGATCGCGATCCTGGCGATCACGGCCTTCGAGCTGATCGCCGGGCGCAGCGTGTCGTCGTTCACCGGCGGATCGCCGAAGAACGAGCGCAGCACCCTCGGCGACGTCGGTGGGGGGTCGAGCAAGAACGACCACCAGAAGCAGCCCGACGACCAGTCGAGCCCGTCGCCGTCTCCCAGCGAGTCGTCCGAGCCGACCGAGACGCCGACCGGGACGCCGACCGAGACCGAGACCACGACGCCGCCCGAGACGACGACCCCGTCACCCACGGAGCCCGCGACCCCGAGCGACACCGCCAGTCCGACCGCGACGGAGCCATCGCCGTCGTAGGCTTCTCCCAACGTCTCGGAGAGAAGGAACAGCCGTGGGTGCACGCGGGGGGAGCAGGATGCGTCGGACTGTCGTGGCCTGCGCCGGTGTGGCCGTGGCCGCGCTGCTGCCGCTCGCCCCGGCGCACGCCGACTCGACGGTCGTCGTGCACGGCCTGGCCTTCCCCACCGGACGCGCGGCCCAGCTCTCGTTCGTCGGCTGCCAGAACCCGTACGACCGGGCGGACGAGGCACTGGAGCCCTACATCGGCATCGGCCCCGGGCAGGCCCCGACGGGCGAGCGCAGCCTGGGCTACGACCTCGCCGGGGGCAACGCGATCGGCTCCCTCCACTACGTCGACTCGATGGCGGCCACCACGGTCGCCGGCCTGTCCGTCACCGCCCCCGAGGGTGCCTCCGGCGTCGCGTACGCCGGCTACCAGGAGCCCGCCGACCGGGGCACCGGCCTCGTCTGGTTCGGCCGTGCCGACCTCGCTGCCGCGCCGGGTGGGTGGCAGCGGGTCGACGCCGCCGGGCTGACCTACACCTGGACCAAGTTCGACATGCTCGCCCAGAAGCCGGTGGGGGAGCAGCAGGACGCCGCCGCCATCCCTGCCTTCCTCGCGGCGCACGGTGGCGACGGGCCGGGCTTCTTCACGATCGGCTTCGGCTGCGACGGGCGCCCCTTCAACATGGACGCCTGGCGGATCGGCAGCCCGGGCGCGGTCACGACGTACGACCTCGAGGGGCTGGCGACGAGCACCTCGATCAGCGGACCGGACGGCGCCATCGACCTCGGCGACTCGGTGACCCTGCGCGGCTCGGTCACCGACAGCTCCGGTGCCCCGGTCCCCGACGCGCGTCTGGTGCTCGAGACCCAGGGCCCGAACGGCGGCTGGTCCTTCGTCGACGGGGCCAGTGTCGACAGATCCAGCGGCGACGAGCCGACCCTGGCGGTCACCCCGGACTCGACCACGACGTACCGCTGGCGCTTCGTCGACCGGCCGCTCGCCGAGGGCAGCGTGTCCGCGCCGTTCACCGTCCAGGTGCGTGAGCCGGGGCCGAGCGAGGGCCCCGTGCGCAAGAGCACCGCACCGGAGCGGCGCCACCGATAGCGGTCCCCGGCTGCCTAGCCTGATGGTGTGCGCCGATTCATCCCTTCCCCCGCTCTGATCGTGGCCTGCCTGGCCCTCATGCTGGCCAGCGGCGGCGTGAGCTACGCCGCCGCCAAGATCACCACCAAGGACATCGCCGACAGCGCGATCACCGGCAAGAAGATCAAGGACGCCACCATCGGCACCGTCGACCTCGGCCCCTCGGCCAAGGCGGTGATGGGCGTCCGTGCGTACGCCGACGTGACCGTCGATGCGGCGTTCGACGCGACCCGCACCCACGGCTTCGCGACCGTCACCCGGCCGAAGACCGGCGTCTACTGCCTCACGCTCACCGACCCGGCGATCGACCCGGCGGCGACGTCCCCGGTGGTCGGCGTCGACTGGGACAACTCCTCGGGCGCCAACCTGGCGGCCTACCTGAGCAAGTCCGCCCACCAGTGCCCCGAGGGCACCGACATCGGGGTGCGCACGTTCACCTTCGTGGCCGGCGCCAACAACAAGCCGTCCAACACCGTCTCGTTCACGATCCTGGTGCCCTGACGCGCCCACCAATCTGTTGGGGCGGGTCGGTACGAATGAGGGCGTGAGCAGCGCACGCCTGATCGAGTCGACCGTCCCGCCACGTCCCGAGGGTCTGGTGCTGGTGCTGCACGGCGGCGCGAGCCGCCCCGGCCGGACGATGGTCAGCCCGGCCCAGCTCTCGGTGCTGCGGATGGTGCCGGTCGCCCGGCGGATCGGCCACGCCGGCCGCGGCCGGCTCGCCGTGCTCCGGCTGCTCAACTCCCACCGCGGCTGGGACACCACGCACACCCCGGTCGACGACGTCGCCTGGGCGCTGGCGGAGCTGCAGGGACGGCTCGGACCGCTGCCCACCTGCCTGGTCGGCCACTCGCTGGGCGGCCGGGCCGCGCTGCTCGCCGGCGGCCAGGACGACGTCCGGGGCGTGGTCGCGCTCAACCCGTGGGTCTACCCGCACGACGACGCGGACCTGGCCGGGCGGCGGGTGCTGATCGTGCACGGCACCGACGACCGGGTCGCGCCGCCCGGGCGCTCCCGCGCCGTGGCCCGGACCCTCGCGCGGCGCACCGACGTGGAGTACGTCGAGGTCGCCGGAGGCAAGCACGCGATGCTGCGCCACGGCGCCCGCTTCGAGCGGGTCGCCGCCGACTTCGCCGTCGAGACGCTGCTCGGCGACCCGAGGAAGGACGGGCGCGCCGCGCGCTAACGTGGCTGGATGCCATCTCCCCTCGTCGTGATGGGTGTCTCGGGTTCCGGCAAGTCGACCGTCGGGGCTGCCCTGGCCCAGCGCCTGCGCGTGCCGTTCGCGGACGCCGACGACCTGCACCCGTCCGCCAACATCGCCAAGATGAGCCGCGGTGAGCCGCTGACCGACGAGGACCGCTACCCGTGGCTCGAGCTCGTGGGCGAGTGGCTCGCGGTCTATGCGGACGGCGGCGTGATGAGCTGCTCGGCGCTCAAGCGGAAGTATCGCGACCAGATCCGCCACCACGCACCGAACGTGCGGTTCCTCCTGCTGGAGGGCACCCGCGACGTGATCGCCACCCGCCAGGCGAGCCGGCCCGGCCACTTCATGCCGGCGTCGCTGCTCACCTCGCAGTTCGCGACCCTGGAGCCGCTGCAGCCCGACGAGGACGGGATCGTCCTGGACGTCGACCAGAGCGTCGACCAGATCGTCCAGGGGTACGTCGACCACATGTCCCACGAGACCGAGGAGTCCTGATGGACGTCATCGACCCGGTGGCCGCCGGCTGGCAGCTGATCACCGCGGCCCTCGTCGCGATCGCGCTGATCGTCGTGCTGATCACGCTGCTCAAGCTGCACCCGTTCCTGGCGCTGATCCTGGGCGGGCTGACCGTCGGCATCGTCGCCGGCCAGAACGTCAACGACGTGCTGCTGTCCTTCACCACCGGGTTCGGTACGACGGCGGCCGGCGTCGGTGCGCTGATCGCGCTCGGCGCGATATTCGCCAAGCTGCTCGCCGACTCCGGGGGCGCCGACCAGATCGTCGACACGATCGTCGGCAACGCGACCGGGCGGATGCTGCCCTGGGCGATGGCGGCCGTCGGCGCGATCATCGGCCTGCCGATGTTCTTCGAGATCGGCCTCGTGCTCCTGATGCCGGTGATCTACCTGGTCGCCCGGCGCGCGCAGGTCTCGCTGATCACCGTCGGCATCCCGGCCCTGGCCGGGCTGTCGGCCATGCACGGCTTCGTGCCGCCGCACCCGGGTCCGGTCACCGCGATCGACTACCTGCACGCCGACCTCGGCGTCACTCTCGCGCTCGGGCTGGTCGTGGCGGTGCCGACGATCATCGTGGCCGGCCCGCTCTTCGGGAGCATCGCCGGCCGCTGGGTCGTCGTCGAGCCCCCGCACACCTTCGACGCCCCCCAACGTGAGGGGGAGCGCGACGAGTCGGTGCAGCGCCGGCCGTCGTTCGGCGTCACCATCGCGACCGTCCTGCTGCCCGTGGTGCTGATGCTCGGCAAGGCGATCCTCGACATCGTCATCGACGATCCCGACGACACCGTCCAGCAGGTCGGCGACGTGATCGGCAACCCGTTCGTCGCGCTGCTGATCGCGGTCCTGGTCGCGATGTACACCTTCGGTGTCCGCACCGGCATGGGTAAGCAGAAGCTCTCCGACACCGTGAGCGGGGCGTTGCCCCCGATCGCCGGCATCCTGCTGATCGTGTCCGCCGGTGGTGGCTTCAAGCAGGTGCTCGTCGACACCGGCATCGGCAAGCTCCTGGCCGACTGGGCCAGCGGCGCGAACATCTCCGTGCTGCTGCTCGCCTGGGTGCTCGCGGTGCTGATCCGCCTCGCGACCGGCTCCGCGACCGTCGCCACGATCACCGCCTCGTCGCTGATGATCGGGCTGGTCGACGGCCTGTCGACGGGGGAGACCTCGCTGGTCGTGCTCTCGGTCGGTGCCGGCTCGCTCTTCTTCTCCCACGTCAACGACGCGGGCTTCTGGCTGGTCAAGGAGTACTTCGGGATGACGGTCGGCCAGACGATCAAGACCTGGTCGCTGATGGAGACCGTGCTCTCCGTGACCGGGCTGGTCATGGTCATGATCCTGGGCATCTTCATCTAGGAGCATGGAACACCGGGCCGGCCCGGTGGGTTGGGGTCGGTATGAGTGACAAGCAGGCACTGGTGCCCGACGCCAGCCACCCGATCACGATCACCCCGACCCAGGACCGCGTCGTCGTGCAGTTCGGCGACCGCAAGATCGCCGACTCGACCAGCGCGCTGACGCTGCAGGAGGCCAGCTACCCGCCCGTGCAGTACATCCCGCTCGCGGACGTCGACCCCGAGTTGCTCCAGCGCACCGACCACGCGACCTTCTGCCCCTACAAGGGCGACGCCGGCTACTACAGCCTCGTCATCGACGGCGACACGTACGACAACGCCGTGTGGACCTATGAGGCGCCGTACGACGCCGTCGCCGAGATCGCCGGGCACGTCGCGTTCTACCCGAACGTCGTGGACGTGCGGACCTACCCCACTTCGTAGAGGTAACGGCTCGTCGGCACGAGGTCGAGGTCGTGGTCGGCCCCGAACCGGGCGACGCTGGCCATCAGGTCGGTGAGCCGGCGGTTGAGCTCGGCGTCGTCACCGCCGCTTCCGTAGAACGCGTGCATGTCGTGGATGCCGGCGCTCGGGAAGAGCTCCTCGACGAAGGCGTCGATCCGCGGCGCGTCGGGGGTGACCGCCTCGAGCACGATGTTCTGCACGTAGCCGAACGTCGCCTGGGTGCGGATCGCGACGGGCGTGTGGTCGACCATCCAGATCCGCAGCCACTCCTCCCTGGCGAGGTCGTCGGGGCGCCGCAGCACCGCGACGTTCGCGAGGGCGTCGGCGCGGCTGCCGTCCCACGCCTCCGGCGGGTCGAGCCGTCGGCGCTCCTCCACGGCGTAACCGTGCGCGGTGGTCGCCACGTCGCGGAGGGCCTCCGCGACGGCGGTCGGGTCGGCGTCCCACACGCTGACGAGGGCGCCGATCGGGTCGGCGAAGCACGGGATCCGCATCGCGGCAGCCACCTCGGCGTCGTCGACGTTGAGCTGGAGGCGGCGGACGCCGGCCGCGGCCAGCCGGTCGCGCAGGGCCGGGTCGTGGAGGGTGTCGGCGAGGTCGTCGCCCCACAGGGCGAAGAAGTGCTTGGTCACGGGGCCTCACGGTAGGGCATCCTCGACCGGTGTTGACGAAGGTCCGGTTGCCAGCCGTGCTCCGCGACGAGCCGCAGTACCGGCTCCTCTTCGGGAGCCAGGTGCTCTCGATCCTCGGCGACCGGGTCACCATGGTGGCGCTCCCGTTCGCCGTCCTCGCCAGCGGTGGCCGCGTCGGGGACGTGGCGCTGGTGTCGGCGGCGCAGTTCCTGCCGTTCGTGGTGCTCGCGCTCCCGGCAGGCGTGTGGGCCGACCGGCTCGACCGGAAGCGGATCCTGGTCGCCTCCGACGCCCTCCGGCTGCTCTGCCAGCTGGTGGCCGCCGCGCTCCTGCTCACCGACCACGCGCACATCGCCCACCTGGCGGTGATCGCCGCCGTGTACGGCGCTGCCGACGCGTTCTTCGCGCCCGCCTTCAGCGGCCTGCTGCCCACGACCGTCGCGCCGGCCAACATCCAGCCGGCCAACGCGCTGCGCGGTCTGTCCTTCTCCGTCGGCTCGATCCTCGGCCCGGTGATCGCCGGTCTGCTGATCGCCTTCGCGGGTGGCCCGGGCGGGGCCTTGCTCTTCGACGCCGCGACCTTCGCGGTCTCGATCGCGCTGCTGCTGCCGCTGCGCCGGCGGGTCGTGTCGGCCGGCCTGGCGCAGGAGGACCCGGTCGCGACGACCGACCACTTCTGGACCAGCCTGCGCGAGGGCTGGGGCGCGGTCCGGTCGCGGTCATGGGTGCTCGCCTTCCTGGGCGGCATCGCGGCGTACCACGTGGTGGTGCTACCGGCGATCTTCGTGATCGGGCCGGTGCTGATGGAGCGCGACCTCGACGGCGCGCGGTCGTGGGCTGTGGTCGTCGCCTGCTTCGGGATCGGCAGCGTGCTCGGCGACCTGCTGTTCCTGCGCTGGCGACCGCGTCACGCGCTGCGGGTCGCGTCGCTGATGCTGGTCGGCGCGTCCTGCCAGGCGGCGTTCATCGGCAGTGGGCTCGGCACGTGGGGGATCGGTGGGCTCGAGCTGCTCGCGGGCGTCTGCGTGACCGGCGCGTTCACGCTCTGGGAGACCTCGTTGGGCGAGCACATCCCGGCCGGGTCGCTGTCGCGGGTCTCCAGCTACGACTACCTCACCAGCTCCGGCATGATCCCACTCGGCAACCTGCTCGCAGGCATCGTCAGCGCGTCGTTCGGCCTGCAGCCGACCCTCGTCGCGATGACGGTCGTCGGCGTGGGGGCGTCGCTGGTCGTCGCCTCGCTGCCATCGGTGCGGGGATTGCCGCGGGGGACGGCGAGCTAGAGCACGGAGCGGTAGACCTCGACGGTGCGCTCGGCGATGGCCGGCCAGCTGAACGCCTCGATCGCCCGGGCCCGGCCGGCCCGGCCCATCTCGGCCGCACGGTCGGGGTCGGACACGACCTCGATCAGCGCCTGCGCGAAGTCGGCGACGTACTGGTCCGGGTCGAGCGGGGTGCCGGTGCCGTCGGTGGCCTGCTCGATCGGCACCAGCCCGCCGGTGAGGCCGTCGACGACCACCTCGGGGATGCCGCCGGTGGCGGTGGCGACGACCGCTGTCTCGCAGGCCATCGCCTCGAGGTTGACGATGCCGAGCGGCTCGTAGATCGACGGGCAGGCGAAGGCGGTGGCGTTGGTCAGCAGCGCGGTCACGTCGGGGCGGGGCAGCATCTCCCGGATCCAGACGACGCCGGTGCGGGTCGCGGCGAGCGACGCGACGAGCGACTCCACCTCAGCCGCGATCTCGGGGGTGTCGGGCGCGCCCGCGCAGAGCACGATCTGGACCTCGGGCGGCAGCTGCGCGACCGCGCGGAGGAAGAGCGGCAGCCCCTTCTGGCGGGTGATCCGGCCGACGAAGACCACCGACGGCCGGTCCGGGTCGACGCCGAGCGCGCGCACCCGGTCGGGGTCGATGTTCGGGCGCCAGTCGGTGGTGTCGATGCCGTTGTGGATGGTGTGCACCCGGGCCGGGTCGATCGCGGGGTACGCCGCGAGCACGTCGTCGCGCATCGCGGCCGAGACCGCGACTACCGCCGCCGCCGCCTCGTACGACGTCTTCTCGATGTAGGACGAGATCGCGTAGCCGCCGCCGAGCTGCTCGGCCTTCCACGGCCGGAGCGGCTCGAGCGAGTGGGCCGACACGACGTGCGGCACGCCGTACAGGAGCGACGAGAGGTGGCCCGCGAAGTTGGCGTACCAAGTGTGCGAGTGGACCAGGTCGGTGCCGGCGCAGCCGTCGGCGATCGCGAGGTCGACCCCGAGCGTGCGCAGGGCGGCGTTGGCGGACGACAGCTCAGCGAGGTCGGCGTACGACGAGGTCAGGTCCTCGTCGCGCAGCGCCCCGAACGCGTGCACGTGGGTCGTGATGTCGTCGCGGGCGCGCAGCGCCCGGACCAGCTCGGCCACGTGCACGCCGGCGCCGCCGTACACCTCCGGTGGGTATTCGCGGGACAGCACGTCGACTCGCACGCTCCCGAACCTACTCGTCCTGCCGTTAGCGTGTGGCCATGACTCTCACGTCCCGGAAGCGTGTCCTCGCGATAGTCCTCGCGGGAGGAGAGGGAAAGCGGCTGATGCCGCTCACCGCCGACCGCGCCAAGCCTGCGGTGCCGTTCGCCGGAATCTACCGGCTGATCGACTTCTCGCTGTCGAACGTCGTGAACTCCGGCTACCTGAAGGTGGTCGTGCTGACGCAGTACAAGTCGCACAGCCTGGACCGGCACATCTCCCAGACCTGGCGGATGTCGACCATGCTCGGCAACTACGTGACGCCGGTGCCGGCTCAGCAGCGGGTCGGCAAGCACTGGTACCTGGGCAGCGCCGACGCGATCTACCAGTCGCTGAACCTGATCAAGGACGAGCGGCCCGACACGGTGGTCGTGGTGGGTGCCGACAACATCTACCGGATGGACTTCTCGCAGATGGTCGCCCAACACTGCGACAGCGGCGCGGCCTGCACGGTGGCTGCGATCCGGCAGCCGATCGAGCTGGCCGACCAGTTCGGCGTGATCGACGTGCACCCCGACGACCCGTCGAAGATCCGCGACTTCCTGGAGAAGCCGAAGGACCCGGCCGGGCTGCCGGACAGCCCCGGCGAGGTGCTCGCCTCGATGGGCAACTACGTCTTCGACGCCGACGCGCTGGTCGAGGCGGTGCGGCGGGACGCTTCCGAGATCGGCTCCAAGCACGACATGGGCGGCGACATCGTGCCGTCGTTCGTACGCCGTCAGCAGGCCGCCGTCTACGACTACAAGGACAACGACGTGCCGGGCTCGACCGACCGCGACCGCGGCTACTGGCGCGACGTCGGGACCCTCGGCTCCTACTACGCCGCCCACATGGACGTCGTGTCACCGCTGCCGGTCTTCAACCTCTACAACTTCGAGTGGCCGATCTACACCTCCTACGGCCCGCAGCCGCCGGCCAAGCTCGTGCAGGGGTCCGCCGGCGAGAAGCCGCGCGCCGACGAGGCCGTACTCTCGCCCGGTGTCGTCGTCACCGGCGGCAAGGTGAAGCGGTCGGTGCTCTCGCCCGCCGTGCGCATCGAGGCCGGCGCCGAGGTGACGGGGTCGGTGCTGATGAACGGCGTGTACGTCGGCCCGGGCGCGATCGTCCGCAACGCCATCCTCGACAAGAACGTCATCGTCCCGGCCGGCGGCCAGATCGGCGTCGACCTCGCGGCCGACCTGGCCCGCGGGTTCGTGGTCGAGGACGGGCTGACCGTGCTCGGCAAGGACCAGATCTTCCCCGCCTAGATCACGCCCGCCGCTCGCGCGGCCGCGCCGTACGCGACCGCCAGCGTGTGCACGGTCTCGTGGGCATTGAGGCCGCTCGGGTTCGGCACGATCCAGAGCTGCGCGCCGGCGAAGGGCTCGGGCTGGCGGCCGGGCGCTGCCTTCTTCTGGGCGAAGGCGGTGCGGTACGCCGTGATGCCGGCGATCGCGACCACCTTCGGCGCGGTACGGCGGACCGTGGCCTCGAGATCGACGCCGCCGGCGCGCAGTTCCTCGTCGGTCAGCTCGGACGCCTTGGCGGTGGCCCGGCGGACGATGTTGGTGATGCCGATGCCGCGGCTCCGCAGCCGGTCGCGGTCGTCGTCCGTCATCCCGGCCGACGGGCTGATCGGCTCGGTGATGATCCCGGCCTCGAAGAGTGCGGGGTAGAACCGGTTGACCGGGTGGGCGAAGTGGGTCTGCGTCGCCGCGGTCCACAGCCCCGGGTTGATCCCGACGAACAGCAGCCTCAGATCGGGCCCGACCAGGTCGGGCACCTGGGCGTCGCGGAAGGACTCGAGCTCGGCGCGGGTGAAGCGGGGCACGGTCGCAGCCTGCCATGGGCGGAACCGTGCCTGAGCGGCTACCGTCCCATGGACATGCGACAACTCCTCGGGACGACGCTGCTGGCCCTCACCCTGCTCGGCGGGTGCGGGGACGACGAGCAGGCCGCCCCGCTCGGCGGCCCGGCCCAGCCGACCATCTCCGTCGTGCACGCGACGGCTGCGGGAGGGCAGGTCGCAGACGAGGTGACGGT
>JAOPXG010000019.1 GCA_025965275.1 Nocardioides sp.
CGGCGTGATCCCGGTCATCTTCGCCTCCAGCCTGCTCTACCTGCCGGCCATGGCCGCGCAGTTCGCCGGCAACTCCAAGTGGTCCACGTTCATCTCGACGTACCTGGTCAAGGGGGACCACCCGCTGTACATGGCGCTCTACGCGGCGCTGATCATCTTCTTCACCTACTTCTACGTCGCCATCACCTTCAACCCGGAGGAAGTGGCGGACAACATGAAGAAGTACGGCGGCTTCATCCCCGGGATCCGGGCGGGCAAGCCGACTGAGGAATACCTCAACTACGTCCTGTCCCGCATCACGCTGCCGGGCTCGCTGTACCTCGCCCTGATCTCCCTGGTCCCGCTGGTCGCGATCGCGATCGTCGGCGCCAACCAGAACTTCCCGTTCGGTGGCACCTCCATCCTGATCATGGTGGGAGTCGCGCTCGACACGGTGAAGCAGATCGAGAGCCAGCTCCAGCAGCGCAACTACGAAGGATTCCTGCGCTGATGAGAATCATCCTGATGGGCCCTCCTGGTGCCGGCAAGGGCACCCAGGCCAAGGTGATCGCCGAGCGGCTGTCGATCCCGGCCGTCTCGACCGGCGACATCTTCCGGGCCAACGTCTCGGCGGAGACCGAGCTCGGCCTCGAGGCCAAGCGCTACATGGACGCGGGTGACTACGTCCCGGACGAGGTCACCAACGCGATGGTCCGCGACCGGATCGCCGAGGACGACGCGGCCCAGGGCTTCCTGCTCGACGGCTACCCGCGCACCCTCGCCCAGGTCGAGGAGCTCGACGGGATGATCAAGTTCACCGGTCACCGGCTCGACGCGGTCGTCTGCCTCACCGTTGACCAGGACGAGATCGTCAGCCGGCTGCTCCAGCGCGCCCAGGTCGAGGGCCGCGCCGACGACACCGAGGACGTCATCCGGCGTCGCCAGGAGCTCTACGTCGAGCAGACCGAGCCGTTGATCGAGGTCTACCAGCAGCGCGGCATCGTGGTCGAGGTCGACGGCATGGGCGAAGTCACCGAGGTCACCAACCGGATCTTCGAAGCCCTGGACGTCCTCCCAGAATCCTGAGCGGAGACGCAGCAGCGGATCCGCTGACGGTGTCGACCGGCGTGTCGAGACCTCGGAAGATTGGAAGCGACCTGTGGGACTTCTCGACCGCGGCATCGAGATCAAGACGCCCGACCAGATCGACGGCATGCGCCGCGCCGGTCTGGTCGTCGGCCAGACCCTCGAGCTGCTCCGCGATAGCGTCCGCGCCGGCATCTCCACCGGTGAGCTCGACGCGATCGCCGAGGACAACATCCGCTCGTCGGGCGCCACACCGTCCTTCCTGGGCTACCACGGTTTCCCGGGGTCGATCTGCGCGTCCGTGAACGACGAGGTCGTGCACGGCATCCCGGGTGACCGGGTGCTGGCCGACGGCGACGTCATCTCGATCGACTGCGGCGCGATCGTCGCGGGCTGGCACGGCGACGCCGCGATCACCGTCGCCGTCGGCGCCGTACCTCCCGAGGTCACCGAGCTGATGCGGGTGACCGAGGAGGCGATGTGGCGCGGGATCGCGGCCGCCCACCTCGGCGGCCGGGTCACCGACATCTCCCACGCCGTCGAGCGGCACGTCCGCGGCGCCGGCCGCTACGGGATCCTCGAGGACTACACCGGCCACGGCATCGGCTCCGAGATGCACCAGCCTCCGAACGTGCCCAACTTCGGGCGGCCCGGCAAGGGTCCGAAGCTGGTTGAGGGCCTGGCCCTGGCCGTCGAGCCGATGGTCACGCTCGGTACCAAGGAGACGACCCTCCTCGAGGACGACTGGACGGTCGTGACCGACGACGGCAGCTGGGCCGCGCACGTCGAGCACACCTTCACCCTCACGCCCCAGGGCACCTGGGTGCTGACGGCCCTCGACGGTGGGGAAGCCGCGCTGTCCGCGCTCGGGGTCCCGTTCGGCGGCCGTTGATCCGTGTGACAGGATGGGCCTCGCAGAGGGGAGTATTCCTTCGCTGCCGGCTCGTCAGCACGAGCGTGAGATCGTTTCGCGCTCCGGGCCCGCAGGTCACCTGTCCGGTGGCGGAAGAGACCTTTGACGTTCCGTCGTCCCCTCAACTGCAGGAGCTGCACCCGTGGAGATCTCCACCCTCGAATGGGCCATCACCATCGCCATCACCGTGGCGGTGCTGGCCTTCGACATCGTCGTCATCGCGCGTGACCCGCACGAGCCCACCATGCGGGAGTGCGCGGTCGCGCTCAGCGTGTACGTCGGCGCGGCCGTCGCGTTCGGCGCCTGGATCTGGATCGGCCACGGCCACGACTACGGCGTGCAGTTCTACGCCGGCTGGCTGACGGAGTACTCCCTCTCCATCGACAACCTCTTCGTCTTCATCATCTTGATGGCCGCGCTGAGGGTGCCCCGGGAGTACCAGCAGGAGGCGCTGATGGTCGGCATCGTGCTGGCCCTGCTCTTCCGCGCGATCTTCATCGCCCTCGGCTACCAGCTCATCGAGAACTTCAGCTGGGTCTTCTACGCGTTCGGCGCCTTCCTGGTCTACACGGCGGTCTCCCTGGTCAAGAGCTACCGCAGCCACGAGGACGAGCACCCCGAGGACAACCGGGTCGTGAAGTTCGCCCAGTCGCACCTCAACGTCGGCGACGAGTTCCGCGGGCTCAAGCTCTGGTACCGCGTCAACGGCGCCCGGGTGGTGTCTCCGATGCTGATCGTGATCATCGCCCTCGGCACGACCGACCTGCTGTTCGCGCTCGACTCGATCCCGGCGATCTTCGGCATCACCCAGGAGCCCTACCTCGTCTTCACCGCCAACGTCTTCGCCCTGATGGGCCTGCGGCAGCTCTACTTCCTGCTCGGCGGCCTCCTGAAGCGGCTGGTCTACCTGTCGCTCGGGCTGGCGTTCATCCTCGCGTTCATCGGTGTGAAGCTCGTCCTCCACGCGCTGCACGAGAACGAGCTGCCGTTCATCAACGGCGGCGAGCCCCTCCACGTCCCGGACATCTCGGCGCTGGTCAGCCTCGGCGTCATCGTCGTGACCCTCGCGGTCACGGCAGGGCTGAGCCTGTACGCCGCGGCGCGGATGACCGAGGAGGAGATCGAGGACAAGACCTCCTCGCTGCGTGCTCCGGAGGAATAGCCCCGGGGCTGCCGGTGGTTGGAAGAGGAGTGAGCGAACGCCGTCCGACTCTCTCCGTCCTCGACCTGGTGCCTGTGCGGACCGACCAGAGCACGAGGGACGCGCTCGGCGCGTCCCTCTCCCTCGCCCGCACCGCCGACGAGCTGGGCTACGAGCGCTACTGGGTCGCTGAGCACCACAACATGCCGGCCGTCGCGGCCACCAACCCGCCGGTGCTGATCGGACTGATCGCCGGCGCGACCTCGCGGATCCGGGTCGGCTCGGGCGGCGTGATGCTGCCCAACCACGCTCCGCTGGTGATCGCCGAGCAGTTCGCGCTCCTCGAGGCGGCCTTCCCAGGCCGCATCGACCTCGGCATCGGCCGCGCGCCGGGCAGCGACCCGGTCACGAGCTACGCGCTGCGGCACGGTGCCGGGGGAGTGGACGACGAGGCCGTCACGCACTTCCCGGAGTACGTCGACAACGTGCTCGCCATGATGGAGCCGGACGGCGTCGGGCTGGCCCTCCAGGGCCGCACCTACCCGCTCAAGGCGACCCCGGGCGCCCGCTCGGTGCCGACGATCTGGCTGCTCGGCTCCTCCGACTACTCGGCCCGGCTGGCCGCCGAGAAGGGCATGCCGTACGTCTTCGCGCACCACTTCTCCGGCAGCGGGACGGCCGAGGCCCTCGAGCTCTACCGCTCGACCTTCCGCCCCTCGCCCGAGCTCGCGGAGCCGCGCACCTTCCTGACCGTCAACGTGG
This sequence comes from Nocardioides sp., assembly GCA_025965275.1. Lineage (GTDB taxonomy): Bacteria > Actinomycetota > Actinomycetes > Propionibacteriales > Nocardioidaceae > Nocardioides. The sequence goes on from JAOPXG010000019.1 coordinate 3,882, forward strand.
CCGTCGCCGAGACCGACGAGGAGGCGCAGCGCCTGGCGCTGCCCCAGCTCCAGGCGATGCTGACGCTGCGGACCGGGGGAGAGCTCCAGCCCCAGCGCCTGGTCGAGGAGGCCGAGAAGATCGAGCTCCCGCCGGCGCACCTCGAGCTGATGGAGTCGATGGCGTCGCGCTGGGTGATCGGCGCCCCCGACCGGGCCCGCGCCCGGATCGCCGAGCTGGCGGCGACGTACGGCGTGGACGAGGTCATGGTGCACCCCGTCGCGGGTGCGTTCGTCGGCACCGAGGCCGGCTCCGCGCCTGCTCGCGAGGAGACGCTCCGGCTCCTCGCGGGCTGAGCCGGAGGCGGCCCGCACCGGATTCGTGTTTCGGGGCGGTTTCCGCGTAAACTGGCGTGTCGGCCCAACGTGGGTCTGCTTCGTGGCGCCTCGCGGCTGCCAGGACACATCCGAATCGCTCGCAAGGGCGTTCGGTCGTGCGCCTGGGATGAGGATCCCGGAGCGGCCGTACGAGGTCCACCGTCGCCCTCGGGTGACGGAGGTTCCCGGGCCAGCTGTCCTCCGGACCGATCCGGTGGCCAGTGCACCAAACGGTAGACAAGCAAGCAACAGATTGTGGAGGACATGCCGAAGAAAGAAGGCGTGATCGAGATCGAGGGCACCGTCGTGGAAGCCCTGCCGAATGCCATGTTCCGCGTCGAGCTGAGCAATGGGCACAAGGTTCTCGCCCACATCAGCGGCAAGATGCGCCAGCACTACATCCGGATCCTCCCCGAGGACCGCGTGGTGGTGGAGCTCTCGCCGTACGACCTCACCCGGGGTCGGATCGTCTACCGCTACAAGTAACCACAGCCGAAAGGACCTCCCTCCGTGAAGGTCAAGCCCAGCGTCAAGCCGATCTGTGACAAGTGCAAGGTGATCCGTCGCCACGGCCGCGTCATGGTGATCTGCGAGAACCCGCGTCACAAGCAGCGCCAGGGCTGATTCCAGCCCAGGTAGCAAGCACAACTGAACAAATCACAACGTGATCGCTTAGCCCGTCGTACGACGGGCGAAACACCTCCGGAGCAGACGGCCGGAGCCCGGACACACGAGGCCGGGACGCGTCACGACCGAAACCGCTGCGAACAACCGTAAGGAACCGCCACATGGCACGCCTCGTCGGTGTGGACCTCCCGCGCGACAAGCGCATCGAGATAGCACTCACCTACATCTACGGCATCGGCCGTACCCGTTCCCAGCAGCTCCTGCAGGAGACCGGGGTCAACCCCGACCTGCGCGTCCACCAGCTGGGCGACGACGAGCTGGTCAAACTCCGCGACGCGATCGAAGCCAACTTCAAGATCGAGGGTGACCTCCGTCGCGAGGTCCAGGCAGACATCCGCCGCAAGATCGAGATCGGCAGCTACCAGGGACGCCGTCACCGCCAGGGCCTCCCGGTCCGCGGTCAGCGCACCAAGACCAACGCCCGTACCCGCAAGGGTCCGAAGCGCACGGTTGCCGGCAAGAAGAAGGCCAAGTAGGTCTCGATACGCCGTTCGCTCGTACCTCGCGAACTGCTACTCGACCACCGAACGCTTTCTGATCACCAACCAGACCAGCTACTTCAGGAGATAACTGCATGCCTCCCAAGAGCCGCACCGCGGCCGGCGCCAAGAAGGTGCGCCGCAAGGAGAAGAAGAACGTCGCTCTGGGCGAAGCCCACATCAAGAGCACGTTCAACAACACGATCGTCACGATCACCGACCCCACCGGGGCGGTCATCTCGTGGGCCTCGGCCGGCACCGTCGGTTTCAAGGGCTCGCGCAAGTCCACCCCGTTCGCCGCTCAGATGGCAGCCGAGGCTGCCGGTCGTCGGGCGATGGAGCACGGCATGAAGAAGATCGACGTCTTCGTCAAGGGTCCGGGTTCGGGCCGCGAGACGGCGATCCGGTCCCTGGGTGCGATCGGCCTCGAGGTCGGCACCATCCAGGACGTCACGCCCACGCCCCACAACGGATGCCGCCCGCCCAAGCGCCGGCGCGTCTGACCCGACACGCGAGAACAGGAGACTGACTGATGGCCCGTTACATCGGCCCCATGACCAAGAAGTCGCGCCGCCTCGGTGTCGACCTCGTTGGTGGCGACCAGGCTTTCGAGCGTCGCCCGTACCCCCCCGGCCAGCACGGCCGTGGACGCATCAAGGAGAGCGAGTACCTCCTCCAGCTTCGTGAGAAGCAGAAGGCTCGCTACACCTACGGCGTCCTCGAGAAGCAGTTCCACAACTACTACACCGAGGCCTCGCGCCGTTCGGGCAAGACGGGCGACAACCTGCTCCAGCTGCTCGAGTGCCGCCTGGACAACGTGGTCTACCGCGCCGGCTTCGCCCGCACGCGCCGCCACGCCCGCCAGCTGGTCTCGCACGGTCACTTCAAGGTGAACGGCAAGAAGGTCGACATCCCGTCCTTCCAGGTCACCGCCCACGACGTGATCGACGTGCGCGAGAAGTCGCTCGAGATGACGCCGTTCATCGTGGCTCGTGAGACCCACGGCGAGCGCCACGTTCCGGCGTGGCTCGAGGCGATCCCGTCGCGGATGCGCGTGCTCGTCCACCAGCTCCCGGTCCGGGCCCAGATCGACCTCCCGGTCCAGGAGCAGCTCATCGTCGAGTACTACTCGAAGAAGTAACCACACGGGGGCTTCGCCCCCGTGGACCCCCACTGGGCGCTCCGCCTCCAGACCCCCGGGTCTGGGGCGGAGCAGCCGGTGGATCTGCCTTCCGTCAACTCTGCAGTTCGAGCCCGTCAAATAGCGGGTGGGCTCGGAAAGGAAAAAAACAAGTGCTTATCGCACAGCGCCCCACTCTGTCGGAAGAGACCGTCGACGAGTTCCGTTCGCGGTTCGTCATCGAGCCGCTCGAGCCTGGCTTCGGCTACACGCTCGGGAACTCGCTGCGCCGCACCCTTCTCTCGTCCATCCCCGGTGCCTCGGTCACGAGCATCAAGGTGGACACCGTCCTCCACGAGTTCTCGACCATCGAGGGCGTCAAGGAAGACGTCACGGAGATGATCCTCAACCTCAAGGGCCTCGTGGTCTCCTCGGAGCACGACGAGCCCGTCACCATGTACCTGCGCAAGTCGGGCGCCGGTGACGTCACCGCCGCCGACATCGCGCCGCCGGCCGGCGTCGAGGTCCACAACCCCGACCTCAAGATCGCCACGCTGTCCGACAAGGGCAAGCTGGAGATGGAGCTGGTCGTGGAGCGTGGCCGCGGCTACGTGTCCGCCGTCCAGAACAAGGGCGCGGACAACGAGATCGGCCGGATGCCGGTCGACTCGATCTACAGCCCGGTCATGAAGGTCACCTACAAGGTCGAGGCCACCCGTGTCGAACAGCGCACGGACTTCGACAAGCTCGTCATCGACGTCGAGACCAAGCCGTCGATCCGTCCCCGCGACGCGATCGCCTCGGCCGGCAAGACCCTGGTCGAGCTGTTCGGCCTGGCGCGCGAGCTGAACGTCGAGGCCGAGGGCATTGACATCGGCCCGTCGCCCGTCGACGAGCAGCTGGCTGCCGACCTCGCCCTCCCGGTCGAGGACCTGCAGCTGACCGTCCGCTCCTACAACTGCCTCAAGCGCGAGGGCATCCACACCGTGGGTGAGCTCATCAGCCGCTCGGAGCAGGACCTGCTCGACATCCGCAACTTCGGTGCGAAGTCGATCGACGAGGTCAAGGCCAAGCTGGTCGAGATGGGCCTGTCCCTCAAGGACAGCGCGCCCGGCTTCGACCCGCACGCCGCTCTCGCGGCGTACGGCGATGACGACGACGACGCCTTCGTCGAGGACGAGCAGTACTAA
>JAOPXG010000130.1 GCA_025965275.1 Nocardioides sp.
TCCGGGCCGGCAACGTGGTCCTGCTCATCCAGCCGCCGCGCGGCTTCGGGGAGAACCCGGTCGCGATCTACCACGACCCCGACCTGGCCCCCAGCCACCACTACCTCGCCGCCTACCGCTGGCTCGAGCGCGGCTTCGGCGCGCACGCGGTCGTGCACCTGGGCAAGCACGGCTCGATGGAGTGGCTGCCCGGCAAGAACGCCGCGCTCTCCGCGGCCTGTGCCACCGACGCGGCGATCGGCAACCTGCCGCTGATCTATCCCTTCCTGGTCAACGATCCGGGGGAGGGGGCGCAGGCCAAGCGGCGTGCGCACGCCACGATCGTCGACCACCTGATCCCGCCCATGGCGCGGGCGGAGTCGTACGGCGACATCGCGCGACTCGAGCAGATGCTCGACGAGCACGCCAACATCGCGGCGATGGACCCCGCCAAGCTGCCCGCCGTCCGCGGCGAGATCTGGCAGCTGATGCACGCGGCGGAGATGCACCGAGACCTCGGGCTCGACGAGCGGCCGGACGACGAGGAGTTCGACGACTTCATCCTCCACGTCGACGGCTGGCTGTGTGAGATCAAGGACGCCCAGATCCGCGACGGGCTGCACATCCTCGGCCAAGCACCCGAGGGCGACGCCCGGGTCAACCTGGTGCTCGCGATCCTTCGTGCCTCGCAGGTGTGGGGCGGCGAGACGGCGTCGGTCCCTGGCCTGCGTGCGGCGCTCGGCCTCAAGGAGAACTCGGAGTCCACGACCGCTGTGGACGCGATCGAGCAGCAGGCGCGTGACCTGGTGCAGCGAATGGAGGACGCCGGCTGGTCGGTCGACGCCGCCGACACGGTCCACGACGACCCGGAGGTGCAGCGGGTGCTGCGCTTCGCCGCGGCCCAGGTCGTGCCGCGCCTCGGTCGGACGACGGACGAGCTCGACGCCGTGTTGCACGCACTCGACGGCGGCTTCATCGCCGCCGGGCCCTCGGGGTCGCCGCTCCGCGGCCTGGTCAACGTGCTGCCGACCGGGCGCAACTTCTACACCGTCGACCCCCGGGCGATCCCGTCGCGGCTCGCGTGGCAGACCGGCGTCGCGATGGCCGACTCGCTCGTGCAGCGCTACCTCGAGGACACCGGCGACTACCCGGAGTCGGTGGGCCTGAGCGTGTGGGGCACCAGCGCGATGCGCACCTCCGGCGACGACGTGGCCGAGGTGCTCGCACTGCTCGGCGTGCGTCCCGAGTGGGACGAAGCCTCGCGTCGGGTGCGCGACCTGCACGTCGTACCCCTCGACGAGCTGGGGCGCCCGCGCATCGACGTGACGGTGCGGATCTCGGGCTTCTTCCGCGACGCGTTCCCGCACGTGGTGGCGATGCTCGACGACGCCGTGCAGCTGGTGGCCGCGCTGGACGAGCCGCTCGACACCAACTACATCCGGGCGCACGCGCAGGCCGACTTCGCCGAGCACGGCGACGAACGGCGGGCGACGACGCGGATCTTCGGCAGCAAGCCGGGGTCGTACGGCGCAGGCATCCTCCAGGTCGTCGAATCCGGGAGCTGGCGCGACGACAAGGACCTGGCCGAGGTCTACACGGCGTGGGGTGGCTTCGCGTACGGCCGCGACCTCGACGGCGCGCCCGCGGCCGACGACATGCGCGCCAACTACCGGCGGATCAAGGTGGCGGCCAAGAACGTCGACACCCGTGAGCACGACATCGCCGACAGCGACGACTACTTCCAGTACCACGGCGGCATGGTCGCCACCGTCCGCGCGCTGACCGGCAGCGACCCGAAGGCGTACGTCGGCGACTCGACCACGCCGGACGCCGTACGGACCCGCACGCTCCAGGAGGAGACCAACCGGGTCTTCCGGGCCCGCGTGGTCAACCCGCGCTGGATCGGCGCGATGCAGCGGCACGGCTACAAGGGCGCCTTCGAGCTGGCCGCGACCGTCGACTACCTCTTCGGCTTCGACGCGACCACAGGCGTCGTCCACGACTGGATGTACGAGGCGCTCGCGAAGGAGTACGTGCTCGACGAGACCAACCAGGAGTTCATGAAGAAGTCGAACCCCTGGGCGCTGCGCGGCATCGTCGAGAAGCTGCACGAGGCCGCGGACCGGGGACTCTGGGCCGAGCCCGACGCCGATGTGCTGGCGCAGATGCAGCAGGTCTACCTCGACCTCGAGGGCGACCTGGAGGACCGCGGATGAGGGCACCCCGTTGGTCGAGCAGCGAGCTCCAGCGAGCGTCGTCGAGACCCCTGCACCCGAGCGCCCTGCGTCAGTTGCGGGGGTCTCGACACGGTTGCTGCGCAACCTGCTCGACCCACGGTCGGGTTCCCGCGTGAGACGGCTCCGCGTCATCGGGGTCGGCATGGGGCCGCAGCACGTGACCGCCGAGGCCGCGGCGGCGCTGCGGTCGGTCGACCACGTGCTCGCGTTCGCCAAGGCCGACGACGACCCGCTGCTCGACGTACGCACCGCGATCTGCCGCGAGTACGGCGACCCGCCGGTCGTCGTGATCGAGGACCCGCAGCGCGACCGGGACGACCCGGCCGACTACCCCGCGGCCGTGCGCGCGTGGCACGAGGCGCGGGTGGCGTCGTACGCCGCGGCCCTCCGGGAGCATCCCGGCGACGTCGGGCTGCTGGTCTGGGGAGACCCGTCGCTCTACGACTCGACGCTGCGGCTGGTGGACGCGCTGGCCGAGCGGGTGGAGCTCGACGTGGACGTGGTCCCCGGCATCAGCGCGCCTCAGCTGCTGGCCGCCCGGCACCGGATCGTGCTGCACGAGGTCGGCCGGCCCGTGCACGTGACGACCGGGCGCCGGCTGCGCAAGGCGGTCGCGCAGGGCCAGGACAACATCGTCGTGATGCTCAACCGCACCCTCGACCTCGACGACCTCGAGGACTGGACGATCTGGTGGGGCGCCAACCTCGGCACGACGTCCGAGGCACTCGTGGCCGGCCGGGTCGGTGACGTCCGGGCGGACATCGACGCCGCGCGCGCTCGGGTGCGCGCCGAGGCCGGCTGGGTGATGGACGTCTACCTCCTGCGACGGCCGTCGTGAGCGGGCTGCTCGTCGCCGGCACCACCTCCGACGCGGGCAAGAGCATCCTCACCACCGGCCTGTGCCGTGCCTTCGCGCGCGCCGGGGTGAGGGTGGCGCCGTTCAAGGCGCAGAACATGTCCAACAACTCGATGGTGTGCACTGACGGTGCCGAGATCGGCCGGGCGCAGTGGATCCAGGCGCTGGCCGCCCGCGCCGAGCCCGAGGCCGCGATGAACCCGGTGCTCCTCAAGCCCGGCAGCGACCGGCGCAGCCACGTCGTGGTGATGGGCCAGCCGGCGGGTGAGGTGAGCTCGCGCGACTTCGTCGACGGACGGCGGCACCTCGCGGCCGCGGCGTACGACGCCTTCGACGACCTGTCGTCGCGCTACGAGCTGGTGGTGGCCGAGGGCGCGGGCAGCCCGACGGAGATCAACCTGCGCAGCAGCGACTACGTCAACATGGGCCTGGCCCGCCACGCCGGCCTGCCGACCGTGGTGGTCGGCGACATCGACCGGGGCGGGCTCTTCGCGGCGATGTTCGGCACCGTCGCGTTGCTCGAGCCCGACGACCAGCGGCTGATCGCGGGCTTCGTGGTCAACAAGTTCCGCGGCGACGTGTCCCTGCTGGAGCCCGGGCTCACCGAGCTGGAGCGGCTCACCGGCCGGCGGGTGTACGGCGTGCTGCCGTGGCACCCCGACCTGTGGCTCGACTCCGAGGACGCCCTCGACCTCGACGGCCGGCGTGCGCGCGGCGACGCGGGCACGCGCAAGGTCGCGGTGGTGCGGTTGCCGCGGATCAGCAACTTCACCGACGTCGACGCGCTCGGCCTGGAGCCCGGCCTGGATGTCGTTTTCGCCGCCGACCCGCGGGCTCTCTCCGACGCCGACCTGGTGGTGCTGCCCGGCACCCGTGCGACCGTGGCCGACCTGGCCTGGCTGCGCGAGCGCGGCCTCGACCGGGCGATCGCCGGGCACGTCGCGGCCGGCCGGCCGGTGCTCGGCATCTGCGGCGGATTCCAGATGCTCGGCCGCGAGATCGCGGACCCGTACGGCGTCGAGGGCGAGCCCGCGACGGTGCCCGGCCTCGGGCTGCTCGACGTGCGCACCGAGTTCACGCCGGAGAAGGTGCTGCGCACGCACGCACCGGCCGGCTACGAGATCCACCACGGCCGGGTCACCGGCGAGCCCCGGTCGGGCCAGGTGTTCGGCACGATGGTGCACGGCAGCCTCGAGGACGACACGACCCGCACCGCCTACCTCGCCGGGGCGCTGCCCGGCTGGACACCGTCGGGTGTCAGCTTCCCGGCGGCTCGGGAACGGCGCCTCGACCTGCTCGCCGACCTGGTCGAGGAGCACCTCGACGTCGCGGCGCTGCACGCGCTGGCGCGCGACGGCGCGCCCGACCTGCCCGTCCTCCCTCCGGGAGCGACCCGATGAAGGTGCTCCTGCTCGGGGGCACGGCGGAGGCGCGGGCCCTCGCCGCAGCGCTGGTCGCCGACGGCGTCGACGTGACCACGTCGCTCGCGGGCCGAGTGGAGCGGCCCCGGCTGCCCGTCGGCGGCGTGCGGATCGGAGGCTTAGGCGGCGTCGAGGGACTCCGGGCCGCGGCCGCGTCGTACGACGTGGTCGTCGACGCGACGCATCCCTTCGCGGCGCAGATCTCCGCCCACGCGGCGGCCGCGTGCACCGACGTACCCCTCCTGCGGCTGCAGCGCCCGGGCTGGAGCGGCGACTGGCACTGGGTCGGCGGCCACGACGAGGCCGCGGCCGCGGCGGCCGGCCTGGGGGACCGGCCGTTCCTCACCGTCGGCCGCCAGCAGCTCGGCCGCTTCACCGGCCCGCTCGCGCACCGTGCCGTGCTGGCGCGGGTGGTCGACGAGCCGGAGGTGGCGCTGCCTGTCACGTGGGAGCTGCTGCTCGACCGCGGGCCCTACCGCTACGAGGACGAGCTCGCGCTGATGCAGCGGCACGGCAGCGACGTACTCGTGACCAAGGACTCCGGGGGCGACCACACCTGGCCCAAGATGCAGGCCGCGGCCGCGCTCGGCATCCCGGTCGTCGTCGTACGCCGACCACCCGCGCCTCCGGGCGTCGAGACGGTCAGCGACGTCGACGCAGCAGCGCGATGGGTACGACGGCAGCGAGCGCGCCCCAGCCGACCCGCCGAGCCAGGCGACGGGCGCGGGTGATGTCGTGACGCGTCGGTGCGCGGCCGTCGCCGAGCACGTGGCGGTCCTCGACCCGGTCGCCGTAGGTGTTCACGCCGCCGAGCCGGACGCCGAGCGCGCCCGCGAACGCCGCCTCGACCGGGCCGGCGTTCGGGCTCGGGTGGCCGGCCGCGTCGCGGCGCCAGGTGCGCCACGCCTCGCCCGGGTTGCCACCGAGTGCGACCGCGAGCAGGGCGGTCAGCCGCGAGCCGGGCAGGTTGAGGACGTCGTCGAGCCGCGCCGCCGCCCAGCCGAACCGCTCGTAGCGGGCGTTGCGGTGGCCGACCATCGCGTCGAGGGTGTTGGCGGCGCGGTGGGCCAGCAGTCCCGGCACCCCCGCGACCGCGCCCCAGACCAGGGGAGCGACCACCGCGTCGGACGTGTTCTCGGCGAGCGACTCGATCACCGCGCGGGCGATCTCGCTCTCGTCGAGCGCGCTGGTGTCGCGGCCGACGAGGTGGGTCAGCCGCTGCCGCGCGCCCGGCAGGTCGCCGGAGTCGAGCAGCGCCTCGACCGCGGCCGCCTCGCGGTCCAGCGACCGACCGCCGAGCACCGCCCACGTCGCGAGCGCGGTCGGGATGCCGCGGGTGCCCAGCACGGTGGCGCCGCCGACCAGCACCGCGACGTGCACGACACCCGCGCCGCGGCGGTCGGCGTACGTCACCCGCTCCAGCGCGGCGGCCGTCCGGCCGAAGCCGGCGACCGGGTGGAACCGTCGCGGGTCGCCGAGCACGGCGTCCGCCGCGTAACCGAGGATCAGTCCCAGGGAGGTCATCGATGAAGGTCCTGGTCACCGGGGGAGTCCGGTCCGGCAAGTCCACGCACGCCGAGGCGCTGCTGGCGCCGTACGACGAGGTCACCTACGTCGCACCGGGGCCGGTGCGCGACGACGCCGACTGGGCCGCTCGGGTGGCGGCCCACCAGGCACGCCGGCCGGCATCGTGGACGACGCTCGAGACCGGCGACCTGGTCCATGCGCTGAGGCGCCGCGGGCCGGTGCTCGTCGACTGCCTCGGCACCTGGCTGACCCGGTTCGTCGACGACGCCGCAATGTGGGAGGCCCGCACCGAGGACGTCGGTGCCTACGTCGAGGAGGAGGTCGACGCCGCCGTCCGGTCGATGGGCGACGACGTCGTGATCGTGACCAACGAGGTCGGTTTCGGCGTGGTGCCCGAGCACCGCTCGGGACGGCTCTTCCGCGACCTGCTCGGCACGGTCAACCAGCGGTTCGCGGCGGCCTGCGACGAGGTGCACCTGGTGGTCGCCGGTCGGGTGCTCAAGCTCTAGTGGTTGCCGCTGGAGGTTCATCGGGGGTGACCCGTGCTCCGGGTGCGTGCGTCGCAAGGCGCCGGCGCGAAGCCGTACTTGATCGTCCCGCGAGCGAGGGCAACGCCGCGAGGTGCGTGCCCGGGGGGGTGCGGGGCACGCGCGGAACCTCCGGTGGTGACCACTAGCGCCATGACCACGCGAGCAGCGTCGTCGCCAGCGCGAGCTCGATCGCGGCGCCGAACACGTCGCCGGTGACGCCACCGAAGCGCCGGGTGGTGCGCCGCACCAGCAGCAGGACCACGAGGCCACCGACCACCGATAGCAGCAGCCCGCCGACCACCGCGACGGGCACCGGGATCATGCGCGTGTAGGTGACGCCCAGCCCGTCGGGCCGCGCGGCGGGCACGCGCGTGCAGCAGACGATCCAGAGTGCACAGCGGGAGAGGCACACCAGCGCCCCGGCGAGGAGGGCGTCAGTCGCCGGTCCGACGTACGCCGTCAGGGCGGCGACCTGGACGCCGAGCACGACGACGGTGGCGACGACGCCGGCGGGGCCGCTGGTGCCGGACTTCATCACCTCCAGGGAGCGGGTGGCGTCGTACGACGCGGTCAGCCCGTCGGCGGTGTCCGAGAGGCCGTCCCAGTGCAGCGCCCGGGAGCCCGCGGCCAGCGCGCCGATCGCGACGAACGCGACCGCGAGTGGTGGGAGGTCGACGGCGCCGCCGGCCCAGACGATCGCGGCGACCAGGACGCCGAGCGGCAGCACCGCGAGCGGGGCCAGCAGCATCGCGCCCCGGGCGGTGCCCCGGTCTACGCGCGTCGGCGCGCGGACCGGGACGGCGGTGAGGGTGCCGACCGCGAGCCGGAGGGCGTCAGCCACCGAGCTCGCTGAGCAGTGCGACGTCGCGCAGCAGGGCCACGGCGCTGCGCAGCACGGGGACGGCGGCCACCGCACCGCTGCCCTCGCCCAGGCGCATACCCAGGTCGAGCACCGGCTCGAGGCCGAGCTTCGCCAGCGTCAGCGACTGGGCCGGCTCGGTCGACCGGTGCCCGGCCGCGAACCACGCGGCCGCGCCGGGCTCGATCCGGTCGGCGGTGAGCCCGCACGCGACCGCCATCAGCCCGTCGAGGAGCACCGGCACGCCCTGGCGCGCGGCCTCGGCGAGGTAGCCGGTGCTGGCCGCCAGGTCGGCGCTGCCGAGCGCGGTCAGGGTCTCGACCGGGTCGGCCGTGCGCTCGCCCGCGCGGTCCAGCGCCTGCTGCACGACCCGCTGCTTGTGCGCCAGCGTCGGCGCGTCGATGCCCGTGCCGAGGCCGGTGACCTCCGACGCCGGGAGCCCGAGTCCCGCCGCGACCAGGGCCGCCGCGGGCGTGGTGTTGCCGATGCCCATGTCCCCGCTGAGCAGCAGCTGGGCGCCGGCGGCGATCTCCTCGCGGGCGATGGTCGCGCCCGCGTCCAGCGCGTACAGGGTCTCCCGCTCGGTGAGGGCGTCCTCGAGGTGGATCGCCCCCGAGGAGCGGCGCACCTTGAACCGGCGTACGGCGTCCGGCACCCCGGCCAGGTCGTCGTCGACGCCCAGGTCGAGCACCCGCACCTGTACCCCGTGCGCGCGGGCCAGCGCCGAGACGCCGGCCCGTCCGGTGAGGAAGGTGCGCACCATGGCGGCGGTGATCTCGGGCGGGTACGCCGAGACGCCGTGCCGGGCGACGCCGTGGTCGCCGGCGAAGATGACGAGGCGGACTTCGGTGAGCTCGCGCGGGGGCACCTCGCCCTGGCAGGCGGCGAGCCAGACCGCGAGGTCACCGAGCCGCCCCAGCGCACCCGGAGGTGTCGCCAGGGCGGCCAGGCGCTCTGTGGCCGCGGCCGCGACGTGGAGGGACGGCGGCGCGATCACAGGCTGGCGGCGAGCGCACGGCGCTCGGTGGTGGCGGTCTCGCGGCGGTGGAGCGCACCGACCAGCCCGGTCAGGCCGATGCCGATCGCCGCCCACAGGGTGGCGAGCGTGATCAGCGAGGCCCGGCGGAAGTACCAGAGCACGTCGGCGGGGAAGTCGCCCACCTCGTTGACCGTCGGCATGAGCTGGCCGGCGACGGTGACCACGACGACGTACGCGCCGACGCCCGCGAGCACCGCGGCGTACGTGCCGAGCTGGCGCCAGAGCCGTCGGGCCAGCAGGGTGCACAGCACGGCCGCGACCACCGAGATCAGCACGAACGCGAAGTAGTCGCCGGTGCGGGCGCCGATCGTGTCGCCGTTGCCGACCGCGGGTGGGTTGGCGGGGTACTTGAGGAACGGCACCAGCGCGTACGACACGAAGCCGATCAGCGCGATGGTCGCCGTCGACTGGCCGGGTGTCATCCGGCCCATCCGGCCGACGGTCGCGGCGGACACCAGGGCGACGATGCCGCCGAGGGCGAGGCCGACGGCGAGCGAGCCGGTGAGCAGGCCCCAGGTGCGCTGGTTGTGCCGGGAGACGACGGTGCCGTGTTCTTCATGGGTATGGCCCGCGGTGGCCTCGTCGTGGGTGTGGTCAGCGGCGGGCGCGTGGGCGCCTGCCTCCTCGAGGGCGATCGCGGTCTCCACGTGCGGCTCGCCGACCTGGTAGGCGACCAGGAAGGTGGCGAAGCCGGCGAGGAGGCCGACGAGCAGCCCCCGGACGAGCAGGGCTCGTGCGGTCATGGCGGCCTCGCCTGTCAGTGGCAGGGGAAGCCGAGGAGGTGCCGGCCGTCGTGGACCCACTCGTGGATCGCCGTGCCGGACAGGACCGAGAACGCGCCCTGCTCGGCGCTGAGGAAGAAGAGCGCCAGGACCGCGAGCAGTCCGAAGAAGAGCGCCCACGGCGCGATCTCGGCGAGGGGGATCGAGGGGATCTCGACGGTGGTTGCGGGGGTGGCAGGAGCCTGTGACATGTGTCCTCCTCAGGGATACGTGCGTCCCTGTTCGAATGGGTGGAAGCGGACCTTCGGGTCTGACTTCACCGCTCCTCGAATGCCTCGGAGGCGATGTCACAGTAGCGCGACTGTGCCGGATTCCCACCGGCTTCCTCGTGCCCGCGGCGTCAGCCTAGGGCATCGGCGGACCGCTGCGACAGGGCTTCCAGCAGACGGTCGGTCGCAGGTTCCGGTCGGACGGCGATCCGCACCCAGGACGCGTCGAGACCGGGGAACGTGTCGGCCCGTCGTACGGCGATCCCGGCGTCGCGCAGCCTGCCGTGGACGCCCGCACCGACCTGCGCCAGCACGAACGGCGCGGACGAGGAAACGTGCCGGATCCCTTGCGTTGACAGGGATTCTTCGAGGTGGCGCCGCCAGCCGGCGATCACCTCGGCTCGTCGGTGGGCTTCCGTGGTCGCCTCGGGAGTGGTGCAGGCGACCATCGCGGCGGCGGCCGTCGTCGACACCGACCACGGCACCTGGCCGCGGCGAAGCTCGGCAACCGTCGTCGGGTCGGTCAGCAGGTAGCCGGCACGGACGCCGGGGATGCCCCAGTGCTTGGTGAGGCTGCGGATCACCAGCAGGGACTGGGCTCTGACGCCCGCCAGCGACTCGGGCCCGCCCGGCACGGCGTCCATGAACGCCTCGTCGACGACCACCAGCCGACCGGGACGCAGCAGGCGCCGTACGACGGTTGCCGCGTGGAGGACGCCGGTCGGGTTGGTCGGGTTGCCGACGACGACCAGGTCGGCATCGCCCGGGACGTCGTCGGGGTCGAGCGCGAACCCGTCGGCCTCGCGGCAGTGGACCTCGGTGACGCCGTGGCCGGCCTGCAGCAGGGCGGCATGGGGCTCGGTGAACTGGGGATGCACCACGACCGGCCGTCGCCACGGCCGCAGCCGGGCGACCAGCGAGAACGCCTCGGCCGCGCCGGCGGTCGCGAGGACCTCGTCGGTCGGTCTCCCGTGGTGGGCGGCGACCGCGGCCTCGGCCCGGGCGGCGGTGGGGTAGTCGCCGACCTCGTCGAGGCTCTGCCTCAGCGCATCGTCGAGCCAGGCCGGGCGCGGCCCCGCGTACACGTTGACGGCGAGGTCGAGATCGGCGCCGCGGGCCTCGACGTCGCCGTGGTGGCGCAGTGGCTCATCCATGCACGGCCTCCGCGAACCGCTGTGCCAGCTGAGGGTGGCCGGCCCAGTGCGTGTGGAGGTACGACGCGTGCAGGGTCGGCGACGTGAACCCGACGTCCTGCCCGTCGACGGTCCACGCCGGGTGTTCGCCGGCGTACGGCGCGACCTGGGTGCGGTGGAACTCGTGGCCGGTCACCTGCTCGCCGGCGCGGGTCAGCAGGTTGTCGGTGGCCGCGGTCATCGTGGGGTAGCGCAGCGTCAGCCGCTCGGTCATCGCGGCGGCCGCGTCGATGGCCCCGACCATGGGAGAGGAGTCCAGTGACGAGCAGAGGTACAGCAGCCCGGCGCACTCGGCCACCGTCGGGACGCCGTCCCCGATCGCCGCCGCGAGCTCGCGCCGGAGCACCACGTTGCCGGTGAGCTCGCGGGCGTGCACCTCGGGGAAGCCGCCACCCAGGTAGATGCCCGCGGTCCCGTCGGGTAGGCACGCGTCGGTCATCGGATCGAACCCCACGACAGTGCAGCCGGCCGCCCGGAGCAGCTCTTCCGTCTCGGCGTACCGGAACGTGAACGCGCGACCCCCCGCCACCGCGACGACAGGTCCATCCCCGGTGGTTGAGGTGCGAGCGAAGCGAGCCTCGAAACCACCCAAGGCGCCCACGGCATCCCACGGATCGCCGTCCAGGTCCGGCGCGGAGCGGGCCACGGCGAGCACCGCGTCGAGGTCGACCAGTTCGGCGATCCGGTCGGCCAGCGTGTCCAGGGCGTGCCGCGCCTCGTCCCGCTCGGCGGCGGGCACCAGCCCGAGGTGCCGGGAGGGGACGGCGAGGTCCGGGTCGCGCCCGATCGTGCCGAGCACCGGGAGGTCGATCGAGTCGGCCACCTCGGCGGCGTGCCGGGGCGAGCCGGCCTGGTTGAGGACGACGCCGGCGATCTCGACGTCCGGGTCGTAGGTCGCCATGCCGTGCACGACCGCGCCGATCGACCGCGACGAGCGGGAGATGTCGACGACGAGGACGATCGGCGAGCGGGTGAGCGTGGCGACGTGGGCCGTCGACGCGAAGCCCTGCCCGCCGACCTTGCCGTCGTAGAGCCCCATCACGCCCTCGACGACGGCGACGTCGGCTCCGGCCGCCCCGTGCAGGAGCAGCGGCACGATCCGTTCCTCGCCGACCAGGTGGGGGTCGAGGTTCCGGCCCGGGCGCCCGCAGGCGAGCGCGTGGTAGCCCGGGTCGATGTAGTCGGGGCCGACCTTGTGCCCGCTGACGACGTGACCGGCGCGGGTGAGCGCGGCCATCAGCCCGGTGGCGACGGTGGTCTTGCCCTGCCCGGTGGCCGGCGCGGCGATGACCACCCGGGGGAGCGGTGTCACCACTCGATGCCCCGCTGGCCCTTCTGGCCCGCGTCCATCGGGTGCTTGACCTTCGCCATCTCGGTGACCAGGTCGGCGATCTCGATCAGCCGTGGGTCCGCGCGCCGTCCGGTGACGACGACGTACTGCCGTCCGGGCCGATTCGCCAGCGTCTCGACGACGTCGTCCACGTCCACCCAGCCCCACTGCATCGGGTAGGTGAACTCGTCGAGCATGTAGAGGTCGTGCGTCTCCGCGGCGAGCCGGCGCTTCACCTCCGCCCAGCCCTCGGCCGCCTCGGCCGCGTGGTCGTCGGCCTCGCCGGCCTTGCGCGACCAGGACCAGCCGGCGCCCATCTTGTGCCACTCGACCGGGCCGCCCTCGCCGGTCTGCCGGTGCAGCTCGCCGAGCCGCTCGAGCACGGTCTGCTCGCCGATGCGCCACTTGGCGGACTTCACGAACTGGAAGACGCCGACGTCCCAGCCCTGGTTCCAGCTGCGGATCGCGAGACCGAAGGCGGCGGTCGACTTCCCCTTGCCGTCGCCGGTGTGGACCATCAGCAGCGGACGGGTGCGGCGCTGCCGGGTGGTGAGCCCGTCGTCGGGTACGGCGAGCGGCTGTCCCTGCGGCATCAGGCGGCCCGCCCGCGGATCGCGGCGGTCAGGGCTTCCGCGCTGACCTCGCCGATCGGCACGTGCTCGGCCCGGAGGTGCTCGGCCAGGGTCGCCGCGAGACCGAGCCTCAGCGGGCCGCTCTCGCAGTCGATGACCAGGCTGTCGACGCCCGCCCTCGCCAGCAGGTCCGCGGCCGCAAGGGAGCGGTGGACGGCTCCGGGTCCGCTGGTCGCCCGGCCGTCGGTGACGACCACGAGCAGTGGCCGGCGTCGTGGGTCGCGGATGCGTTCGAGGTCGAGCACCCGGGCCGCCTCGAGCAGGCCCTCGGCGAGCGGGGTCCGGCCTCCGGCGGGCAGCCGCTCGAGCCGGGCGGCGGCGATGTCGACCGAGTGGGTGGGCGGCAGCGCCAGGTCGGCGGTGTCGCCGCGGAAGGTCACCAGCCCGACCTTGTCGCGGCGCCGGTAGGCGTCGAGCAGCAGCGAGAGGATCGCGGCCTTCACCTGCTCCATCCGCCGGCGCGCGGCCATCGACCCGGAGGCGTCGACGCAGAAGAGCACCAGGTTGGACTCCCGGCCCTCCCGGGTCGCCACCCGCAGGTCCGCGGAGCGGAACCGCAGCCGGCCCGACGTCCGGCCTCGCGCGACCTGGTGCGGCGCGGCGGCGCGGACGGTCTCGGTCAGGTGGATCGGACCGCGTCCGCCGACGCCAGCCCCGACCCGGCGACCGTTCTCGGTGATCGCCCGGCTGCGCTTCCCGGCCTCTCCTGCGCCGGTGCCGCGGACGGTGAAGAGCTGCGGGCGGTACGTCGCGCCGGACCCCTCGGTGGTTGAGGAAGGCCCGCCAGGGCCTGTCTCGAAACCCCCGCCGCCCGCTCGCTCGCCGGAACCCCCCTCGTCGGGGTTTCGAGACGGTTGCTGCGCAACCTCCTCAACCACCGACTCACCACCTCCACCCGGCGGCTCCGGCTCGGGCTCCGGCTCGTCGTCCCCGAGCACCTCGTCGAGCAGGTCCTCGTCGAGCCCAGGTGCGTCGAACGGGTTGCGCCGGCGACGGTGGGGGAGCGCCAGCCGGGCGGCGGCGCGGATGTCCTCGGTGGTGACCTCCGACCGCTCGTGCCAGGCGGCGTGGGCGACGGCGGTGCGGGCGGTGACGATGTCGGCGCGCATGCCGTCGACGTCGAAGGCCGCGCACAGCTCGGCGATGGTGAGCAGCGCGGCGTCGGACAGCTCGACGCCGGCGACGAGCTTCTGGGCGGCGCGGATCCGGTCGGTCAGCGCCCGCTCGTCCTCGGCCCAGCGCGCGGCGAAGGCGTCGGGGTCCGCGTCGTACGCCATCCGGCGGCGCACCACCTCGACCCGCAGTGCGGGGTCGCGCGGTGCGGCGACCTCGACCGTCAGCCCGAAGCGGTCGAGGAGCTGCGGGCGGAGCTCGCCCTCCTCGGGGTTCATCGTGCCGACGAGCACGAAGCGCGCCGCATGCTCGACCGAGACCCCGTCGCGCTCCACGGTCGAGCGGCCCATCGCGGCGGCGTCGAGCAGCAGGTCGACGAGGTGGTCGTGGAGGAGGTTGACCTCGTCGACGTAGAGGATGCCGCGGTGCGCCTTGGCGAGCAGACCGGGCTCGTACTCCGCCTTGCCCTCCGAGAGCGCGCGTTCGAGGTGCAGCGAGCCGAGCACCCGGTCCTCGGTGGCGCCGACCGGCAGCTCGACCAGCCGTACCGGCCGGGACTCGGTCGGGGCGTCGGGGGCGAACGGGCCGTCCGGCGACAGCGGCGCCCGGTCGGCCGGGTCGGTCGAGAACCGGTCGCCGGCGACCACCTCGACCGGCGGCAGCACGGCGGCCAGCGCCCGCACGATCGTGGACTTCGCCGTGCCCTTCTCGCCGCGCACGAGCACGCCGCCGACCTCGGGGGAGATCGTCGTCAGGATGAGGGCCAGGGCCATGTCGTCGGAGCCGACGACGGCGCTGAAAGGAAACTGCTGTGGCATGAGAGGCTCCCGCTCGCTCGCCAACGGACATCGGATGATGCGTGGCGCGAGGCCGGTCTTCGGACTTCCCAGGTCTCCGTGCTCGGAGCCGTGGGTTACCGCAGCGGGCCTGTGCCGGACTTTCACCGGCTTCCCAGATTCTCCCCTCGGCCGTTGCGGGCGTCGGGGCACCTCGTGCCGCTGGTCAGGCTAGCGGCTGCAGCACGTCGCGGAGCCAGCGGTCCACGTCGCGCCGCCGACGAAGCCGTACGACGGTCAGCTGCGGGTGGGCGACGACCAGGGCCGGGATCCGGTCGCGGTAGAGCTTCCGGGTGCTGATCGACCAGCGCACGATGTGCTCGGGGTCGGTGAAGAACGTGTGCAGCGGCGGCTCGACGTTGCCGTGCCACAGCTCCTCGCGCCGCAGCCGGCGGCGCAGGGTCCGTCGCAGCACGCGGAGGAACACGACCCGGAACGGCAGGTCGATCCAGACGAGCAGGTCGGCACGCTCGGCGAGCAGCGGCCGGACGCTGGAGTACTGCCACTCGGTCACCCACGACGGCTCGGCGGTGAAGGCGTCCACCTCCGCCTCGAAGCCGGGCCGTGGCGTCCAGTCCGGGCCGTGGAAGAGCCCGTCGATCTCGGTGTGCGGCACGCCCAGCACCGCACCGATCCGACCGGCGAGGGTGGTCTTGCCCGATCCGCTCACCCCGGCGACCAGCACCCGGGCCGGCCGCGTGGGCAGCGGATCGGTGGCGGTGAGCACCGCGGAATCGTACGGCTAGGGTCTTGCCCCGTGCCGAGCCCCGACGACCGCGAGCCGCTGATCACCGTGATCGGGATCGGCGCCGACGGCTGGACCAGCGTGCCGGAGGCGAGCTGGCGGCGGCTGCTGACCGCCGACGTGATCCTGGGTGGCGCCCGGCACCTGGCGATGCTGCCTGACACCCTCGACGTGGTCCGTGAGCCGTGGCCCTCGCCGTTGCGCGACAAACTGCCGGCACTGCTGGAGCGGCACGCCGGGCTGGACGTCGTCGCGCTCGCCTCGGGGGACCCGCTCGTCTCCGGGATCGGCTCGACGCTGATCGCCCTGCTCGGTGACGGTGCCGTGCGGATCGAGCCGGCGCTCTCGTCCGTGGCGCTGGCCCGGGCCCGGATGGCGTGGCCGTCGGAGTCGCTCGACGTCGTCTCGGTCGTCGGCCGCGACCCCCGCGCCGTGCTGCGCACGCTCGCGCCGGGCCACCGGGTGATCGTGCTGTCCTCCGGCGCCCACACGCCCGCCGAGCTGGCCGGCCTGCTGACGGAGGCGGGGTACGGCGACACCGCGATGACCGTGCTCGGCAACCTCGGCACCATCGAGGAGTCCCGCCGCGCGGGCACGGCCGCGACGTGGTCGGCGCGACCGCCGGACGGCGTACCCGCGCTCAACGTGGTCGCCCTCGAGCTGCGCGGACCGGTCGTGGCGTCGTGGGTGGCGGGCCTGCCGGACGACGCCTTCGAGCACGACGGCCAGCTGACCAAGCGCGACCTGCGCGCCAGCGCCCTGGCGCGCCTGGCTCCGCAGCCGGGCCAGCTGCTCTGGGATGTCGGCGCCGGCGCCGGCTCGGTGGGCATCGAGTGGATGCGCGCCCACCCGCGCTGCTGGACGATCGCCGTCGAGTCCGACCCCGAGCGCGCCGGACGGATCGGCCGCAACGCCGGGCGCCTCGGCGTACCCACCCTGCGGGTGGTGCACGGACGGGCGCCCGACGCGCTCGCCGACCTGCCCGCACCCGACGCCGTCTTCGTCGGGGGTGGAGCGACCGCGCCCGGACTGCTGGACACCTGCGTCGACCGGCTGGCGCCCGGCGGCCGGCTCGTCGTGCACGGCGTGACGCTGGAGACCGAGTCGCTGCTGGCCACGGCGTACGGCGCCCGCGGCGGCGAGCTGACCCGGCTCTCGGTCGAGCACGCCGCGCCGATCGGTTCCTTCAGCGGCTGGACGCCCGCCCGCGCCGTCACCCAATGGAGCTGGAGCAAGCCATGACCGTGCACTTCGTCGGCGCCGGCCCGGGCGCGGCCGACCTGATCACCCTGCGGGCGGCGGCGATGCTGGCCGCCGCGGACGTGGTGCTCTACCCGGGCACCTACCTCGACGCCGCGGTGCTCGCGCACTGCCGTCGCGACGCGAGGCTCGTCGACACCCAGGACCTCGACCTCGACCGGATCGTCGACGAGCTGGTCACCGCGGACACGGCCGGGAAGGACGTCGTACGCCTCACCTCCGGCGACCCGTCGGTCTACTCCGCGGTCGCCGAGCAGACGCGACGGCTCGACGCGGCCGGGGTGCCGTGGGACGTCACCCCCGGAGTCCCGGCGTACGCCGCCGCTGCCGCCCTGGTCGGCCGCGAGCTCACCGTCCCGCTCGTCTCGCAGTCGGTGGTGCTGACCCGGGCGCAGGCGCGCTCGACCGCGATGCCCGAGACCGAGTCGCTCGCGGCGTTCGCGGCCACCCGCGCGACGCTGGTGCTGCACCTCGCGATCACCCGGACCCGCGAGGTGATGGCCGAGCTCGTGGGGGAGTACGGCGCCGACTGCCCGGTCGTGGTGGCCTATCGCGCCTCCCAGCCCGACGAGCTGGTGCTGCGCGGCACCGTCGGCGACATCGCAGACCGGGTGGAGGCGGCCGGGCTCCGGCAGGCGGCGGTGATCCTGGTCGGCCGTGCCCTGGCCGGCGACGGCGGGGAGTCCTGGCTGTACTCCGCCGGCCGTCATCGGTGAGAGATCGTCGGAAAATGGTCTGGATGGGGGGTGTGGGCCTGCAGGCGATCGCCGACGGCCACAAGGACTACGAGGCGAGCGACGAGGACCAGGAGGCCCTCCAGTCGATCGTGACCGACGACATGACGAAGTGCATGACGGACGCCGCCAAGTAGGTCCGCTCCTGGTCAGCCCACCGACCGCGGCGTCCACACCGCGCCGGTGGGGCTGACCCGGGTGCTCGACGCCCCGACGATCAGCAGGCACTTCATGTCGATCGACCCGGCGTCCAGCTCGGCCAGCGTCGTGACCGTCAGCGACTCCTCGGCCCGCCCGACGTCGCGCCCGACGACGACCACCGTGTCGGCCGGACGGTGCTCGAGCAGCAGCTTCTGGGCCCGCACCACCTGCTCGGTGCGCGACCGTGACGCCGGGTTGTAGATCGCGAGCACCAGGTCGGCCTCGGCGATCGCGACCAGCCGCTTCTCGACCACCGACCACGGCTTGAGCCGATCGGAGAGGCTGACCACCGCGAAGTCCGCGCCGATCGGCGCACCGGCCTTGGCCGCGACCGCCTGCACGGCGCTCACTCCGGGGAGCACCCGCACCGCGACCCCGGCGTACGCCGTGTCCTCGGCCGCCTCGAAGACCGCCGCCGCCATCCCGAACACCCCGGCGTCGCCGCCGGACACGACCGCGACCCGCTCGCCCCGCAGCGCCAGCCCGAGTGCGAACCGGGCCCGGTCCAGCTCGACGCTGTTGCCCGACGCGTGCCGGGTCAGCCCGGCCCGCTGGGGGACCCGGTTGACGTACGGCGCGTAGCCCACGACGTGGTCGACCTCGGCCAGCGCGGCCGTCACCTCGGGCGTCACCCACTCCTCCGGGCCGGGTCCCAGCCCGACCACCAGCAGCTCCGAGGGCTGCGGTTTGGTCCCAAACCGCAGGTTTTCAGCCGGAAATGTTGCGGTTTGGGACCAAACCGCAGACCGACGGTCGCCGCCGACCGAGTCGCCGGAGACCACGATCAGCGAGAAGTACGGCACCGTCGCGGGGTCGACGTCGGCGACCGGCAGCCAGCGCTCGGCCGGCATGGAGGCCCGCTCGACGTAGACCGCGTGCTCCAGCCGGCCGGCGGCCTCGAGCGCCCGTCGTACGGCGGGGAAGGTCCGGCCGAGCTTCATGATGATCGCGCCGTCGGTGTCCGCGAGCCGGCGGGCGAGCTCGGGCTCGGGCAGGGTGCCGGGCAGGATCGTCAGCACGTCGGTCTGCCGCACCAGCGGCGACGCGACGGAGGCGGTCGCGGCCGCGAAGGCCGGAACCCCCGGCACCACCTCGGTCGGGTACCGCTCCGCCAGCCGGTCGTGCATGTACATGAACGAGCCGTAGAACAGCGGGTCGCCCTCGGCCAGCAGGACGACCGTGCGCCCGGCCGACAGGTGGACGGCGAGCCGGGCGGCGGACTCCTCGTAGAAGTCGGCCATCGCGCCGGGGTACCCACCCGGGTGGTCGGTGCTGCCGGTGGTGACCGGGTAGCGCAGCTCCTCCTCGACGGCGCCCGGGGGGATCAGCGACGCCGCGATCCGCCGCGCGTTCGACTGCTTGCCGACGCCCGCGTGGTAGGCCACGACGTCCGCCGCCGCGATCAGCCGAGCCGCCTTCAGGGTCACCAGCTCCGGGTCGCCGGGCCCGAGGCCGACGCCGTAGAACCGCCCGGTCACTCCTCCTCCTGGGCGAGTGCGTTGACGGCGGACGACGCCATCGCGGAGCCGCCGCGGCGCCCGCGCACGGTGACGAACGGGATGTCGATGCCGTGGTCCACGGCGAACGACGCCAGTGCCGACTTGGACTCGGCGGCGCCGATGAAGCCCACCGGGCAACCGATGATCGCGGCCGGTCTCGGGGCGCCGTCGACGAGCAT
This sequence comes from Nocardioides sp., assembly GCA_025965275.1. Classification (GTDB taxonomy): domain Bacteria; phylum Actinomycetota; class Actinomycetes; order Propionibacteriales; family Nocardioidaceae; genus Nocardioides. The sequence goes on from JAOPXG010000130.1 coordinate 19,162, forward strand.
CTCCAGCAGGTGGAAGAGCGCAGTCGGGGCGTTGCCGATCGCCACCACGGCGCCGTCGAGGTGGGGCTCCCACAGCGAGACCGCGGCCGCCGTACGCGTCGTGCTCCATGCCCGAGCCAGGCCGGGGACCCGCTCGTCGGTGAGGAAGCAGTGCACCTCGTTGCCGGCCGGCAGCCGGCCGGCGGTGACGCCCATGGCGACCATCCGGGCGTCGGCGAGGATCGGCGCGCCGGTCATCAGCGCGGCCCGCGCGGCCCCGGCGAGCATGGGGTGCACGACGAGGTCGTCGACGAGGTCCACCTGGCCGGAGCCGTGGATCATCCGGACGGCGAGCTTCTCGGCGTCGGGCGGCACCCGGTCGAGCCGGGCCTCCCGGCGGATGGTCGCGAACGAGTCGACGTAGATCGCCGGCCCGTCGTCGACGTAGGCGTAGCGCCGCGGCGGCCGCTGCGGCGTCGTCATCGCGTCACCAGGACGCCGCGCCACGGGGTGACCACCACGGCGTCCGCGACGGAGGCCGGGTCGACCACGCCGTCCGGCGCTTCCACGTGGCACCCGCCGGGGACGATGCCGTACGGCATCGGCGGCGAGACGACGAGAGCGCGGCGATCCGGTGGCGTCGGCTCCACCAGCGGCACAGGCAGCTCGGCGACGTGCCAGGGCGCCTCCGGCCCCTCACCTCGTACGTCGAGGAAGCGCCGCGCCAGCCCGACCAGACACGCGGCGGCCGAAGCCAGTGGGACCACCGCTCCCCAGGACGGGCCGACCCGCAGCTGGGCGAGGCCGTCGTCGAGCGCGACCAGCCCGAGATCACAGGATCGGTCGGCCAGGTCGCCGCGACCGTCGTCGAGCACGAAGAGGAACCGCCCGGGCAGAGCAGCCAGCGCCCGGTCCGCGCACAGCAGCCGGTCCAGCGCCGCGACGACCGGCCGGACGTCGGCCCGCCCTCCCACGCGGCCGGTCAGCGGCGACGCCATCACGTTGCGGACCAGCTCGTGCGTCCGCGAGGGGAGCAGCCCGGTCGCCTCGATCGCGTCGACCACGGCGGGCGAGACGTCGCCGAGGCCGCGCAGCTGCAGGTTGGCCCGGCCGGTGAGGTGCACGCGGCCGTCGCCGTGCGCGCGGGCGACCTCGACGAGCGCGGCCAGCGCCCCGGACGCCAGCTGGCCTCCGGGCACGCGCAGCCGGACGAGGTGGCCGTCCTCGGCGGGCCACGGGCGGAAGACGCCCGGGCACAGGTCACGACGGTTTCGGGTGGTGGTCGACACGAGGTCCTCCGCGGTCAGGGGCTCGTGCGCGGAGCCCGCGGGTCCCGACGACCGTTGTCGTCGGAGCCAGCAGGTCTTCGGACTCGGGTTCGACCGGCACGGGACGCCTTCCCGGATCACCGATCCAGTGGCTGTCGAGGTCGCCCTCGGCGTGTCCCGCCCGTCACCCATACCGCTGCGCGTCAGTCCCGGACTCTCACCGGGTTCCCTGACCACCGAGGTGGTTCGACTGGCAGGTGGGAGGCTATCAGCGTGAGCGCGGGGGGCGACGACCCAGAAGACACCGAGATCGTCCCCGGCGACCGTCCGGGCACCTTCGTCCTCCGGATGGCCGGGATGAACCAGTCGCACGTCGACCTCGACGACCCGACGCGGATCGAGTTCGAGTACGTCCGCCGGCTCGCCGACGTCGTCGACGCGTGGGGGAGGCCGGGCGACCCCGTTCGGGTCGTGCACATCGGCGGCGCCGCCATGACGCTGCCGAGGTACGTCGCCACGCTGCGGCCGCGCTCGCCCCAGATCGTGCTCGAACCCGCCGCCGACGTCACCGAGCGGGTCCGCGTCGAGCTGCCGCTGCCGCGGCAGAGCGGGATCAAGGTCCGTCCGGTCGACGGGCGCTCCGGCATCGCCGCGCTGAGGGACGCCCACGTCGAGCTGGTCGTGCTCGACGCGTTCGCCGACGCCCGGGTGCCCCCGGAGCTGGTGACCACCGAGTTCTTCGCCGAGGTGGCGCGGGTGCTCGAGCCGGCCGGGCTCCTGGTGCTGAACCTCACCGACCGGGCGCCGTTCGGGTGGACCCGGCGGGTCGTCGCCGCGGTCCGCACGTCGTTCCCCGAGCTGCTGCTCACGGCGGAGCCGGCCACGCTGCGCGCCCGGCGGCTGGGCAACCTGGTCGTCGTCGCGTCGCGCGCCGAGGTGCCGCTGGCGGCGCTGCGGACGCGGGCGACGAGCAGCGCGGCGCCGTACCGGGTCCTCGACCTCGCCCAGGTCAGCGACGGCTTCGGCGGTGGCACGCCGTTCACCGACGCGGACACGCAGCCGTCGCCCGCGCCCTGAGGTCAGTCGGCCACGGCGTCAACGGTACGACGTGCCGCGGGCCTCACGCGTCCAGAGGGTGCCGTCGCCGGCGACCGGTCCCTCGGCCGCGAGCGACCGCTTGAGCACCTTGTTGGTCGCGGTCCGCGGCAGCGTGTCGACGACCCGCACGAACCGCGGCCAGGCCCTGGGAGACAGGTCCGGCTGCGCGGCGAGGAACTCCTCGAGGCCGGCCGGGTCGAGGCCGTCGCGCACCACCAGCGCGGCCATCACCTGGTCGCCGACCGCGTCATCGGGCACGGCGTACACCGCGGCCTCCTCGACGGCCGGGTGGCGCAGCAGGATCCGCTCCACCGGCGCGGCCGCGAGGTTCTCCCCGTCGACGCGGAGCCAGTCGGCGGTCCGGCCGGCGAAGTAGACGAAGCCGTCGGCGTCGCGGTAGGCGAGGTCGCCGGACCAGTACATGCCGCTGCGCATCCGCTCCGACTCGGCGTCGGGGTCCTTGTAGTAGCCGGCGAACGCGCCCGCGCCAGTCGTGTTGACCAGCTCGCCCGTCGCGGCCTGGGCGTTGAGCAGCTCGCCGTGCGGCCCGAACTCCGCGTCCGGCGTCTCCGCCATCGTCTCGGGATCCAGCACCTTCACCCCGTCGAGCGGCCGGCCCAGGCTGCCGGGCGGCATCTCCGGGACCCGCTGCACGATCACGGCGTTCTCGGTCGAGGAGTAGGAGTCGACGACGGTGCAGCCGAAGCGCCGGCCGAAGCCCTCGATGTCGCGGTCGTTCGCCTCGTTGCCGAAGACCAGCCGCAGCGTGTTGTCGGCGTCGTCGGGCTGCTCCGGCGTGGCCATGACGTAGGTGAGCGGCTTGCCGACGTAGTTGGCGTACGTCGCGCGGTAGCGCCGCACGTCGGGCAGGAAGCCCGAGGCCGAGAAGCGCCGGGCCAGCGCCATCGTCGTACCCGACGCGAGGGCCGGACCCCAGCCCGCCATGATCGCGTTGGAGTGGAACATCGGCATCGACAGGTAGGCCACGTCACCGGGGCCGAGCCCGAACCGCTCCGAGAGGAACCGGCCCGGGTGGGCGACCTTCGTCTGGGTGACGTTGACGGCCTTCGGGTCGCCCGACGTGCCGGACGTGAAGATCAGCATCAGCAGGGTGTTCGGACCGACCTCCGCGTCCGGCACCGGCGCGTCGGCGTGCTCCTCGAGCAGCTGGCCCCAGTCGGGGCAGTCGAGCGGCAGCACCGGCACCCCGAGGTCGAGCCCCTCGAGCAGGTCGACGTACGACGAGTCGGTGACGATCGCCTGCACGTCGGCGCGCGCGACGTCGGCAGCGAGCGACGCGCCGCGGCGGGTCGGGTTGAGGCCGACGACGACGTGCCCACCGAGGGCGGCGCCGCCGAGCAGGAACGAGAACTCCGGCACGTTGTCGAGCAGCACGCCGAGGTGCGGCGGCGCGTCGGCCGGCAGCAGCGTCTCGAGCACCGCGGCCCGCACGCAGGACTCCCGCACGACCTCGTCGTACGTCCAGGACCGGTCCTCGAACAGCAGCCCGGGGGAGTGGTCGCCCGCGCGCGCCAGCAGCTGGTCGCGGACCGTGGGCGCGTTCATCGGCGTACCCGTAGTGGTCTCGATACGGCCGCTCGTTCCTCGCGGCCTACTCGACCGACGAACCTCTCGGTGGTCGAGTAGCGAGCGCCAGCGAGCGTATCGAGACCCACTACTAGGCCGGTTCCGCCGCCAGGATGCGGCCGACGTTCAGCGCCTGCTCGGTGCTGCCACCGTGCAGGAACTCGAAGCGCTTGGCGCTCGTGAAGTAGCGGTGCGCCTCGCCGTCGAGGTCGATGCCGACACCGCCGTGCACGTGCACGGTCGTGTGGGCGAGCCGGTGGCCGGCGTCGGCCGCCCACAGCTTGGCGATCGCGACCTCGCTGTCGGCGGGCAGCCCCTCCTGGACGCGCCAGGCGGCCTGCCAGAGCGCGAGCCGCTGCGCGAGCACGTCGATGAAGCCGTCGGCCAGCCGCTGCGAGACGGCCTGGAAGGTGCCGATCGGCCGGCCGAACTGCTCGCGCGTCTTGGCGTACGTCGAGGTGAGCTTGAGCGCGCCCTCGGTGATGCCGAGCTGCTCCGCGGAGGCGGCGAGCACCAGGAGCTGGCGCAGCCGGTGGTCGGCCACGCCGTCGGTCTCACCGATGAGCCGGTCGGCGGAGATCTCGGCGGCGTCGAGGTCGAGTCGGGCCACACCGTCCCGGTCGGAGAACGTCTGCGCGACGACGGTGACGCCCGGGTCGCCGGGCTCGACGAGGAAGACCCCGACACCCGACGGGGTCTCGGCCGGCACCAGGAAGGCGTCGGCGTACGGCCCGGCCGGGACGATCGCCTTGCTGCCGGTGATCCGGTACGACGAGCCGTCGGGCGTGGCCACCGTCGTGGGCCGGACCGGCGAGAAGGCGCGCTCCTCGGCCACGGCGGCCGTCAGCACGGTGGCACCCGAGGCGGCGCCGGGCAGCCACTGCTGCTGCTGCGCGTCGGAGGCGAGCTCGGCGATCAGTCGCGACGCGGGGCCGTGCGCGGCCAGTGGGACGGGCGCGACCGTGCGGCCGACCTCGACCAGCACCCGGCAGAGCTCGATGATGCCGAGGCCGGCGCCGTCGTGCTCCTCCGGCAGCGCGAGCCCGAGCAGACCGGCGGTGCCGAGCTCGGCCCAGAGGTCGCGGTCGAAGCGGTCGCCGTCGGCCTCGACGGCCTTGAGCCGCTCGTTGGTGGCGCGGTCCTCCAGGATCCCGGCGGCCAGCTCGGCGGCCTCGTCCTGCTCCTGCGTGAAACGGAAGTCCATGTCGTGCCTTTCGGTGGTCGAGTGCCCGCGAGGAACGAGCGGGTGTATCGAGACCTAGCGCTTCGCGGCGGGGAGCCCGAGGGCGACGTAGCCGATGATGTCGCGCTGGATCTCGTTGGTGCCGCCGCCGAAGGTCATCACCAGGGCGGAGCGGTAGAAGCGCTCGAGGCGGCCCGCGAGCACGGCGCCCTCGGAGTCGCCGGTGATGCCGGCGTTCGGCCCGACGATCTCCATCAGCGAGCGGTAGACCTCGGTGGCCAGCTCGGAGCCGTAGATCTTGGTCGCGGAGGCCTCGGCGGGGGACAGGTTGACCCCGGCGTCGGCGTCGGCCGCGAGCTTCCAGTTGATGAGGGCGAGCGCGGTGGTGCGGGCGTGCGCCCGGCCGAGCGCGATCTGCACCCACTCGGAGTCGATGACCCGCTGGCCGTCGGGGTTCTTGGTCTCCTGCGCCCAGCGCCGGACCAGGTCGATCGAGTACGTCAGCGGCGCGGCCGAGGTGAGCGCGACCCGCTCGTGGTTGAGCTGGTTGGTCATCAGCGACCAGCCGCCGTTGAGCTCGCCGACCAGGTTGGACGCCGGCACCCGCACGTCCTCGTAGTACGTCGCGCTGGTGCTCACGCCGGCGACCGTGTGCACCGGGGTGTAGGAGAAGCCGGGGGAGTCGGCCGGCACCAGGATCATCGACAGGCCCTTGTGGCGCGGCAGGTCGGGGTCGGTGCGGCAGGCGAGCCAGAGCCAGTCGGCGTACTGGATCAGCGACGTCCACATCTTCTGGCCGTTGATGACCCACTCGTCGCCCTCGCGGACGGCCCGGGTCCTGAGCGACGCGAGGTCGGTGCCGGAGTCGGGCTCGGAGTAGCCGATCGAGAAGTGCAGGTCGCCGGCGAGGATCCGCGGGAGGAAGTACTCCTTCTGCGCGTCGGTGCCGTAGCGCATGATCGTCGGCCCGACCGTGTTGAGCGTCAGGTAGGGGATCGGCACGCCGGCCACCGCGGCGGCGTCGGTGAAGATCAGCTGGTCGACCATCGAGCGCGCCTGGCCGCCGTACTCCTTCGGCCAGCCGATGCCGAGCCAGCCGTCGGTGCCGAGCTGCCGGATCACCCGCTTGTAGACCAGGTCGTCGCCGAACTCGCCGGTCGCGGAGGCCAGGCCGGCCTTGACCTCGGGGGTGACGAGCGCGGCGAAGTACTCGCGCAGCTCCTCCCGCAGACTCAGCTGGTCGGGAGTGAGGGCGATGTGCATGGGCTTCCTGCTCTCCTGAAGTGGCGCTGCCACGAACGGGGTTCGCGCAAGATGTACGGGGTGCCGGTGGTGTCGGCTCCGCAAAAACTATAACCTGTTCTTGTTTTGGTCCAGATCGAGCTGGAGGTCCACCATGAGTGACGTTGCAACCGACAGGGTCACGAATGTCAGAGCCCTCGACCACGGCAAGCCGCCGGAGCGCTTCGCGCGCGGCTGGCACTGCCTGGGTCTCAAGGAGAGCTTCGCTGACGGCAAACCCCACGGCATCGAGGCGTTCGGCGGCAAGCTCGTCGTCTGGCAGGACACCCAGGGCGACATCAACGTCCTCGACGGCTACTGCCGGCACATGGGCGGTGATCTCACCCAGGGCTCGGTCAAGGGCGACGAGGTCGCGTGCCCCTTCCACGACTGGCGCTGGGGCGGCGACGGCAAGTGCAAGGCGATCCCCTACGCGCGCCGGGTGCCGCTGCGGGCCCGCACCCAGAAGTACCCCGTCGTGATCCGCAACGACCAGGTCCTGGTCTGGCACGACACCGAAGGCTCCGAGCCCGACCTCGACATCCTCCCGCCGGAGCTGCCCGGCGTCGGCACCGACGAGTACACCGACTGGACCTGGGCCGTCGAGCCGATCGTCGGCTCCCACTGCCGCGAGCTCATCGACAACGTCGTGGACATGGCGCACTTCTACTACGTGCACTTCTCGTTCCCGACCAGCTTCCGCAACGTGTTCGAGGGCACCGTCGCCACGCAGTACATGGAGTCGAAGGGCCGCCCCGACAAGACCGGCGGGTACGGCGACGCCGAGATGTTCCTCAAGTCCGAGGCGACCTACTACGGACCGGCGTACATGATCAACTGGCTCGAGGTCGACTACAAGGGCTTCGAGACCGAGGTGATCCTGATCAACTGCCACCTCCCGACCGGGCCGGACTCGTTCACGCTGCAGTACGGCATCACGGTCAAGAAGCCCGAGGGCATCGACGACAAGACCGCGCAGTACATCTCGAAGAAGTACGCCGAGATGTTCGGCGGCGGCTTCCTCCAGGACGTGCACATCTGGAAGAACAAGGTGCCGGTGCAGAACCCGCTCCTCTGCGAGGAGGACGGGCCGGTCTACCAGCTGCGCCGCTGGTACGAGCAGTTCTACGTGGACCAGGCCGACGTCGACCCGGAGATGACGAACCGCTTCGAGTTCGAGGTCGACACCACGCAGGCGAACGAGTACTGGCAGGAGGAGGTCGCGGAGAACCTCGCCCAGAAGGCGGCCGAGGACGAGGCGGCCGAGTCGGTCGACGCGGGCTCGCCCCAGATCATGACGGGCACCTGACAGGTGGCCTCCTTCGTCCCCACCAGCTCGGACACGCTGGAGGACCAGCGCCTCTACACCCAGGCCCGGCTGGTCGAAGTCGCCTGCCTCGACTGCCTCGCCAGGGTCGGCGTCAAGAAGAACAGCGAGCACCACACGTCGATCCAGTGGTCCGCCGAGGCGCGCGGTGACTGCCCGGAGTTCGCCCGCCGTACCGGCGGCCGCGACCTCAAGGACGGCTGCCCGCGGATGATCGCCAGCGTCGAGGCGGCGGTGCGCGACGGACGGGTCCCGATCGGCGCCGAGGACGGGTACTGACACCGATGGACGACTCCTTCGAGCTCCGGGTCGCGGAGGTGGTCGAGGAGACCGCTGACGCGCACTCGGTCTCCTTCGCGGTCCCGGACGACGTGGCGGAGCACTTCGCCTACAAGCCGGGCCAGTTCCTGACCCTCGCCGTCCCGAGCGACCGGACCGGCGTCGCCGCCCGCTGCTACTCCCTGTCGAGCAGCCCGGTCGGCGGGGGCCCGCTCACCATCACCGTGAAGCGGACCGCAGGCGGCTACGCGTCGAACTGGATCTGCGACCACCTCCGCGAGGGCGACACGATGCGGGTGCTGCCGCCGAGCGGCATCTTCACCCCGGCGTCGCTGAGCGCGGACCTGCTGCTCTTCGCGGGCGGCAGCGGCATCACCCCGGTCATCTCGATCACCCGGACGGCGCTCCAGCAGGGCACCGGCAAGATCGTGCTCTTCTACGCCAACCGCGACGAGCAGTCGGTGATCTTCGCCGAGGAGCTCGCCGAGATGGCCAGCGAGAACCCCGACCGGCTGGTCGTCGTGCACTGGCTCGAGTCCGTGCAGGGGCTGCCCAGCCAGGACCAGATGAAGGCCTTCGCCTCGACGTTCACGTCGTACGACGCGTTCGTGTGCGGGCCGGCGCCGTTCATGAAGATGACGGTGGCCGCGCTCAAGGAGCTGGAGTTCCCGCGCGAGCGGCGGCACCAGGAGAAGTTCATCTCGCTCGGGGGCAACCCGTTCGGCGACCTGCACGACAAGGAGGTCGCCGAGCACGAGATCGAGGACGCCGAGACCGACCCCGACGATGTCGTGGACGGGGCGACCGAGGCGGCTCCAGAGGACCCCGGGCCGCAGGGCCCGGTGAAGCTCGAGGTCGAGCTGGACGGCCAGGACTACACGTTCGACGACTGGGCGCCGGGCACCAAGCTGCTCGACCACCTGGAGTCGAAGGGCGTCAAGGCGCCGTACTCCTGCCGTGAGGGGGAGTGCTCGGCGTGTGCGATCCGCCTGCTGGAGGGCGAGGTGAAGATGCTGCACAACGACGTCCTCGACGCGGAGGACCTGGCCGAGGGCATCCGGCTCGGCTGCCAGTCGGTCCCCGTGACCGACACGGTGAAGGTCACCTACCACTGACCTCGTTCGGGTCGGCCCGGAACTGCGCGGACCGGGTATGCGTGTTTCCCGGGACCGATG
>JAOPXG010000146.1 GCA_025965275.1 Nocardioides sp.
CGCACTCGGTGCAGGCGTACTGGTAGGTCGGCACAGGTCTCCTCTGAGGTCTCTTCCGGGCGAGGAATTGGCACTCGACCCGGACGACTGCCAATGGTACGACACGGCACAATGACCAGCACCATGACGGACGAGAAGCGGCCAGGCCCGTGGCAGAGGTTCCAGGGATGGCCCCGCCTCGCACGGATCGCGACGTACGTCGCGGGAGTCCTGGTGATCGTGCTGCTCGCCGCGTCGATCACCGCCGTGCAGCTGGTGCGGCGGCCGTTCCCGCAGGTCTCGGGGTCGACCGACCTGCCCGGGCTCGCGGGCAAGGTCGAGGTGGTGCGCGACGCGCAGGGCATCCCGCAGCTGTACGGCGACTCGGTCACCGACCTGATGCGCGCCCAGGGCTACGTGCACGCGCAGGAGCGCTTCTTCGAGATGGACGTCCGTCGGCACGCGACCGCCGGCCGGCTGGCCGAGATGTTCGGCAAGGACGCGCTCGAGAGCGACGAGTACGTCCGCACGATGGGCTGGCGCCGGGTCGCCGAGAAGGAGCTGGCGCTGGTCACGCCGGAGACCCGCGCCGCGCTCGAGGCGTACGCCGACGGGGTCAACGCCTACCTCGACAGCCATTCGTCGAGCCAGATCGCCGTCGAGTACACGGTCCTCAACGCCGGCGGCCTGCACTACCAGCCCGAGCACTGGACGCCGGCCGACTCCGTGTCGTGGCTCAAGGCGATGGCGTGGGACCTGCGCGGCAACATGACCGACGAGATCGACCGGGTGCTGGCGCTCGCCGGGCACAGCGCGGCCGAGGTCGCCGAGCTCTACCCGGAGTACCCCTACGACGAGCACGCGCCGATCGTCGGCCAGGGCGCGGTCGTCGACAACGTCTTCGAGCAGGACGCCACCGCGCCCGGCACCCGCAACCCCCAGCGTCCGCCGTACACCGCCGACATGCGGGGCGTGCTCACCCGGCTGCGCGACGGCATCGCGAAGATGCCGTCCCTGCTCGGCCGCGGCGACGGCATCGGCAGCAACAGCTGGGTCGTCGACGGCGACCACTCCGTCACCGGGTCGCCGCTGCTCGCGAACGACCCGCACCTCGGCGTCAGCCTGCCCGGCGTCTGGATGCAGATGGGCCTGCACTGCCGGACCATCTCGGAGGCCTGCCCGCTCGACGTCGCGGGCTTCACGTTCTCCGGCGTACCCGGCGTGATCATCGGCCACAACGCCGAGATCGCCTGGGGGTTCACGAACCTCGGGCCCGACGTCAGCGACCTCTACCTCGAGCGGATCGAGGGCGACCGGTGGCGGTACGACGGACGCTGGCGACCGCTGCGCAGCCGCACCGAGACGATCAAGGTCGACGGTGGCGACGACGTCACGATCACCGTCCGGTCGACCGCGCACGGCCCGATCCTGTCCGACGTCTCGGAGGAGGTGGAGGACGTGGGGGAGGACCCGCCGGGCGTGCCCGCCGGGGACTACGCGGTCGCGCTGCAGTGGACCGCGCTGCGACCGGCCCCGACCGCCGACGCGATCCTCCAGCTCGACCTGGCGACCGACTGGGACTCGTTCCGTGAAGCGGCGTCGGCGTTCGACGTCCCGGCGCAGAACATGGTCTACGCCGACCGCGCCGGCCACATCGGCTACCAGGCGCCGGGCCAGGTCCCGATCCGGAAGTCCGGCAACGACGGCCTGCTGCCGTCGGCCGGTTGGAAGCCCGAGAACGACTGGACCGGCGACTACATCCCGTTCGCCGCGCTGCCCAACGTGCTCGACCCCGACGACGGCTTCGTGGTCACCGCCAACCAGGCCGTGATCGGTCCGGACTACGCGCCGTTCCTCACCGACGACTGGGACCGCGGCTACCGCTCGCAGCGGATCCGCGACCTGATCGAGCAGCGGATCGACGAGGGCACCGACCTGTCGGTCGACGACATGACCGACCTCCAGGTCGACGACCTCCACCCGCTGGCGCCGGTGCTCACGCCGTACCTCCTCGACATCGACCTGCACGGCTACTACGCAGCCGGCCAGCGCAAGCTCCGGCACTGGGACTTCCACCAGGACGCCGACAGCGCGGCCGCGGCCTACTTCAACGTCGTCTGGCGCAACCTGCTCGCGGAGACCTTCCACGACGACCTGCCCGAGGACATCTGGCCCGACGGCGGCGAGCGGTGGTACGCCGTGGTCGGCAACCTGCTCACCGAGCCCGACTCGCCGTGGTGGGACGACAAGTCCACCGACGGCGTCGTCGAGACCCGCGACGACATGCTCGAGCGGGCGCTCCGCGACGCCCGCGACGAGCTGACCCGCCGCCAGTCGCTCGACCCCGACGAGTGGACCTGGGGACACCTGCACCGCCTCGATCTGCACAGCCCGACCCTCGGTGAGTCCGGCGTCGGCCCGGTCGAGTGGCTGGTCAACCGCAACGGCTGGGAGGTCGGCGGCGGCAGCTCGACCGTCGACGCGACGTCCTGGGACGCCTCGGAGGGGTACGGCGTGGTCAGCGCCCCGTCCATGCGGATGGTCGTGTCGCTCGGTGACCTCGACGACTCGCGCTGGATCAACCTGACCGGCGTCTCCGGGCACCCGTTCAGCAAGCACTACACGGACCAGACCGACCTCTGGGTCGCCGGCGCCACGCTCCCGTGGGCGTTCACCCGCGACGCCGTCGAGGACGCCGCCGACGACGTGCTCACCATCGAGCCGGTCGCGGACGACTGATCGCCGACTCGTTGATCGAGCAGGTCGCTCTGCGACCGTGTCGAGATCCCCGCGGCCTGCCCTCCGCCCCTAGTGGGTGCGGGGGGCTCGACGACGCTCGCGGGGGCTCGCTGCTCGACCAACGAGGCGACACCTACCGCAGACGGATGACCCCCGACGGGGTGGCCGCTGCGAGCACGGGACGGTCGTGCGGCTCGGTGGGGACGTCGAGGCCGACCTCACCGTCGTAGAGGAGCACGCAGGTGAAGGTGCCGACGGGGACCCGGCCCAGGGCTCGGTCGTAGGAGCCCCCGCCGCGGCCGAGCCGCATGCCGGTCGGCGAGACCGCGAGGCCGGGCACCAGCACGACGTCGGCGGTGGCGACGGCGTCCACGCCGAGGGGCTCTCCGTCGGGCTCGAGCAGGCCGCGGCGCGCGGAGACGAGCCGGTCCGGACCGCCGTACACCGCCCAGTCGAGGTCGTCGTCGGGCAGCAGCACGGGCAGGAGCACCCGCTTGCCCGCGGCCCGGAGCGCGTCGAGCAGCGGTCCGGTGCCGGGCTCGCCGTTGAGGGAGACGTACGCCGCGACGGAGGCCGCGCGACGGAGGTCCGTGGTGGCCAGCAGGTGCTCGGCGATCGAGCGGGCCGCGTCGCCTACCTCGGCGAGCGGGCGCCGACCACGGGTGGTCAGCAGGCGGTCTCGGAAGGCCGTCTTGGCGGGTGATTTCCCGGGTGATTGGGGAGCGGCCACGGGGGAAGCCTACGATCGTGAACATGGGTAGCGCTGGCTTGAACCGGGCACGCGACAAGATGGCCGCGGCGGGTGTGGACGAGATCGCCATCGAGACGTTCGCGCACTACTACCGCCTGCTCGAGCACGGCGAGACCGGCATGGTGCCGGAGGCCACGATCGAGCCGGTCGAGATGGAGTCGCTGACGAGCGTCGAGGTCGACCCCGAGGTCGCTGCCGAGGCGGTCCGCTCGACCGCGGTGATCAAGCTCAACGGGGGGCTCGGCACCTCGATGGGCATGGACCGCGCCAAGTCGCTGCTGTGCGTGCGCCGCGGGCTGTCCTTCCTCGACATCATCGCCCGGCAGGTGCTGCACCTCCGCCAGGAGTACGACGCCACGCTGCCGCTGATCTTCATGAACAGCTTCCGCACCTCGGCCGACACCATGGCCGCCCTCGCCCGCTACGAGGACCTGCCCGTCGAGGGCCTGCCGCTGGAGTTCCTGCAGAACAAGGAGCCCAAGCTGCTCGCCAAGGACCTGGCTCCGGCGAGCTGGCCCAAGGACCCCGACCTCGAGTGGTGTCCGCCCGGACACGGCGACCTCTACACCGCGCTGCGCGGCACCGGCCTCCTCGACCGGCTCATCGCGGCCGGCTACGAGCGGGTCTTCGTCTCCAACTCCGACAACCTGGGCGCGGTGCCGGACGCCCGGGTGGCCGGCTGGTTCGCCGAGTCCGGCGCGCCGTTCGCGATCGAGGCCGTGCGCCGTACGCCGTCGGACCGCAAGGGCGGCCACTTCGCCCGCCGCAAGTCCGACGGGCGGATCGTGCTGCGCGAGAGCGCACAGACGCTCGACGCCGACAAGGACGCGCTGGCCGACCTCGACCGTCACAAGTACTGCTCGACCAACAACCTGTGGTTCGACCTGGCCGCGATGAAGCATGCCCTCGATGTCCGCCAGGGCATCCTCGGCCTGCCCCTGATCCGCAACGTCAAGACTCTCGACCCCGGCGACAAGAGCACGCCCGAGGTGATCCAGATCGAGACCGCGATGGGCGCCGCGGTCGAGGTGTTCGAAGGCTCGCGGCTGATCGAGGTCGGTCGCGACCGGTTCGTGCCGGTGAAGACCACGAACGACCTGCTGGTGCTGCGCTCCGACGTCTACGACATCGGTCAGGACTTCGTGCTCGACCAGGCGGCGGTCGAGATCCCGTTCGTCGATCTCGACGGTGCCTTCTACAAGCTGGTCGGCGACTTCGACAAGCGCTTCCCCCACGGTGCGCCGTCGATGAAGAAGGCCAGCTCGCTGCGGGTCGAGGGCGACTGGACGTTCGCCGGCGGGGTGCAGGTCGTAGGCGACGTGACGCTCGAGGCCTCGTCGGCCCAGCGCGTCGACCCCGACACCGTCCTCTCCGATGGCTGACGCCGCCAGCAGCACCGTCACCTCGGTCGACGACCACCTCGCGCGGATCCTCGACGGCGTCGAGGCGCTCCCCGACTTCCCGCAGCCGCTGATGGAGTCGCTCGGCCTCGCCGTGGCCGAGGACGTGGTCGCCCCGATCGCGCTGCCGTCGTTCGACAACTCCGCGATGGACGGGTACGCCGTCTGCCTCGCCGACGTCGTGACCGCGACCGAGTCGTCGCCGGTGCAGCTGCCGGTCGTCGGCGAGATCGGCGCCGGCCAGGCGCAGCTGCTGGCCATGTCGCCGGGCACGGCCGTCAAGATCATGACCGGCGCTCCGATGCCGGTCGGTGCCGACAGCGTCGTGCCCTACGAGTGGACCGACCGGGGCGTCGCCCAGGTGCGGATCGACCGGGCGCCCACGCTCGGCCAGCACGTCCGCCCGGCGGGTGAGGACGTCACCGCCGGCGACGTCCTCGTCGAGCACGGCACGGTCCTCGGGCCGCGTCACCTCGGTCTGCTCGCGGCGGTCGGCCGGGCCACCGTGCGCTCGCGCCCGCGCCCCCGGGTGGTCGTCATCTCGACCGGCTCCGAGCTGCGCGAACCCGGCACGGAGCTCGGCCACGACTCGATCTACGACGGCAACTCGTTCCTCCTCGCGGCCGCGGCGCGCAAGGCCGGGGCGATCGCCTACCGGGTCGGGATCGTCCCCGACGAGCCCCGCGCCTTCCTCGACGCGCTCCACGACCAGCTCGTGCGCGCCGACATCGTCATCACGAGCGGCGGTGTCTCGCAGGGCGACTTCGACGTCGTCAAGGAGGCGCTCCTGCCGCTCGGCACGGTCTGGTTCGGCGGCGTCGGCATGCAGCCCGGCAAGCCCCAGGGCTTCGGCCACGTCGGCGAGGACCGCACCCCGATCTTCACGCTGCCGGGCAACCCGGTGTCGTCGTACGTCTCCTTCGAGCAGTTCGTGCTGCCCGCGATCCGCAAGATGATGGGCAAGCTGCCGTACTCGCGCCCGACCACCCGGGTCCGGCTCACCCACACGATCTCGTCGCCGAAGGGGCGCCGCCAGTTCGTGCGCGGGGAGTACGCCGTCGACAGCGCCGGCCCGTACGTCGCGCCCGTCGGCGGACACGGTTCCCACCTGATCGGCGATCTGGCATCGTCCAACGCGTTGGTCGTGGTGCCCGAGGACGTCACCTCGGTCCCGGCCGGCGAGCTGGTCCCGGTGCTGAGGCTCGACGAGGAGTTCTAGAAATGGTTGAACCGCGCCTGACCCACGTCGACGAGTCCGGGGCGGCGCGGATGGTCGACGTCTCGGAGAAGGACGTCACGGCGCGCACGGCGTCCGCGTCCGGCCGGGTGCTGGTCTCCGCCGAGGTGGTCGCGCTGCTGCGCGGCGAGGGCGTCCCGAAGGGCGACGCGCTCGCGGTCGCGCGGATCGCCGGGATCATGGGCGCCAAGCAGACGCCCGCGCTGATCCCGCTCTGCCACCCGCTCGCGATCTCGGGCGTGACGCTCGACCTCACCGTCGTCGATGACGCCGTCGAGATCGTGGCGACGGTCCGCACCACCGACCGCACCGGCGTCGAGATGGAGGCCCTGACCGCGGTCTCGGTCGCCGCGCTCACCGTGGTCGACATGGTCAAGGCGGTCGACAAGGGCGCGGTGATCACCGATGTCCGCGTCGAGACCAAGACCGGCGGCAAGTCGGGCGACTGGGCGCGCGCGTGATGCGCGCCGAGGTGGTCGTCGCCTCCAACCGCGCCGCGGCCGGGGTGTACGACGACACGACCGGCCCGCTGATCGTGGACTTCCTCCGCGAGCTCGGCTTCACCGTCGACCCGCCCGTCGTCGTGCCCGACGGCGACCCGGTCGGCGCCGCGATCGCCGCCGCGGCCGAGGGCGGCGCCCGCGTCGTCCTCACCACCGGCGGCACCGGCCTGACCCCCACCGACCGGACGCCCGAGGTCACCCGCCCCCTGCTCGACTTCGAGGTGCCCGGCATCGCGGAGGCCATCCGGGCCCACGGCGTCGCCCAGGGCGTCCCGACCGCGGTGCTCTCGCGCGGCCTGGCCGGCGTGGTCGGCAGCTGTCTCGTGGTCAACCTGCCGGGATCGCGCGGCGGCGTGAAGGACGGCCTGACCGTGCTGCGGCCGGTCCTCGTGCACGCCGCAGAACAGGTCGTGGGGAGCGACCATTGAGCGGGTGGCCGGTCTGGCTGTCCTCGCAGGACGTCACGGTCCGCCCGCTCGCCTACTCCGACGCCCGCGCCTGGCGTGAGTCCCGGCGCCGCAACGCCACCTGGCTCCGGCCCTGGGACGCGACCGTCCCGCCCGGCTCCGACGCGCGGCCGTCGACGTTCCGCTCGCTGGTCTGGCGGCTGCACAAGCAGGCCCGCGCGGGCACGACGTACCCGTTCGCCGTGGAGGTCGACGGCCACTTCGCGGGGCAGATCACGGTCAACAACATCGTGCGCGGGTCGGCGCAGTTCGCGTCGATCGGCTACTGGCTCGACCGCGAGTACGCCGGCCGCGGGGTGATGCCGCGCGCGGTCGCGATGGTCATCGACCACTGCTTCGTGATCGCCAAGCTGCACCGGATCGAGATCGCGATCCGGCCGGAGAACTCCAACTCCCTGCGCGTGGTGGAGAAGCTCGGCCTGCGCGAGATCGGCTACGCCCCGCGGTTCCTGCACATCGACGGGTCCTGGCGCGACCACCGGATCTACGCGGTCACCGTCGAGGAGTGTCCCGAGGGGATGCTGGCGCGGCTCAAACCACACGAGTCACACGAGTGATTTTGCGACACACCTGTGGACATCCGCGGCCGGGTCGGGTATCGCTCATAACCTCTGTCTCGTGGACCTGAGCGCTCTGATCTTCGTCGCCCTCGCTGTGGCGTGGGCCGTCTACCTCGTCCCGAAGGCGCTCAAGCACCACGACGACGTGGTGCGGAGCCGTTCGGTCGACCGGTTCTCGCACACGATGCGGGTGCTCGCGCGCCGGGAGCCCGTCAACCGTCGCAGCGCCCGCCTCGTCGTCACGCCCGGCCGCCCGAGCTCGCAGGCCACCGTCGTGACCAAGCCCTCGGCGCAGCCCGAGCCGGTCGCCGAGGCACCGGCTCCCGAGCTCACCCCGGGCCAGCTGCGCGCCCGCCGCGCCGCCGCGTCGCGCGCCACGAAGCGCCGCCGCAACGTGCTCGCCCTGATCCTCGTCGCCATGGTCGCTGTCGTCGCGGTCGCTGCCTTCGCGGTCATCAGCTGGGGGTACGTCGCGATCCCGGTCGGCGTCCTGGTCGCCTGGCTGGTCGCCTGCCGGATCATGGTCAAGGGGGAGCGCAAGGTGCTCCGCCCGGCCGCCCGGATGCCGGTGGAGGTGCCCGGGACCGAGGAGCCGGTCGAGGCTCCCGAGGACGTCGCCGCGTCCGTCGAGGACGCCGACGACCTCGGCGAGGTCGACCCGATGGCCGACACGTCCGCCGGCATCGCCCCGGTCGACCCTGCGCTGTGGGACCCGGTGCCCGTCACGCTGCCGACGTACGTCACGAAGCCGGCGGCGACCCGTCGTACCGTCCGCACCATCGACCTCGACGACACCGGCGTCTGGACCTCCGGTCGCACCGACGCCGACGCCCAGATCGCCCGCGAGGCCGACGCTGCCGAGAAGGCCGCGCGCAAGGCCCGCCGCGACGGCGACGGGCACCGCGCCCTCGGTTCCTGATCCGCCTCCGCGGGCTCGCGATGCCGGTCTTCGCACGGATGTGGACGGGCTACGCACGCCAGGCCCTGGAGCGGATCTAGGGCGTCCTCGTCCCCTGAAATGCGGTGCACCGAACCGATTCGGTGGACCCGAGGGACGGGTGCTAACGTTTCCCACCGCGTCCCTCGGGACGTGAATCTGGGGCTGTGGCGCAGTTGGTAGCGCGTCTCGTTCGCAATGAGAAGGTCAGGGGTTCGAATCCCCTCAGCTCCACCA
>JAOPXG010000184.1 GCA_025965275.1 Nocardioides sp.
CGACGTCCCGCACCGATCGACACGCCCGCATCGACTGCCGCCACGTCCGGATGCCTCCCGGCGCGAACAGCCGCCCAGAACACCTCCCGAGCAGCACCGAGAACCTGCACACCATGCGGCACCCGCACCACCTCCAGATCACAGGGTGTTGCACTGGGACCTAGAGCCCGCCCCGGACGACCGGGGAAAACCGCAGCTCAGTGCACCTCGCCGAGGTCCTCGTGGTCCTGGTGGGAGACGGGCTCGACCTGGAAGGTCGAGTGGCGGAGGTCGAAGTGCTCGGCCGTGCACGCGCAGAGCCGGTCGAGGATGCCGCCGACGCCCTGCTCGTCGAGGGCCTGCTGGGTGACGGTCACGTGGGCGGAGAGGCTGGACATGCCGCTGGTGATGGTCCAGGCGTGCAGGTCGTGGACGTCGACCACGCCGGGCATCTCGAGCAGGTGGTCGCGCACGTCGTCGAGGTCGAGGCCCGGCGGCGCGATCTCGAGCAGCACCATCGACGCGTCGCGGAGCAGCAGCAGCGAGCGCGGCAGGATCAGCAGCGCGATCAGGAGCGACGCGATCGAGTCGGCGCGGGGGAAGCCCCACAGCAGGATCACGACGCCGGCGACCACGGCGAGGAGCGAGCCGAGCAGGTCGGCGAAGACCTCGTTGAGGGCGCCGCGCATGTTCAGCGAGCTCGTGTCGGAGCGGTGGAGGACCGCCAGCGAGACCGCGTTGGCGATCAGCCCGACGGCGGCGAACGCGATCATCGGTCCGGCGTCGACCTCGGCGGGATCGAAGAGCCGGGAGATGCCGGCCCACGCGAGGTAGCCGCAGACGCCCAGCAGCACCAGGGCGTTGACGAGAGCGGCGAGGATCTCCAGGCGGTGCAGACCGAACGTCGAGCGCGGGCCGCCGCCGCGGGAGGCGACGTACGACGCCCCGAGCGCCAGCACCACGGACGCCGCGTCGGTCAGCATGTGGCCGGCGTCGGCGAGCAGCGCGAGCGAGCCGGTCAGCAGCGCGCCGACGACCTCGACGACCATCACGACCGCCGTCACGGCGAGCACGATCCTCAGCCGCGCGCGGTCCTCCGCGCGACCGGTGGCGTGATCGTGGTCGTGACCCATGCGCTCATCATGGCAAGTCCCAGGTCAGCCGAGGTGCTCCCGCCCGTGCGGCGTCAGCCAGACCTCGGGATCCGGGCCCTTCGGCACGATGCCGGACGGGTTGATGTCGCGGTGGACGACGTAGTAGTGCTTCTTGATCTGGTCGAAGTCGATCGTGTCGCCGAAGCCCGGTGTCTGGAAGAGGTCGCGGGCGTAGCCCCACAGGGCCGGCATCTCGGTCAGCTTGTTGCGGTTGCACTTGAAGTGGCCGTGGTAGACCGCGTCGAAGCGCGCCAGCGTGGTGAAGAGGCGTACGTCGGCCTCGGTGACCGCGTCGCCCATCAGGTAGCGGCGGTCGGTGAGCCGCTCCTCGAGCCAGTCCATCGCAGCCCACAGCCGGTCGTAGGCCTCGTCGTACGCCTCCTGAGAGCCGGCGAAGCCGCAGCGATAGACGCCGTTGTTGACCTCGGTGAAGACCCGCTTCATGACGTCCTCCATCTCGTCGCGGAGGTCGTCGGGCCAGAGGTTCGGGGCGCCGTCCTTGTGGAAGTCACGCCACTCGAAGTACAGGTCGTGGGTGATCCACGGGAAGTCGTTGGTGACGACCTTGCCGCTGCTCTCCTCGACCACGGCCGGGACGGTGATGCCGCGCGGGTAGTCGGGGAACCGCGCGAAGTAGGCCTGCTGCAGCCGCTCGATGCCGAGCACCGGGTCGACGCCGCCCGGGTCGAGGTCGAAGGTCCAGCTGCGCTGGTCGTGGGTCGGACCGGCCAGACCGAGCGAGATGACGTCCTGGAGGCCGAGCAGCTCGCGCACGATGATCGTGCGGTTCGCCCACGGACAGGCCGCCGCGGCGACCAGCCGGTAGCGGCCCGCCTCGACCGGCCACAGCTCACCCTCGACCGGGCCGTGCTCGGGGTTGCGACCGTCCTTGGTGATCCGGTCCGGGATGTAAATCATGTCCCGGTCGAAGCCCTTGCCCTTCTCGACGTACGCGGAGGTCTGGTCGTCACCCGAGTCACTCATGCGTCCACCCTAGGTGAGCGTTCAACCAAGTCGTTGATCGAGCAGGTTGCGCAGCAACCGTGTCGAGATCCCCGCAGCCGACGCAGGGCGCTCGGGTGCGGGGTCTCGACGACGCTCGCTGATGGTGCGCTCGCGGGAGAGACCAACGGCTGCTCACGAGGGGTCGGCGAGCGACGCGACGAACGCGAGCTTCTCCAGGACCGGCGGCGGGATGACGAACGGGTAGAGGTCTTCCTTGCCCATGCTCCGGTTGACCATGTTGAGCGCGATCGAGAGCGGCACCCACACGCCGTTGACCAGGTCGCGGAAGTCGGAGAAGACCGACACCGACGCGACCGAGGTCAGGCCGAACTCGGAGGCGGTCTCGACCGTGTCGCAGATGTGCAGGTAGTGCGCCCAGGTCTCGGCGAAGTCCTCGAACGGGTGCATGGTGGCGTACGTCGAGATGTACTCCTCCTCCCACCCGGCCGGCGGGCCCTCGGCGTAGTGCCGGTCGATCTCGGCCTGGTAGTCCTTCGACTCGTCGCCGAAGAGCTCACGGCAGCGCGCGAACCGCTCGTCGCCGCGGACCAGCTGCCACTCGTAGTAGTGGCCGACCTCGTGGCGGAAGTGGCCGAGCATCGTGCGGTACGGCTCGGCGAGCTGGGCGCGGACCTTCTCGCGGTACGCCGCGTCGCTCTCGGCCAGGTCGATGGTGATCAGGCCGTCCTCGTGCCCGATCACGACGTTCTCGTCGACGCTGGAGAGGAGGTCGAACGCCAGCCCGTTGTCGGGGTCGGTGTCCTTGCCGACGACCGGGAAGCCGAGCACGTCGAGCTCGCGGATCAGGTGCCGCTTCGACTGCTCGGCGGCCGGGTAGTTCTCGAGGCCGACCGGGTCGTCGTCCGCCGGGCGGGTGCGGGTCAGCTGGCAGCTGAAGCACTGGCCGCCCTCGACCGACGCCAGCCAGGTGCAGCCCGAGAGGTTGAGGTTGACGCAGATGTGCCAGATCAGCCCGGCCGCGTCGACGTACCTCCCGGTCTCGTCGACGGGCACGATCGCGCCCTCGGAGCGGGAGAACGCCAGCGCCGTCCCGCAGGAGACGCAGACGGAGTTCTCGAAGTAGAGCGGGTTGTCGCAGACCCGGCAGCGGTAGGACTTCACGAGCCCGCCGTACCCACCGCGCTGGCGTCCGACTCGCCCAGCGGAGCCACGTCGACGGACACCAGGAGCGTGGACCGCTTGGCCTCGCTGAAGATGACGCCCTTCACGGGCGGTACGTCGCCGTAGTCGCGGCCCCACGCCACGGTGACGTAGCGGTCACCGACCCACTGGTCGTTGGTCGGGTCGACCGCGAGCCACTGGTCGTCGCCGGCCCACACCGCGACCCAGGCGTGCGACGCGTCGGCGCCGATGACCCGCTCGCGGCCGGGCGGCGGCTCGGTGGCGAGGTAGCCGCTGACATAGCGCGCGGCGAGGCCGTGCGAGCGCAGGAAGGCCAGGGTCAGGTGGGCGAAGTCCTGGCAGACGCCGGCCCGCTCGGCGAAGATCTCCGGCACCGTGGAGGTCACCGTCGTGGCGGCCTCGTCGTAGCGGAACTCCGTGTGGATGCGGTGCACGAGATCGGTGACGGCCTCGCCCAGCGGGCGCCCACGCGTGAGCGACTCCGCGGCGTACGCCCGCGCCTCGTCGGTGTGCTCGACGAGTGCGGACGCCAGCGCGAAGTCGGTCGCCAGCCACGCACCGGACAGCTCGGGCCGCACCAGCGGGCGCGCGTACTCCCACGGCCGCGACAGCAGCGCGGCGTCGGCGTACGGCGTCGTGACGTCCACCTCGCTGACCCCCTCCACCACGAGCGAGCGGTGCGGCGTGGTCACCTGGAAGTACGTCGCGGTGTTGCCGTAGAAGTCGACGTCGTGCGAGACGTCGCCGGGCGTGGGGTCGACGTGGAGGGCGTACGACGAGACGGCCTGCCACGGCAGCTCGCGCGGCACCAGGTGGGCGACGCCGAGGCTGTCGGTGACGTCGTCGTCGTAGGAGTACGTCGTGGTGTGCGAGACGCGGTATCTCACGGGGCCCCCAGCTGCCGGGGAGCCGGTCCGCTCGCGAAGTGGAGGTGCGCCATCGCGTCGGCCAGCCGGCCGAGCTGGAGCGCGAAGCCGTCGAGGAACACCTCGAGGTTGGGGCGGCCCACGCCGCCGATGGCGACCAGCGCGGCGACCTCGGTGCGGTCGAGGTCGGCGAGCAGGTCCTCGACCAGCCGCTCCGGCCGGCTCGACCCGGTCGACCCCGGCAGGCGGGTCAGGTGGTCGCGGGTCGCCTCGAGGGAGAACCGCACCGAGCGCGGGTTGTCGGCGTCCATCAGCAGGAGGTCGAGCACGCCCGCCGGGCGGACGTAGCCGCGGTAGCGCCGGCGGTGGGTGACCGCGCTCTCGGTCGCCGCGAGCACGGCGTTGAGCACCTCGCGGTCGACGTCGATGCCGCGCCGGACCGTCGTCGTGGCGCGCAGCAGGTGGGCGACCTGCGTGGCCCGCTCCAGGGCGCGCCCGGCACCCATGACGTGCCAGCCGGGGTCGCGGATCATGCTCGCGGTGACGCCCTGCAGCGAGAGGATGCCGGTCAGCATCCGGCCCGCGCTCTCGGCGATCTGGTGGCTGTGCGGCGACGACTGGAGCGCCTCGGCAGCCCGGTCCGTGGCGCCGAACGCGCGCCAGGTGTCGGGAGAGAGCTGATCGCGGACACCGAGCAGCGAGTCGCGCAGCGCGGCCAGTCCGTGGGCGACGGAGCCGGTCCGGTCGGCGTCGAGCAGCAGCGAGCGGAACTCCTCGTCGAGGTCGTCGTGCCGCCGACCGGCCAGCCGGTGCAGGCCGTCCATCACCACGGCCAGGCTCTCGCCGCCGGTCGAGCGCGGTCGGGTGCGGTAGTCGTCGGCGAGCGCGTGCGCGGCGATCACCAGGCGGAGCAGGTCCTCGACCCGCTCGGCGTAGCGGCCGAACCAGAACATGTCCTCGAGCACGCGCGGCACCAGCACGGCGGTCGACCGCGCGGCCGTCATCGGCAGCACGCCGGACAGTCCCTGGTCGGGGTCGCCGGGCGCGGCCTTGAGCACCCACACGTCCTTGGCGCAGACCGGGCGGCCACCGTCGGCGCCGTGCACGTTGGCGAGGCCACCGACCAGCGGGCGGTACGCCGAGCCGTAGCGCAACGTGAAGGTGCGCAGCGTCAGCGGCCGCGGCACCGGGCCGGCCGGGGTCCAGGTCGGCGACTGCGACAGCGGCAGCCGCTCCTGCCCGACGTAGCGGTGCGGCTCGTCGAGCAGCCGCTCGCGGAGCCGGTCGACGGCCAGCCCGTCGAGCGCGTCGGCGGCCCCGTCGATGGGGCGTACGGCGAGCCGGTCGAGGTGGTCGAGCACGTGACCGAGGCCGTCGGGGTCGCCGCACCACCAGGTCGGCACGGACGCCAGCCGGAGCGGCTCGCCGAGCAGTGCCTCGCAGGCGGCGGGCAGGTAGGGCAGCAGGCCGGGGTTCTCGAGGACGCCGGCGCCGAGGCCGTTGACGACCCGCACCCGGCCGCGCCGGACCGCCTCGACCAGGCCGGCCACGCCGAGCTGGGAGTCGCCGCGCAGCTCGAGCGGGTCGCTCCAGGCCGCGTCGACCCGGCGCAGGATCACGTCGACCCGCTCCAAGCGGCCGGCGCCGCCGCCACCGCCCGGCACCTTGAGGTTGACCCAGCCGTCGCGGACGACCAGGTCGCTGCCCTGGACCAGCGGGAAGCCGAGCGCCGAGGCCACGAAGGCCTGGTCGTACGCCGTCTCCGAGTGGGTGCCCGGCGACAGCACGACGACCCGCGGGTCGGCCAGGTCGCCCTGCGCCGACTGGATCAGCGCGGAGCGCAGCGCCCAGAAGTACGGCTCCATCCGGTGCAGCCCGGCCTCGCGGTAGAGCTCGGGCAGCACCCGCGAGATGACGCGGCGGTTCTCCATCGCGTAGCCGATGCCGGACGGCGCCTCGGCCCGGTCGCCGAGCACCCGCCACTCGCCGGCGGCGTCGCGGCCGAGGTCGGTGGCGGCGAGCACCAGCGGCCGCGGGTCGATCGCGGCCGGCCGGGCGACGACGCGGGTGAAGCCGGCGTGCGCGAAGACCACCGCGGCCGGGATGATGCCGTCGGCGAGCAGCCGCTGCTCGCCGTACAGGTCGACGAGCAGCGCGTTGAGCAGCTCGGCGCGCTGCGCGAGCCCGGTCTCCAGCGGTGTCCACGACGGGGCGTCGATGACCAGCGGCACCGGGTCGAGCCGCCACGCACCCTGGCCCTGGCCGGGCCGCGCGTAGGTGACACCGTCGTCGGCGAGGAAGCGCGCGATGTCGCCGTCGACGCGGTGCAGGTCGCCGGCCGTGATGCCGACGGCGACCTCGGCCAGACCCTTCCACGCCGCCCGGAGGGAGCCGTCGGGACCGACGACCTCGTCGTACCGGCCGCGCTCGCTCTCGTCGCCGAGCGCCGGCTGGGACAGCGCGGCCGCGTAGTCCCGCAGTGCGCTCATCTGCCCGGGACCCGGCGCAGGTCGAGCGTGTGGGGGTACTCCTCGCTGGCCGCCCGGCGGCCGGCCTCGCGCAGGGCGCCGACGTCGATCCGGCCGGCGGTGTGGCCGCGCGGCTCGAAGCGGCTGTGTCGGCGCGACTCCGCCTCGTTGGCGTTGACCGGCGGGTGGTCGTAGGAGCGGCCACCCGGGTGGACGACGTGGTACGTCGCGCCGCCCAGCGAGGCCTCGGCGGAGACGTCGACGACGTCGACGTGGAGGGGGGCGTGCACCTCGATGGACGGGTGCAGCGCCGACCACGGCTGCCAGGCGCGGAAGCGGACGCCGGCGTAGTAGCTGCCGGGCACACCCGTCGACGTCAGCGGCACGGGGACACCCTGACAGGTCACGAGGTGCCGCGTCGGGTCGATCCCGCGGACGAGGACCTGCATCCGCTCGACGGAGGAGTCGACGTAGCGGGCGGTCCCGCCGGCGGTCGTCTCCTCGCCGAGCACGTGCCACGGCTCGATCGCCTGCCTGAGCTCCAGCTCGACGTCACCGATCGTCGTCACCCCGATCCGCGGGAAGCGGAACTCGGTGAACGGGTCCAGCCACGAGTCCTCGAAGGGGATCCCGGCCGCGCGCAGGTCGGCGGTGACCTCGGCCAGGTCGCGGGTCGCGCCCTGCGGCAGCAGGAAGTCCTCGTGCAGCGCGGTGCCCCACCGCACCAGCGGCGCGGTCAGCGGTCGCTCCCAGAACATCGCGACCAGGCTGCGCACCAGCAGCGCCTGGAGCAGCGCCATCTGGGGGTGCGGCGGCATCTCGAAGCCGCGCAGCTCGAGCAGGCCGAGCCGGCCGCGCGAGGAGTCGGGGCTGTAGAGCTTGTCGACGCAGAACTCGGCCCGGTGCGTGTTGCCGGTCAGGTCGGTGAGCAGGTGCCGCAGCGCGCGGTCGACCAGCCACGGTCGCGGCTCACCCTGCCCACCGCTCGCCTGCTCCGCGGTCAGCCGGGCGATCTCGGCGAACGCGATCTCCATCTCGTAGACCGCCTCCGGGCGGCCCTCGTCGAAGCGCGGCGCCTGGCTGGTCGGGCCGATGAAGCGGCCGGAGAAGAGGTACGACAGCGCCGGGTGCCGCTGCCAGTAGGTGATCAGGCTGACCAGCAGGTCCGGCCGGCGCAGCAACGGGGAGTCGGCCGGCTGCGTGCCACCGAGGGTGAGGTGGTTGCCGCCGCCGGTGCCGGTGTGCAGCCCGTCGAGGTCGAACTTCTCCGTGGTCAGCCCGCTGTGCCGCGCGGCGTCGTACAAGGTCGTGGTGAGCTCGCGCTGCTCCGCCCAGCTGGCCGTCGGCTGGACGTTGACCTCGATGACGCCGGGGTCGGGCGTGACCACGAGCTGGGTGAGCCGCGGGTCCGGCGGCGGGCCGTAGCCCTCGAGCACGACCGGGCCGCCGACGCGGCGGACGGTCACCTCGACGAGGCGGAGCAGGTCGGCGTAGTCCTCGAGCCGCTCGGTCGGCGGCAGGAAGACGTGCACGTGCCCGTCGCGCGCCTCGAACGTCAGCGCGGTGGTCGGAGCACCCTCGGCGTCGGCGACCCGGACCGGCGGGACGATCGGGTGCAGCGGCGGGCCCGCCTCGAGGTACGACGGCTCGCCGGTGAACTCCGGGTCCTCCCACGCGACCGCGTCGAGCGGCAGGCGCAGGCCGACCGGCGACGTGCCGGGCGTGAGCACCAGGCGGCCGCGACGGAACCGCCAGGCCGGGCTGGTCCACTCGTCCTCGCCGGTGACGATCGGCAGCACCCAGCCGACGGGCGACTCCTGGCCGTCGAGGACGTCGAGGGCGTGGCGGTCGAGCCCGTCCGGGTCGCCCTGCAGGGGCTCTCCCTCCGGGCGGCGCAGGTCGGCGGCGAGTGCCGCGAGCGGGTCGTCGTACGCCGCGAGCAGGTGGTCGGCGGGCAGGCCGAGCGTCTCGGTCACCCGGCGCGCGAGTGCCTCGGCGCGAGCCGGGGCATCGGGGTCGGGCTCGCCGTCCCACGGGTCCGCGAAGAGGCTCGGGTCCTCCCACAGCGAGACGCCGTCGGTGCGCCACTGGAGCGCGATGTTCCAGCGCGGCAGCGGCTCGCCGGGGTACCACTTGCCCTGACCGCGGTGCACGACGCCGCCCGCGGCGTAGATCTCCTGGAGCCGGCCGGCGAGCTGGTTGGCGAGCACCCGCTTCTCCGGGCCGTCGGCATCGGTGTTCCACTGCCCGGTGGTCGCGTCGTCGCGCGAGACGAAGGTCGGCTCGCCGCCCATGGTCCGGCGTACGTCGCCGGCCCGCAGCCGCTCGTCGACGGCCTCGCCGAGTGCGTCGATGCGCGCCCACTGGTCCTCGGTGTAGGGCTGGGTGACGCGCGGGTCCTCGTGGATCCGACGGACCTCGTTGTGGAAGGAGAAGGTCGTGTCGGCCGCGCCGGTGAGGCCGCCCTCGATCGGCGCGGCCCCGCTCGGGTGCGGGGTGGCGGAGAGCGGGATGTGGCCCTCGCCGGCGAACAGCGCCGACGTCGGGTCCAGGCCGATCCAGCCTGCGCCGGGGACGAACACCTCCGCCCACGCGTGCAGGTCGGTGAAGTCGACGGCGGTCCCGGTCGGCCCGTCGAGGCCGATCATGCTGTCCGGGTCGGGCGCGAGCTGCACGAGGTAGCCGGAGACGAAGCGGGCGGCGAGACCGTACTGACGCAGCAGGCTGACCAGCAGCCACGCGCTGTCGCGGCAGGAGCCGATCGCGAGCCGCAGGGTCTCGTCGGGCGACTGGACGCCGGCCTCCATCCGCACGGAGTAGGCGACGTCGCGGTTGACCGCCGAGTTGAGGCCGGCCAGGAACAGCACCGTCGGCATGCCCTCGTCCGGGAGCTCGGGCAGGGCCTCGCGCCAGGCCTCGGCGGCGTCGCTGCCGTCGACCGGGCGCAGGTACGGCGCGAGGTCGGCGGCCAGCGTCGGGGCGTAGGTGAAGGGGAACGTCTCGGCGTACTCCTCGACGAAGAAGTCGAGGGGGTTGATCACCATCAGGTC
>JAOPXG010000205.1 GCA_025965275.1 Nocardioides sp.
GACCACGCTCCGCGGTGACGCCAACGGGCTCCTCGTCGGTCACGACATGATCAGCGCCTTCCGCGGCACCCGCGGCGGCGCGCCCGCCCGACGGATCCTGCAGACCCACGTGCAGGTCGTCGACGCGGAGCACGCACTCGTCGTCGCGGTCACCGAGCTCGATCGCGGCGGCCGCGGCCAGCAGACCCAGCTGTGGGCGCGCACCGCCGACGGCTGGGCAGTGACCGCCGCCCACGTGTCCGTGCCGGCACCGGCGCTCGACACCCGCATCTGGCGGGTCGTCGGCGACCCGCTGCTGCTGCCGACCGAGCGTGGCGTCCTCGACGGCGAGAGCGTCGCGGTGAAGGACCTCTACGCCGTGGCCGGGCAGCGGGTCGGCGCGGGCAACCCCGCCTGGCTCGCCGAGGCACACGTCGAGCCCCGCAGCGCCACCGTCGTCGAGGCACTCCTCGACGCGGGAGCGTCGGTGCGCGGCATCGCCCGCACCGACGAGTTCGCCTACTCCCTGGCCGGGACCAACGCCCACACCGGCACTCCCCCGAACCCGAGGGCGCCGCACCGGATCTCCGGCGGCTCGACGTCCGGCTCGGCGAGCGCGGTGTCGCTCGGCCAGGCCACGATCGGCCTCGGCACCGACACCGGAGGGTCGATCCGGGTGCCCGCTTCCTACCAGGGCCTCTACGGGATCCGCACCACCCACGGCCTGGTCTCGACGTACGGCGTGCTGCCGCTCGCCCGCTCCTTCGACGCGGTCGGGTGGCTGACCCGCGACGCCGCGCTGCTGGCCCGGGTCGGCGACGTGCTGCTGCCGCCCTCGGCCGCAGGCCCGGCCCACGACCTGGTCACCGTGCCCGGGCTGAACGCCCTCGCCCAGCCCGACGTCGCGGCCGTCGTCGACGAGTTCGCGGGCGGTGCGACCCGTGAGTCCTGGGAGCTCTCGGCGCTCCCCGTCTGGCTGTCGGCCTTCCAGGCGCTGCAGGCGTGGGAGGCCTGGCGCGAGCGCGGCCCCTGGCTGACGACCAGGCTGGACACGCTCGGCCCCGACGTCCGTGGCCGGTTCGAGGCGGCGGCGCTGATCGACGACGAGCGCGCGGGCGCGGCGGCGCGGATCGTCGACGACGCCGGCCGGCGGATCGGCGAGCTCATCGGTGACCGGGTGCTCGTGCTGCCATCGGCGTCCTCGGTGGCGCCGACCCTGGGCGAGGGGCTGCAGTCGGTGCGCGACGCGACCATGTCGCTGACCTGCCTCGCCGGGCTCGGCGGGCTGCCCGCGGTGAGCATCCCGCGCACCACGGCCGACGGGTTGCCAGCGGGCGTCTGCCTGGTCGCCGCCGCCGGGCGCGACCGGGACCTGCTCGCCCTGGCGGTCGAGCTCTCCGCCTGATGGTGGTTTCTCGGCTCGTCGCTTGCGCTCCTCGCACCTCAACCGCCGACTCGACGATCTCAGCGTGCAGATGCGCCGACTCGGCTGTGGAGGTGGGCGTGGACCGCGCCCAGGCCGGTGGCGACGAGGGCGATCGCGCCGGCGAGCAGCAGACCGGCGCCGAGGTGCCACTTCAGCAACCCGGCGCCCACTGCCGCGCCGACCAGGATCAGCACCACCGCGGAGGCACGGCGCACGTTGTGGCCGCCGCCCGTCCCGCCGCCGAGGACCGAGTCGGCGGCCAGCCCGGTGATCGTCGAGGTGACCACGACGGTCGTGACGTCCTTGACCGCGACGAACCGGGCGGTCGCGGCCTGCACGCCCATCGCGGCTCCGAGCAGGGTCGTCACGGTGATCCCGAACGGCCGGGTGGGCTCGTCACCCACCACGAGCAGCGCCACCCCGAGCGCGAGCACCACGACGGCCACGCCACCGAACAGCCGCGTCGTCCGCGCGGTCCACACACCGGCGGCGCGCCGGAGGATCCGGCCCCCGAGCGCGGCACCCGCCATGAACCCGATCAGGGCGAGGGCCGGGCCGAGGATCGGCAGGTCGTCGGCGCCCACCAGCGCCATGCCGAGGATGACCACGTTGCCGGTCATGTTGCCGGTGAACACCCGGTCGAGGCCCAGGTAGCCGACGGCGTCGACGACACCCGTCGCGAAGGTCAGCACGAGCATCAACCAGAGGTGCATGCGCTCGAGGGAGACAGCGGCGAGGCGGTGGGTCACGGCAGCAGTCTGGACGGGAGGTGTTTCCGCCAGATCACCCGGCCAGGGACTGGGCCGCCCGCGCCAGGTCGTCGACGCCGCGGGCCAGCTCGTCGGGCCGGTCCGTCGCCAGGTCCAGATGGAAGCCGTACAGGGCCGAGTCCACCAGCGTGACGATCCGCGCCACCCGACGCGCCGGCGCACCACTGCGGACGAAGTAGTCGCGCAGCGCCGCCGCCCACAGCTCGTTGCTCGCCCGGGCGTCGCTGCGGTACGGCTCCTGGCCGATCAGACCGGTCGCCGCTGCTTGGACGTAGACGTCGAGGCAGCTGTTGAACGGCTCGGTCCGATAGGCCTGCCACAGCCGGTTGACCGCGGAGCGGACGCTCGGCGCCGCCGGCAGCCCGGCCACAGCTGCGACCGCGCGTTCGCCCGACCGCGCCACGACCGCCGACACCAGGGCGTCCCGGCTCTCGAAGTGGTAGATCAGCATCCGGTCGCTGGTGCCGATCGCCGCCGCCACCGGCCGCAGCGTCAGGCCGATCAGGCCGTGCTCGAGCACGTGGTCGGTGACCTGGTCGAGCAGTGCGTCGCGACGATCCATGTGCCTAGCGTAGCGAGTGCTACAGTCGATCGACGTAGCACTCGCTACATGCCTGAAGGAAGTGCTCACCGTGCTCGCCGCCGTCCTGCTCGCCGTCGCCATCGCCATCGAGGTCGTCGCCACCGCGCTGCTGCCTCGAGCCGACGGGTTCACCAACCCGCTCTGGAGCGCCGTCGTGCTGGTCGGGTACGGCACCGCGATCTGGCTGCTCGCGGTGATCGTGCGGACCATTCCGGTCTCCGTGGCGTACGCCGTCTGGTCGGGCGCGGGCACGGCGCTCGTCGCCGTGGTCGGCTACTACTTCCTCGACGAACCGCTGGGCTGGGTCAAGGTCGTCTCACTGGCGATGATCGTCGTCGGCGTCGTCGGGCTGAACGCCGGCGGCACGCACTAGGCCGCGCGTCGCCTAGACCGCGGCGGCCGCCGCGCGGCCGGCCGTCCGGCCCGAGAACAGGCACCCACCGAGGAAGGTCCCCTCGAGCGCGTTGTAGCCCATCATCCCGCCGCCGCCGAAGCCGTTGACCTCGCCAGCGGCGTAGAGGCCGGGCAGCGGAGTGCCGTCGGCCTTCAGGCAGCGACCCTCGAGGTCGGTCTCGAGCCCGCCGAGCGACTTCCGGGTCAGGATGTTCAGCCGTACGGCGATCAGCGGGCCCGCCTTCGGGTCGAGCAGCTTGTGCGGCGTCGCGACCCGGATCAGCTTGTCTCCGCGGTAGTTGCGGGCGCCGTGCATCGCGGTGATCTGGGCGTCCTTGCTGTAGTCGTTGTCGAGCTCACGGTCGCGCTTCTCGATGAGGTCGCGCAGCTCGGCCTCCACGATCAGCGGCTCGTCGCCGACCTCGTTCATGCCCCGCACCAGGTCGGCCAGGTTGTCGGCGACGACGAAGTCCTCACCGTGCTCCTTGAACGCCTCGACCGGCCCGGGCGCCCCGGCCTTCACCCGCGACAGCAGCAGCTTGATGTCCTTGCCGGTGAGGTCGGGGTTCTGCTCGGAGCCCGACAGCGCGAACTCCTTCTCGATGATCTTCTGGGTCAGCACGAACCACGAGTAGTCGTAGCCGGTCGTGCGCAGGTGGGCGAGCGTGCCGAGCGTGTCGAAGCCCGGGAAGTACGGCGCGGGCAGCCGCCGGCCGGTCGCGTCGAGCCACAGCGAGGACGGGCCGGGCAGGATCCGGATGCCGTGGTTCTCCCAGATCGGGTCCCAGTTGCGCAGGCCCTCGACGTAGTGCCACATCCGGTCGGGGTTGATGACGCGCGCGCCCGCAGCCTCGGTGATGCCGAGCATCCGGCCGTCGACGTGGGCCGGGACGCCGGCGACCATCGTCTTCGGCGGGGTGCCGAGCCGGGCCGGCCAGGCCTTGCGGACCAGGTCGTGGTCGCCGCCGATCCCGCCGCTGGTGACGATCACGGCCTGGCCGCGGAGCTCGAACTCCGC
The DNA here is from genome assembly GCA_025965275.1 of Nocardioides sp. Lineage (GTDB taxonomy): Bacteria > Actinomycetota > Actinomycetes > Propionibacteriales > Nocardioidaceae > Nocardioides. Next base: position 4,170 of record JAOPXG010000205.1, read on the forward strand.
GGTCTCGACCCGGCTGCTGGCGCGGCCGCGCTCGATCGTGCTCGGCTCGAGCACCTTGCCGCGTACGCCCACCACCGTGCCGCCCTCGACGACGAGGTCGTCGACGCGGTGCCGGAAGGCGAAGCGGAGCCGGCCGGAGGCGGCGTGCTCGCGGACCCGTCGCTCGAACGGCGCCACCACCCCGGGCCCGGTGCCCCACGTGATGTGGAAGCGCGGCACGGAGTTGCCGTGCCCGTCGAACCGGCCGTCGCCGCGCTCGGCCCAGCCGACGACCGGGAAGAGCCGGTGGCCCATCTCGCGCAGCCAGGAGCGCTTCTCGCCGGCCGCGAAGTCGACGTACGCCTCGGCCCAGCGACGCGGCCAGCGGTCCTCCTCGCGGTCGAACTGGGCGCTGCCGAGCCAGTCCTGCAGGGCCAGCTCGCGGGAGTCCTTGATGCCCATCCGGCGCTGCTCGGGGCTGTCCACGAGGAAGAGCCCGCCGAGGCTCCAGAAGGCCTGACCGCCCAGGGACTGCTCGGGTTCCTGATCGACGAGCACCACGCTCCTGCCCGCGTCGGCGACCTCCGCGGCTGCCGTCAGGCCGGCGAGGCCGGCACCCACCACGATGACGTCACTGGTCTCCACGGGCGCGATCCTCGCACGTCACCGGCGGGCCACCGCGAGGCGTCCGGGCGCCCCTCGGGCTCCGTCCGGCTGGCGTCCGGTCTGGACCGGTCTGCCGATATCACTGCGGAACACCGGTCACACGGGTCACACTTGCGTCGCATTGGCGTGGTGTGGGTACGGCCGGAGGGGCCGCCCGCGTCGGGATCTCGGGAGGGTCGCGTGCACAGCAGGACCGTTCGACCTCCCATGGTGCCGCCCTCCGTCCTCGTCGTGGCGTCCGGACCGGGCACGGGCACCGTGTTGGCCACCGGCGTCTCCGCCGCCGCCACCGAGCTGCGCGTCACCCACGCACTCACCGTGGGGTCCGCCATGGGGGTGCTCGGGACGGGTGCCTTCGACTGCGTGCTGATCGGCGTCGACTCCCCCGACGCCGCCACGGTGGACGTCGTCCACGAGGTGCGTGCCGGGGCGGCCGGGGCCGCGGTGGTCCTCGTCGTCGCGGACGACGCCGAGGTGACGATCGAGCTGGAGGGCCTCGCGGACCTGGTGCTCACCACCCACCAGATCTCCGGCGACTGGCTCCGCACCCTGCGCAGCACCATCCGGCACGCCCAGGTGCGGACCGCGCTGCGGACCGCGGAGAACTCGCTGTCCCGTCTGTCCGGGATCGTCGAGTCCGTCACCGACGCCGTCTTCACGACCACCGTCGAGGGCACCATCACCACCTGGAACGCCGGCGCACACCAGCTCTACGGGTTCGGCGCCGCCGAGGTGATCGGCGCCGACATCGCCCTCCTCCACCCGGCCGGCTCCGACGAGCCCCGGCGGATCATCGCCATGGTGCGAGACGGCGGGACCGTCGGCGGGCTCGAGACGATCCGCCGCAACCGCGACGGCCGGACCGCCCGCGTGTGGATGAGCGTGACCCCGCTCCGGGGCATCGACGGCGCGATCGCCGGCACGGTCGTCGTCGCCCGCGACGCCAGCGACCGACTCGAGCTGGAGGCCGAGCTGGTCCGACAGACGATGCACGACGCCCTCACCGGGCTGCCCAACCGCGCCTACCTGACCTACCGGCTGTCCCAGGCCCTCGCGGAGGCGAAGCGGCGCGACCGCCCGGTGGCGGTGCTCCTCCTCGATCTCGACCAGTTCAAGACCGTCGACGACGTGCACGGCCACCTCGCCGGCGACCGGGTGCTGATCGAGATCGCCGACCGGCTCCGCGACTCCGCGCGGCCGACCGACCTCGTCGCCCGGCTCGGCGGTGACGAGTTCGTCGTGGTCTGTCCCGACACCGACGTCGACGCGGCCGGCCGGATGGCCGAGCGGCTGATCGCGGCGCTGGGCGCTCCGATCCCCATGGAGCGCGGCCGCATCCAGATCGGTACCAGCATCGGCATCGCCGTGTCAGCCATGGCGAGCAGCGACCCCGAGGGCCTGCTCAAGCAGGCGGACGCCGCGATGCACGAGGCCAAGGCACGCGGCCGCGCCCGCAGCGAGATCTTCGACCCGCTCCTCGCCCGGCGCGCCGACGACCGGCGCCGGCTGGCGGGAGAGCTGCGCGAGGCGCTGACCCACGGGCGCCTCGACGTCTACTACCAGCCCGTGGTCGACCTGTCGACCGACCGCGTCGTCGCCCTCGAGGCCCTGGCCCGCTGGAACCACCCGGAGCGCGGGGCGGTGCCGCCGGGCACGTTCGTGCCGCTCGCGGAGGAGCACGGCTTCATCGCCGAGGTGGACCGCTGGGTCCTCGCACGTGCCTGCCAGGAGACGGCCGACGGCCGCAGCTCCGGTGAGCTGCCCCGCGACGTACGCGTGGCGGTCAACCTGTCCGCGCGCTCGCTCGACGACCCGGGCCTGGTCCCCATGGTCTCCGAGGTGCTCCGCGAGTCGGGGCTGCCGGCCACGGCTCTGGTCCTGGAGATCACCGAGACGGCGCTGCTGCAGAACCGTGAGGTCGCCCGCGCCTCACTCGTCGGCCTGCGCTCCATCGGCGCCGGGGTCGCGCTCGACGACTTCGGCACCGGCTACTCCTCGCTCAGCTTCCTGCGTGAGCTGCCCGTGACCGGCGTCAAGATCGACCGGTCCTTCGTCCGCGACGCCGTCGAGCGCACCGAGGACCTCGCCATCACCGAGGCCATCGTCCGACTGGCCCACGGTCTCGGTCTCGAGACCATCGCCGAGGGCGTCGAGACGGTCGAGCAACGAGACCTCCTGCGCCGCCTGGGTTGCGGCAGCGCGCAGGGCTTCTGGTGGAGTGCGGCCGTGCCCATGGCCACCCTCGCCCTCGCCCTGCCCGGCGGCCGGGCCGCCGCCCGGATCGCCCAGACCCGCGAGGCGGGACCGGCCAGGTTCGGCGAGTCGCCGCGCCAGCTGCGGCCGCCGCAGCGCCGTCTGCCGGAGCCCGCGCTCATCGGCCCGAACCGTACGGCCTGCTGCCTGCGCGGCGGGATCGACGCCGGGCAGGCCTGGCTGGTCGTCGCCACCCCGGCCCGGCGCAACACCTTCGCCCGCGCCCTCGGGTCGCTGCACACGACCGCCGTGATGCGGGGCCAGCTCCTCGAGCTCGACGCCTACGACACGATGCGGAAGATGACCGGGCCGGACGGCGGGCTGGACCCGGATCGCTTCGACCGCGTGGTCGGCCCGATGCTGCAGCGGCTGGGCGCGACCAGTGCGGACGTCGGCGTGCACGTCGAGCTCGGACCCGTCAACCAGCCATTGCTCAGCACGCAGGTCTCGACCGACCTGCGCCGCCGGCTCCAGGCACTGAGCCCGATCAGCCTGGAGTACGGCGACCACGCCGGCGACTGCTCCGCGCACGGACCGGTCCCGGTCCAGCGGCTGGCCGTCGACGGCTCGACGGCCTCCTAGTCCTCGTCGGCGCCGGCGACGAAGATCCGGCCGCCGCCCAGCTGCTTGGCGCGGTACATCGCCTGGTCGGCTCGTCGTACCAGCTCGTCGAGCTCGTAGGGCGGAGCCAGCGCGACACCGATGCTGAGGCTCGCCCGGTGGTCGTCCTCGCCGACCCGGACCGGCTCCTCGAAGGCGTCGAGGATGCGGCCGGCCACGAGCAGTGCCTCCTCGAGCCCGGCGTCCTCACAGACGACCGCGAACTCGTCGCCGCCAAGCCGGCCGACGGTGTCGGTCGCCCGGACCGAGGACAGCAGCCGGGTCGCCACCTCACGGAGCAGGCGGTCGCCGGTCTCGTGGCCGAAGCCGTCGTTGACCTGCTTGAAGTCGTCGAGGTCGAGGAAGAGGATCGCCGTCCCCCGTCCGTCGTAGCGCCGCTGCCGCGCGGCCGCGGTCTCGAGGCGGTCGAGGAAGAGGTAGCGATTCGGGAGCGAGGTCAGCGGGTCGTGCAACGCTCGGCGCCGCAGCGCGCGCTCGGCCTGCCGGGCGTCGGTCACGTCGGAGATCGACACCAGCGCACCGAGCCCGCTGTCGCGGCTGTTGAGCGGACGCCGGGAGACCTGGAGGATCCGCTCGTCGCCGTCGGGACGCGTGTGCGGCACCTCATGGACCAGGACGTCTGCGGCGAGGTCGAGGTCGGGGAGGCCGAACATGCGCAGCGGGTTCTCGCCGTACAGGTCGTCGGCGGGTCGCCCGACGATCGCCGCGGCGGTCTCGTTGGCGAAGATCACCTGGCCGTCGGACGACGTCGCCATGATGCCCTCGCGCGCGGTCTCGACCATGGCGCGGTGGAGCGCCTCCGAGTCGCGCAGCGCCTCCTCGGTCCGGACCCGCTCGGTGACGTCGCGCACGTTGGCGACGATGCCGCCGATCTCGGGGTCGTCGAGGCAGTTGGAGGCCGTGACCTCGATCGAGCGCCACTGCTGTTCGCCGTCGCGCACCCGCAGGACGCCTCGCTCGGGGCGCCTCGCGTCGGCCATGAGCCGCTCGAGCATGCCGGCCACGAGCGCGGCGTCGGCGGGGTGGACGTACTCACCGCTGCGGTGGTGGAGGAGGTCGTCGGGGCGGTAGTGCAGCATCCGCGCGACCGCTCCCGAGACGTGGGTGATCGTCAGGGTGTCGTCGAGGACGACGGCGGTGTCCCACGTACGCCGCACCAGCACCTCCGCCAGGTGCGCGCGGATCGGGGCGGTGTCGGGCTCGTCCTCGAGCTCGTCGGGGTCTCCGACCGAGGCCGCGATCGCGTAGGGACGGCCGTTGGGCTCGCGCAGCACGGCGGCGTCGAGGATCAGGCTGAGGTCCTCGCCCTCGGCGTCGCGGAACATGCCGCGGTAGCTGATCGAGTCGATCTCGCCGACCCGGAGCCGGTCGAGCCTGGCGATGACGTTGGCGGCGTCGACCGGGTGCACCAGCTCGAGGAGGTCGCAGTCGGCGAACCAGCCCTCGCCGTGACCGAAGAGCTCGCACCACGCGGGGTTGACCGACTCGAGGTGGCCGCGCAGGTCGATGATCGCCTGCGGGGTCGACGCCTGGTCGAAGTGGGCGCGCGACATCTCGAGCGCCAGCGCGAGCTCGCGCTGCTCGTGCAGCTGTGCGGTGACGTCGCGGACGATGGCGATCACCCCGGTGATCCGGTCGTCGGGACCGTGCACGGGTCCGAGCATGACCTGGGCCTTGAAGGCGCTCCCGTCGCGACGGAAGCCCGCGTCCACGAACGGCTCGACCCGCTCGCCCGCGAACAGCCGCTCGCCCGCGGTGACCCGCGCGCCACCCTGCTCGGGCGGGAACAGCACGTCGACGTCACGCCCGGCGAGGTCCTCGGGACGCCAGCCCAGCACCTGCTCGGTCGCGGGGCTCGCCCATAGGATCACGCCTCCGGAGTCCAGCGACAGGATGCAGTCGTGGGACGCGGCGGCGATGCTGGCCAACAGCTGGCCCTGATCGATATCGCGCATCAGCCCCCCGGTCGGCGTGCTCGCAGGGAGACCAGTGGATGCCGTGACGGCTGGTACGAGCGGTCTCCCGAACGCTGCACCGTTCCGTCCCATGCTAATTGTCGTCCTTTCGGTGCTCAACACACCAGAATTCCCCCGGACCTGGCCGGGTCGGTGGAAACCGCTCTGCGTGACTTGCTGTGTTCATCGGCACGAGGTGGGCCGCACTTAAGGTGCGCAGCCCTCCGACCGGGCCACGAACACCGATCAGTCGAGGCCGACGAGCCGCAGGTACGCCGACGCGAGCGGAGCGCCCGCCAGCATCCCGAGAGCCGCCCCGCTGAGCAGGAACGGCCCGTGCGGCACCTTCGAGCCGGCCCGGGCGCGACCGGAGAGCAGCAGGACGACGCCGACGACGGCGCCGATCACGAACCCGGCTCCGAGACCGACCAGCGCCGGCCCCCAGCCGAGCCAGCCCAGCACGAGACCGAGCACGGGCGCGAGGGCGACGTCGCCCAGGCCCATCCCCCGACCGCCGGTGGCCAGCCAGATGCCGCCGTAGATCGCGAGCCAGAGCCCGGCGGAGAGCAGCGCGGTCGGCACCGGGTCGGGGCCGTGCCGCACGACGTCGATCGCGAGGGCCAGCACCGTGCCGACGGCCATCGCGCCGGTGATCGCGAACGGAAGCCGGCGGTGGTCCAGGTCGATCATGAACAGGGCCACACCGGCCGCGGCGACCACCAGCGCCGCGACGGCGTACAGCGTGGAGCCGAACCGCCAGCCGACGACGAGGAAGAGGAGCGCGGTCGCCAGCTCGACCAGCGGGTAGCGCGCGGCGATCGGCGCGGCACAGTCCCGGCAGCGGCCGTGGAGGACCAGCCAGGAGACGACCGGCAGGTTGTCGCGCGGCCGCACCGGGTGGGCGCAGGCCGGGCAGGCCGAGCCGGGCGCGACCAGCGACAGGCCCGCCGGCACCCGGTAGATGACGACGTTGAGGAAGGATCCGACCAGCAGGCCCAGCACGGCGTACGCCGTCAGCAGTGCGGGTGTCACGGCGCTGGCACCGGCTCGAGCATGCCGAGCAGCGCGTCGCGCTCGGCCGACCCGAGGACGCCGGCGAACCGGTCCCGCTGCGATGCGGGCGCCGACTCGTCGCCGGCGACCAGGTCCCACCGGAGGTCGACGGTGACCAGCGCGTCGTCGCCCGCGCGCAGGGCGGCCGACACGAGGTAGGCCTCGAAGGCCGCGGCGTCGGCCTGGCCGGTGAGGCGCAGAGCCGCCTCGGGCTCGCCCCCGGCCTCCATCAGGCCGGCCATCGTCGCGCAGTCGCCGGCCGCGGTCCGCAGCTCCGCCGCGAGGACGTCGGCGGCCCGTCCGTCGAGACGCGCGGCGGTGCGCGACGCCCGGTCGGAGGTGATGTCCTCGTGGGGCTCGTCGAGCTGGCCGAGCTCGCTGAAGCGGTCGGTGAGCAGGCCGTGCACCGACGCGTCGAACGTCGTGACCATCGCCTCGCGGGCCGCCTCGACGACCTGGCGGGCGGTCAGCGACACCCCCTCCGGCAACGTGTGGGCGAGCTCCTCGACCGAGGCTGCGACCGACTCGCCGACCGCGGCCAGCTCGGCGGCGGGGTCGGGCGCCTGGGCCAGGCCGTTCTGCCAGAGCAGGTCCTCGAGGACGTGCACGTCGCCCGCCCAAGCGGCGAGCTG
>JAOPXG010000044.1 GCA_025965275.1 Nocardioides sp.
AGGGTGGGGATCAGCGCGACGCACGCCGTGAAGCTCCCGAGTACGGCGATCGCGCGGCCGCCGCCGAGCCCGGAGAGCAGCGCGCCGGCCAGCACCGGCGCCAGCGGCATCGCCGACATCGACACGAACTGCGACGTCGACTGCACCCGGCCGATCAGGGCCGGCGGCGTGATCGCGATCCGGTAGGAGCTCATCCCCGCGTTGCCGGCGGGGTTCAGCAGCATCCCGAGCGAGACCGCGGCCGCGACGACTTCGGGGGTGTTCCAGAGCGCCATCGGCACCACGAGAGGGAGGAAGCTCCACGCGATCGTCACGGTCAGCCAGCCGGTGGGCATCCGCTCGATGAGCCACGGCGCGACGATCGCGCCCACGATCCCCGCCAGCCCGGCCGCGGTCTCGACCAGGCCGATCTGCAGCGGGTCGAAGCCGCCCTCGATCAGGCGCAGCACGGCCACGAAGAACAGCGCGTTGACGGCGAGGTTCGTGAGCGCGCCCCAGAGGGTGACGGCCCGGAAGAACGGCCGCGACGCGATGAACCGGATGCCCTCGGCCAGGTCCTGGCGCGGCCGCCGCCGCGGGCCGTCGCCCTGCGGGGCAGCGAGGTCGGTCCGGAGCCGGCCGAGCAGCAGCCACGAGGCCGCGAAGCTCACCGCGTCGGCGGCGAACGGCAGCCAGCGCGTCACGGCGTACAGGACGCCGCCCAACGGTGCGCCGAGCAGCCCGGCGACGTGGAGACGGGCCTGGTTCTGGCTCAGCGCGGTGGGCAGCTCGTCGGCCGGTACGACGGTCCGCACCGCCGAGATCTCGGCCGGGGCGAACAGCCCGGCGCCGGCACCGGTGAGCAGCGCGACGGCCAGCAGGTGGGGGACCGTCAGCACGCCGGCGACGCCCGCGACGGCCAGCGAGCTGTAGAGCAGCACACCGGTCCCGCTGGCGAACCGCATGATCCGGAGCCGGTCGACGCGGTCGGCGAGCACGCCCGCCGGGAGCAGGGTCGCCGCCAGCCCGAGCAGGTGCACCGCCTCGGCGAGCGCGGCGAGCAGGGCCGAGCCGGTCATGGCGTAGGTGATCAGCGGGAAGACGAACATGCTCACCCGGCTGCCGAGCTCGCTGATCGTCTGGCCGACCCAGAGGACGGTGAAGTCGTGGTTGCGGGCGAGGCTGCGGTAGCTGGGCATATCCGCAACGTAACTTGCGCACGTTATATTGCGCAATAGGAAGTGCGCATTCTTGGGTAGACTGGCGAGATGCCGTACACCCATCAGGGCCAGCAGGTGCACGACCCCAAGATCCTGCGGGCGATCTCGCACCCGGTGCGCAACCGGATCCTCACTGAGCTCACCGCGAGCGGGCCGATGCGTGCGGCCGACATCGCCCGCGAGCTGGACATCCCGGCCAACCAGGCGAGCTTCCACCTGCGCCAGCTGGCCAAGTACGGCCTCGTCGAGGAGGACCCCGAGGCCGCCCGCGACAAGCGCGACCGGGTCTGGCGGCCGGTCTCCGAGCACGGGCTGATGGTGCGCCTCGACGACATCGAGAAGACGCCCGGCGGCAGGGCCGCGGCCGCGGTGTTCCGGCAGAACGCCGCGAGCTGGGGCCACGCGGTCGTCGAGGCGGCGTACAACGGGCCGCGTCCGCCGGACACCCTGCGGACCATCAGCGAGAACGCCCTCAAGCTCACCCAGGACGAGGCCGGGCAGCTCGCGAAGGAGCTCGACGAGGTCGTCGCCCGCTGGCTCGCCCGGACCCGCGGCCGCGACCCGGAGCGAATGACCTACCTGCACTTCTCGGTGCTCCAGCCCTATCCCGAGTCACTGCACCGGGACCAGGGCTGATGGCGGCACGGCTCCGCCCCGCCGACCCCGCCGAGGTGTCGGCCGCGCTCGCCCGGCTCCGCCTCGGCGAGCCCGACCGCGCCGACCTCCGGCTGCTGACCAAGCACTACCTGGCGGTGCTCGAGGACCGCGCGCCGGGCCACTCGGTCGAGGTCCGCGTGCCGCCGTACGCCGCGGTCCAGGTCGTGCCCGGCGTCCGGCACACCCGCGGCACCCCGCCCGCCGTCATCGAGACGGACGCCGTCACCTGGATCGCCCTCGCCACCGGCACCCTCACCTGGCCGGAGGCCGAGTCCGCCGGCCGGGTGCGCGCCAGCGGCGAGCGCGCCGACCTCACGCCCTACCTCCCGCTCGGCTGACCGCGACGCGGAGATAAGTTGGCGGGCATGACCGACGACATCCGCGCCAAGGTCCAGGCCGTGCTCCCCGGGATCCGCCAGGACCTCGAGGACCTGGTCCGGATCCAGTCCGTCAGCGCCGACCCGGAGCGGTTCGGCGAGGTGCACCGCTCCGCCGAGGCGGTCGCCGAGCTGTTCCGTGCCGAGAACTTCGACACCGTCGACATCGTCAGCACCGACGGCGGCCTGCCCGCGGTCATCGCCCACAAGGCGGGGCCGGAGGGCGCTCCGACCGTGCTGCTCTACGCCCACCACGACGTGCAGCCCGAGAACGACCACGCCGACTGGGACTCCCCGCCGTGGGAGCCCACCGAGCGCGACGGCCGGCTCTACGCGCGCGGTGCGGCCGACGACAAGGCCGGCATCGCCGCCCACCTCGGCGCCCTGCGTGTGTACGGCGACGACCTGCCCGTCAGCGTCACGATGTTCATCGAGGGCGAGGAGGAGGTCGGCTCCGACACGCTCCCGGCGCTCCTGAAGGAGCACCAGGAGCGGCTGCGTGCCGACGTCATCGTGATCGCCGACTCCGGCAACTGGGACATCGGCGAGCCGGCCCTCACCACCAGCCTGCGCGGCCTGGTCCGCGTCGACGTCGAGGTCCGGACGCTCACCCACGCCGTCCACTCCGGCATGTGGGGCGGGCTGGTGCCCGACGCGCTGATGACCCTGAGCCGGCTGATCGCCACGCTCCACGACGACGCCGGCAACGTCGCGATCGCCGGCCTGCACAGCGGCCCGGCCGCCGACGTCGAGTACCCCGAGGCCCGGCTGCGCGCGGAGTCCGGGGCGGCCCCGGGCATCGAGTGGATCGGTGACGGCTCGGTCGTCGAGCGGCTCTGGACCAAGCCCGCCCTGAGCATCACCGGCCTCGACGCCCCGAAGGTCGACGGCGCCAGCAACACGCTGGTGCCCGCGGCCCGCGCCAAGATCAGCCTGCGCGTCGCCCCGGGCGACACCACGGCCAACGCGCTCGCCTGCCTGAAGGCCCACCTCGAGCAGCACGTCGCCTGGGGCGCCACGCTCACGGTCACCGTCGTCGACACCGGCGAGGCGACTCAGATCGACGCGACCGGCCCGGCGTACGACGCCGCGCGCGCCGCGTTCGCCGAGGCCTGGGACGGCACCGCCCCGGTCGACATGGGCGTCGGCGGCTCGATCCCGTTCATCGCGGAGTTCCTTGACGCGTTCCCCGAGGCGAGCGTGCTGGTCACCGGCGTCGAGGACCCCGACACCCGCGCGCACGGCGCGAACGAGGGCCTGCACCTCGCGGAGTTCGAGCGGGTCGTGCTGGCCGAGGCGCTGCTGCTGCGCAACCTCGCC
>JAOPXG010000268.1 GCA_025965275.1 Nocardioides sp.
GTCCTCGATCGGCGCCAACCGGTCGGCGAGCAGGTTGGTGACGCCGTCGGAGCGTTCGAGCATCCCCCGGATCACCATGCCGGCGGCGGTGGCGGCGACCGTGCGGTAGCGCCGCCAGACCCCGACCGTGCAGATGACGTTGAGCATCCCGGTCTCGTCCTCGAGGTTGAGGAAGGTGACTCCCCCGGCGGTGCCGGGCCGCTGCCGGTGCGTGACCAGGCCCGCGACGTGCACCCGCCGCCCCGCCTCCGCGGTCGCGGTGTCGGCCACCGAGCGGATCCCGTGGCGGCGCAGCTGCTCGCGCAGGTGCACGAAGGGATGTCCCTCCGGCGTGATCGAGGTCGCCCACATGTCCGCCATCGTGATCTCGACGTCATCCATCTCGGGGAGCATCGGGGCCGGGCCGGCGACCCGGATCCCCTCGAGGTGCTCGTCGGTCTCGGTCCAGCCGGCGTTCCAGAGCGCCTGACGGCGGTTGACACCAGTGCCGTCGAAGACCCCCGCCGTCGCCAGCGCCTCGAGCTGCCGCGCGTCGAGACCGGCCCGCCGGGACAGGTCGACCTGGTCGGCGAACGGCCGCTCGGCGCGGGCCGCCACGATCCGGCGGGCGACCGTCGCGCCGATGCCGCGGACGGAGTCGAGCCCGAGACGGACGGCGTACGCCGTGTCGCGCCGGTGCTCGGGCGTCGGGTCGGGCGTGCCGTCGACCCACTCGGTGCGCTGGCCGTCGACGAGGCAGGAGTCCAGCCCGGTGGAGCCGGGAGCCCCGGTGAGCTCGAGGTCGGCCGTGGCCGCGGACAGCACCAGGTCGGGACGCAGCACCTCGACGCCGTGCCGCCGCGCGTCGTGCACCAGCGACTGCGCCGAGTAGAAGCCCATCGGCTGCGCGCGCAGGAGCGCCGCGAGGAACGCCGCCGGGTAGTGCAGCTTGCACCACGAGCTGGCGTAGACGAGCTTGGCGAAGGACAGGGAGTGGCTCTCGGCGAAGCCGAAGTTCGCGAAGGACAGGATCTTCAGGTAGATCGCGTCGGCCTCGGCGCCGGTGATCCCCTTGCGCGCCATCCCCTGCATCAGCTTCACCTTGATGGACTCGATCCGCTCGATGCCGCGCTTGGAGCCCATCGCCCGGCGCAGCAGGTCGGCCTCGTCGCGGTTGCAGTCGCCGAGCACCCGCGCCATGTCCATCAGCTGCTCCTGGAAGAGGGGTACGCCGCGGGTGCGCTCCAGCACCGGGATCAGCAGCGGGTGGGCGTACTCCACCTCCTCGCGCCCGGTCGCCCGGCGGATGTAGGGGTGCACCGCCCCGCCCTGGATCGGCCCGGGCCGGATCAGCGCGATCTCGATCGCCAGGTCGTAGAACTCCCGTGGCCGCAGCCGCGGCAGGGTGCCGATCTGGGCCCGGCTCTCGACCTGGAAGACGCCGACCGAGTCGGCGCGGCAGAGCATGTCGTAGACCGCCGGCTCCTCCTTGGGGATCGTGCTCAGCTCCCACGACTCCCCGAGGTGCTCGCGGACGATCGTCATCATGTGGTCGAGGGCGCTGAGCATCCCGAGGCCGAGCAGGTCGAACTTCACCAGGCCCATGAACTCGCAGGCGTCCTTGTCCCACTGGAGGACCGTGCGCTTCTCCATCCGGGCCCGCTCGATCGGCACCACCTCGCCGATCGGCCGCTCGGTGAGCACCATCCCGCCGGAGTGGATGCCGAGGTGGCGCGGGGCGCCGAGGAACTGGTTGGCGAGGTCGACGACAGCAGGGGGTACGTCGTGGTCGCCGCCCGGGTCTCGGGACGCCACCGTGGTCCAGCTGGTGACCTGCTTCGACCACGCGTCCTGCTGGCCCGGCGAGTGACCGAGCGCCTTGGCGGCGTCGCGGACCGCCATCTTGGGCCGGTAGCCGACCACGTTGGCGACCTGCGCGGCGTTGTGGCGGCCGTAGCGCCCGTAGACCCACTGGATCACCTCCTCGCGCCGGTCGGAGTCGAAGTCGACGTCGATGTCGGGCTCCTCGTCGCGGTGCTGGGAGATGAACCGCTCGAACGGGAGCCGGTAGAAGACCGGGTCGATCGCGGTGATGCCGAGGGCGTAGCAGACCGCCGAGCTGGCCGCGGATCCCCTGCCCTGGCAGAGGATCCCCTGCGAGCGGGCGAACTCCACGATGTCGTGGACGATCACGAAGTAGCCGGCGAAGTCCTTCTCCTCGATCACCCGCAGCTCGTGCTCGACCTTGTCCCTGGCCTCGTCCTCGAGGGCGCCCCCGGCGTAGCGGATCGCGAAGCCGCGCTCGGTGAGCTCGCGCAGCCAGCTGGACGGCGTGTGCCCCGCAGGGATGCCCTTCTTGGGCAGCCGGGGGCTGGCCTTCTGGAGGTCGAAGGCGATCTCGTCGGCGATCGCGACGGTGCGCGCGACCGCGCCGGGGTAGCGGGCGAAGCGGCGCGCCATCTCCTCCCCCGAGCGCAGGCACGCCGCCCCGGTCGCCGGCAGCCAGCCGTCCATGTCGGCCAGGCTGCGCCGGGCCCGGACCGCCGCCATCGCCCCGGCGATCCGGTGGCCGGACGGCTGGGCGTAGTGGACGTTGTTGGTGGCGACCACCGGCAGCCCGTGGTCGGCGGCCAGCGCCGCGAGCAGGTCGTTGTGGGCGCTGTCGGTCGGGTACCCGTGGTCGGTCAGCTCGACGGCGACGTGGTCGTGGCCGAAGAGCGCGGTCAGCCGGTCGAGCTCGGCCGCCGCGGCCGCCGGCCCACGGTCGGTGAGCGCCCGTCGTACGGCGCCCTTGCGACAGCCGGTCAGCACCAGCCAGTGGTCGCGCCCCCGCTCGGCGAGCTCACCGAGGTCGTAGACCGGGCGGCCCTTCTCGTCGCCGCGCAGCTGGGCGTCGGTGATCGCCGCGGCCAGCCGGTGGTAGCCCTCGACCCCGCGGGCCAGCACCAGCAGGTGGCTGCCCTCGGGGTCGGCGACGCCCTGCTGCGGCCTGCGCAGGCCCAGTGAGAGCTCGGCGCCGTAGACGGTCTGGATCCCGCCGTGCAGCTGCGCGGTCTCGGCGAAGAGCGGCGCGCCGTAGAACCCGTCGTGGTCGGTGATCGCCAGCGCGTGCAGGCCGAGCCGGATCGCCTCCAGCACCAGGTGGTCGGGCCCGCTGGCGCCGTCGAGGAAGCTGAAGTTGGAGTGGCAGTGCAGCTCGGCGTACGGCGTGACCGGGCCGGTCGGCCGGTCGATCCCGACTCGCTGCCGCTTGCGCTTGCGCGTGGAGATCGGCGCCTCGGGGTCCTGGGGCGTGCTGGTGCGGCCGGAGAGGCGCTTCTCCAGCTCGCCCCACGAGATCTCGGGGTTGGACCAGCCCATCAGTCGTGGCCCATCAGTCGTACGCGGCTTCCGTGAACCACGCCCCGTCGTCCCAGGTCATCAGCCAGGCGCGGCCGTCGACGCCGACCACCTGGAAGCGCGCCACCCGGCGCGGGTTGCTCTCCCACCACAGCTCCTCGACCGGCCACGGCCCGGCCCACGCGGCGACCGGCTGCCACTCCCCGGAGGGCCCGGGGCGGAACCGCTCCGGCTCGCAGGTCACCGCACCCCGGTCGTCGACCCCGACGGTGCGCATCCCCACGCCGACGACCGCCGCCGACACCGGCGTCGCGAGCACCCGGGCCGGCGCAGGCGGCGGGATGCGGCCCGGCCAGGCGGGGCCGGTCGGCCGCAGCCCGGTCGCGCGCTCGCCCCACGGGACCAGCGCCTGGCGGTCGGCCGGGGCACGGCCGCCCTGGAGGACGGGGCGTACGACGGCCTCGTGGCCGAGCATCCCCTGCACCCGGGCGATGCCCCGCTCGACGCGCTCGTCGGTGCCGCCCCACAGTCCGTCGGCGTGCACGGCGTCGGGCACGACGGTGACCGGCGTGAAGACCACCCGGTCGACCGGCGACCGGATGTCGCCTCCCCGGAAGCCACCTTGCAGCTGCCAGTGCAGCCGATCGACCAGGTCGGCGGCGGTGAACCAGCGCGGGTGCAGCCAGGTGCGCGACGACGCGGGCTCGACCGACCCCTCGCAGCGCGCCTCGACCAGCACCTCGGTGCAGACCAGCTGGAGCCGGGCCAGCCGGTCGACGACCCGGTCGGCGGTCTGGCGCACGCTGAAGCTGATCGTCTCCGCGGAGTCCAGCGGCGGCTCGAAGTCGACGTGGCAGGCGAGGTCGGGCGGCGGGGTGCGGGTGGCGAGGAGGACGGCGCCGTCGCCACCGACCACCCGGTGCACCCAGGCGACCTGAGCGCCGAACCGGTCACGCACGTCGGCCGCCGACAGGTCCGCGAGGTCGCCGAGGGTGCGCAGCCCCAGCCGCTGGAGCAGGCTGACCGCGTCGAGGTCGTCGAGGACGTCGACCGGCAGGCCGCGCAGGAAGTCGACCGACTCCCCCGCCGGGACCACCCGGCAGTCCTGCCGCTCCGCCCGCCGCGCCGCCTGCTCGGCGGTGAACAGCTCGTCGGCGACCCCGACCCGGCAGTCCCACACCCCGAGCCCGACCAGCCGCTCGGCCACCAGCGCGGCCGCGGCCGGCTCCCCGCCGTAGAACCGGCCGGGCGCGCGCAGGGCCAGCAGCCCCGGCCGCAGCGGGGACACTCCCGGCCGCAGCTCCTCGACCGCGGCCAGCACCGGCTCGAAGGCACGGGTGTCGCGGTCGGGGCTGGCGGCGTACACCCTCAGCTCCGGGCAGCGCGACTGCGCATCGCGGCGACGCATGCCGCGTCGTACGCCGGACGCGCGGGCTGCGTCGTTGCCGGCCTGCACGATGTTGGCGCTGAAGACCGCGGCCGGCAGGTGGGTGGGCAGCCCCTCGTCGGCCAGCGCGGCGACCACCGGCC
>JAOPXG010000305.1 GCA_025965275.1 Nocardioides sp.
GCCGGCGGCATCCTCTGGGGATCGGGCGACCTGGTCGCGCTGGCGCTCTTCGGCGTGCTGTTCACCCAGTGGGTGCGCTCCTCGCTGAAGGAGGCCAAGCGGGAGGACCGCCGCCTCGACCTGCTCGAGGCACGAGAAGCGGCGGCAGCCCGGCGCGCCACCCACCCCGACTAGTAGCATCGCCGCCGTGAGCGACTCGACCTCTCCCCGGACTCTGCGCGTGCTCGTCTACAGCGACGACGTCAACACCCGCCAGCAGGTCATCCTGGCGCTCGGCCGCCGGCCGCACCCCGACCTGCCCGAGCTCGAGTACGTCGAGGTCGCCACCGAGCCGGTCGTGATCCAGAACATGGACTCCGGCCTGATCGACCTCGTCATCCTCGACGGCGAGGCCGTGCCCGCGGGCGGGATGGGCATCGCCAAGCAGCTCAAGGACGAGATCTACCAGTGCCCGCCGGTCGTCGTGCTGACCGGCCGCCCGCAGGACGCCTGGCTGGCGACCTGGTCGCGGGCCGAGGCCGCCGTACCGCACCCGCTGGACCCGATCCAGCTCGCCGAGACCGTGGTCTCGCTGCTGCGCTCGCACGTGCCCGCCACGACCTGATGTCGAGCTGGCCCGACGTTCTCGGTGCCCTGGTCGCGGGGCAGGACCTCACCGCCGAACAGACCGCGTGGGCGATGGGCGAGGTGCTCTCGGGCGAGGCCACGCCGTCGCAGGTCGCCGGCTTCGCGGTCGCGCTGCGGGCGAAGGGGGAGTCGGTCGACGAGGTCACCGGGCTCGTCGAGGCGATGTACGCCGTCGCGACCCCGATCACGGTCTCCGGGCGGCTGCTCGACGTCGTCGGCACCGGCGGCGACCGCTCGATGTCGGTCAACATCTCCACGATGGCCGCGATCGTCGCCGCCGGCGCCGGCGCCCGGGTGGTCAAGCACGGCAACCGGTCCGCGTCGTCCCAGTCCGGCAGCGCCGACGTCCTCGAGCAGCTCGGCATCCGGCTCGACCTGCCGCCCGCCCGCGTGGCCGCGGTGGCGGAGGAAGCCGGCATCACGTTCTGCTTCGCCGCCGCCTTCCACCCGGCGATGCGGCACGCCGCGGTGACCCGCCGCGAGCTCGGCATCGGCACGACGTTCAACATCCTCGGACCGCTCACCAACCCGGCGCGCGCCGGCGCCCTGGCGATCGGCTGCGCCGACCCTCGGATGGCCCCGGTCATGGCCGGCGTCTACGCCCGCCGGGGTGTCGACGCCTGGGTGGTGCGTGGCGACGACGGCCTCGACGAGCTGACCACGACGACGACGTCGCGGGTCTGGTGGGTCCACGGCGGCGAGGTCACCGAGTCGGTCCTCGACCCGGCCGACCTCGGCGTCCCGCGCGGGACCACCGAGGCCCTGCGCGGCGGCGACGCGGCCCACAACGCGGACGTCGTACGCCGGCTCCTGGCCGGCGAGACCGGCGCGGTGCGTGACGCCGTGCTGCTCAACGCCGGTGCCGCCCTCGCGGTGTACGACGCGCCCGGCACCCCGCCGGCCGACGCGCTCGCGGCCGGCCTCGAGAAGGCCCGCGACGCGGTCGACTCCGGCGCGGCCCGCGCGGCGCTCGACCGCTGGGTCGAGGCCTCCGGACGCTAGCCGCGGCCTCGGGCTGTCAGAGGTCGAGCACGAACTCGCGGCCGTTGCTGCGGAAGCCGACGTGGTCGTAGTAGGCGCCGACCATGTTGGGCGGGCTGATCACGTGGTGGAAGCCGAGGTCGCCGAGCAGGCCGCTGCGCCGCCACACGAACTCACCCGGGGTGAAGTCGCGGTAGCGCGGCGTGACGTAGTCGAGGAGGATCCGGGCGATGTCGCCGTCGCGGCGCAGCAGCACCACGCCCACGGTCTCGTCGCCGCGCACCACGATGAAGGCGAGGTCACGGTCGGGGTGGGGGTCCCAGACGAAGTCGGGCTGGTAGCGCAGGATGTCCTGCTCGTGGATCCGCAGCACGTGGCGCAGGTAGTCGTCGCCCAGGCCGACGCCAAGGACATCGAACGCCGCCACGTCGTGGCGCTCACCGAGGAGCTTGACGATGAACCAGACGTTGATCGTCGCGAGCACGACGTTCATGCCGACCATCGGCCACACGCCGAGCATCGCGTTGAAGACGATCAGGACCAGGCAGCCGATCGTGTTGAGCGTGCGGAAGCGCAGCACCCGCGCCTGCAGCAGGGAGAACACGAGCAGGGCGCTGCCGCCCCACCCGACGATGGTGAGCCAGTGGTCACTCAGCCAGTCCACGGGTCGGGTCAGTCCAGACCGAGCGAGAAGGCCGACTCCAGGTCGTGGCGCGAGTAGGTGCGGAACGCGATGTGGGTCTCGGTGGCGTTGACGCCGGGCACCTTGTTGAGCCGGTCGGCGACGACGTCGGACACCTCCTCGTGCTCGCGGACCCGCACCAGCGCGATCAGGTCGATCTGGCCGGTCACCGAGTAGACCTCGCTGACCCCGTCGAGCGCGGCGATGGCCTCGGCGACCTCCGGGATCCGGGCGACGTCGGCCTTCACGAAGACGATGGCGGTGATCATTGAGGCAACCTAACGCACTCGCTGACGCCGTAGGCCCCGCTGGTTGAGGAGGTTGCGCAGCAACCGTCTCGAAACCCCCGCAGCCGGCCCGCGGCGGTGGCACCGCCGGCGGTCGGCTCACCGGGTCTCGACACGCGGGTCGCGACTTCGTCCCTCAGTCGCGCCGCTCGCTCGACCACCATCAGCGGATCCGCTGGCGCGTCTCCGCTAACGGACGGGTTGGTGGACCGTGGAGACGTCGCGGCGCTCGCCGAAGGGCACCAGCGAGAGCCGCGACTGGTTGACCGCGTCGTGGATGGCCAGGTGGCGGGTGGCGCCGGCGATCGGGCAGGTCCACTCGCCGTCGACGTCGACCAGGCGGACGCCCGGTGACTCGAGCCAGCGCAGCACCTTCTCGGTCTCCTCGGCGGTCGCGGCCGGCACCGGGCCGGGCGCGGTGGCGACCGTCTCGGCGGAGAGCCGGAGCGTGGTCACGTAGGAGTGTGCGTCGGCGCCGGGCGGGATGACGCCGGCGGCGGCCAGCCGGCCGAAGCGCACGACGTGGACCGCCCAGCGACCATCGTCCTCGCGGCGGGCGGCGACGACCTCGGGGCAGCGGGTCAACGCGGAGAGCCGCTGGGTGCGGGCCGCGGCGCGCACGAACGC
>JAOPXG010000327.1 GCA_025965275.1 Nocardioides sp.
AGGCTGCCCCCGAGGCGGCCGCCGAGACCGAGGCCCCCGCTGACGAGGCTCCCGCGGCCGAGGAGGCTCCCGTCGAGGAAACTCCCGCGGCCGATGCCGAGACCTCCGATGAGGGCGAAGCCACCGAGGCCTGAGCGGAAGCTCGGACCGACGTAACCAACCACCTGAAACCCGGCTCGGGCGCAGTCGCGCCAGGGCCACCGAACGGAAGGAACCGCCATCATGGCGAAGCTCACCACCGACGAGCTGCTCGACGCGTTCAAGGAGATGACCCTCATTGAGCTGAGCGAGTTCGTGAAGCAGTTCGAGGACACCTTCGGCGTCACCGCTGCTGCTCCTGTTGCCGTTGCTGCCGCCCCCGCCGCCGGCGGCGGCGCCGCTGCTGGCGACGAGGCTGCCGAGCAGGACGAGTTCGACGTCGTCCTCGAGGCCGCCGGCGACAAGAAGATCAACGTCATCAAGGAGGTGCGCGCTCTCACCTCCCTCGGTCTCAAGGAGGCCAAGGACCTGGTGGAGTCCGCCCCCAAGGCGATCCTCGAGAAGGTCGACAAGGCTGCTGCCGACAAGGCGAAGGAAGCCCTCGAGGGCGCCGGCGCCACCGTCACCGTCAAGTGACCTCTCGGCACTGACGCACGCCTCACGAGGGGCGGCCACCCACCGGGTGGCCGCCCCTCGTGCCATTTCCGACGATTGCCTGCACGGAAGGTGCCTCAGGTCGCACCGGTCCAGATGACCTCCGTGTGGAGGTGTAGGTCACGTGGGCGGCGGGAAGGAAACCCGCGCGTAACTTCGTGACGGACGTCGCGTTGTTACCGGCTAGTGGGAGACGGGCCAGGTGTCAGGCGCGACCGGCGGGGATCCGGAGCGCGCGCGCGGTGACGATGGAGGGGCAGGACAGCTCATGGGTGTGGAGATCAAGGTCGACAACCTCAGCAAGTCGTTCGGCAAACAGCTCATCTGGGGTGATGTCAGCCTGACGATCCCCGCCGGCGAGGTCTCGGTCATGCTCGGCCCGTCCGGCACCGGCAAGTCCGTCTTCCTCAAGGCACTGATCGGCCTGCTCAAGCCCGACACCGGTTCGATCCTCATCGAGGGCACCGACATCGCGAGCTGCTCGGAGAAGGACCTCTACGCGATCCGCAAGCTGTTCGGCGTGCTGTTCCAGGACGGCGCCATGTTCGGCTCGATGAACCTCTTCGACAACGTCGCCTTCCCGCTGCGCGAGCACACGAAGAAGACCGAGTCCCAGATCCGCGACGTCGTCATGGAGAAGATGGACCTGGTCGGCCTGATCGGCGCCGAGGACAAGCTGCCGGGCGAGATCTCGGGCGGCATGCGCAAGCGCGCGGGACTCGCCCGTGCCCTGGTCCTCGACCCGGAGATCCTGCTCATCGACGAGCCCGACTCCGGCCTCGACCCGGTGCGCACGTCGTTCATCAACCAGCTCTTCATCGACCTCAACGCCCAGATCGACGCGACCTTCCTGATCGTCACCCACGACATCAACACGGCGCGCACGGTGCCCGACAACATCGGGCTGCTCTACCACAAGCACCTCGCGATGTTCGGTCCGCGCGAGATGCTCCTGTCGTCCGAGGAGCCCGTCGTCCGCCAGTTCCTCAACGCGCAGACCGTGGGCCCGATCGGCATGTCCGAGGAGAAGGACGCCGACGAGCTCGAGGCCGAGAAGGACCTCGACATGCCCCCTCTGCCGCCGATCCCGCTGCAGCTCGAGCCGTCGAACGGCATCCCGCGCCGCAGCCAGCGCGAGCCCGGTGGTTGGTGCCGTGACAACGGCGTGACCCCGCCGCCCGGGTCGTTCGACCACAAGATGTCGATGACGACCGGCGGCTGATCCCAGACATGAGTTCCATCACCGCGAGCCGGGTGCTCGCTCCGGTCGGGACCGCCGGCAAGCTCTTTGCCTTCGGTCTGGACGTCGCGCGCGGGCTCTTCAAGCGCCCCTTCCAGATGCGCGAGTTCCTCCAGCAGGCCTGGTTCATCGCCTCCGTCACGATCATCCCGACCGCGCTCGTCGCCATCCCCTTCGGGGCCGTGATCGCGCTCCAGGTCGGTGGCCTGATCAAGCAGTTCGGCGCCCAGTCGTTCACGGGCTCCGCGGCCGTCCTCGCCGTGGTGCGTGAAGCGGGCCCGATCGCCACCTCGCTCCTGATCGCCGGTGCTGCCGGCTCGGCCATCGCGGCCGACCTCGGCGCGCGCAAGATCCGCGAGGAGCTCGACGCCATGATGGTGCTCGGCATCGACCCGATCCAGCGTCTCGTGGTCCCGCGCGTGCTGGCGTGCATGCTGGTCGCCTTCTTCCTCAACGGCCTCGTCAGCGTCGTCGGCGTGGCCGGCGGCTACGTCTTCAACGTCGTCCTCCAGGACGGCACACCGGGCGCCTACCTGGCGAGCTTCACCGCGCTCGCCCAGCTGCCCGACCTCTGGCAGGGCATGGTGAAGGCCCTCGTCTTCGGCCTGATCGCCGCCATCGTCGCCTGCTACAAGGGCATGAACGCCGCCGGTGGTCCGAAGGGCGTCGGTGACGCCGTGAACGAGTCGGTCGTCATCTCCTTCATGCTGCTGTTCGTCGTCAACTTCGTGATGAGCGCGATCTACATCCAGCTCGTCCCACCGAAGACGGGTTAGCAGATGGCCAACATCAGGGCCGTCTACGACCGCCCCCTCAAGACCCTCGACAGCCTCGGCGAAGAGCTCCTGTTCTTCATCAAGGCGCTCGCGTGGACCCCGCGCACGATCCGTCGCTACAAGAAGGAGATCCTCCGCATCCTCGCGGAGGTGACCCTGGGCTCGGGCGCGCTCGCCGTCATCGGCGGCACCGTCGGCGTCATCACCGCCATGTGCTTCTTCACCGGCACCGAGGTCGGGCTCCAGGGCTACGCCGCCCTGAACCAGATCGGCACCGCGGCGTTCTCGGGATTCGTCTCCGCCTACTTCAACACCCGCGAGATCGCCCCGCTGGTCGCCGGCATCGCCCTCGCGGCGACGGTCGGCTGCGGCTTCACCGCCCAGCTCGGCGCGATGCGGATCTCGGAGGAGGTCGACGCGCTCGAGGTGATGGCGATCCCGTCGCTGCCGTTCCTCGTCACCACCCGGATCATCGGCGGCCTGATCGCGATCGTCCCGCTCTACGTCGTCGGCCTGCTCTCGTCGTACTTCGCCACCCGGCTGACCGTGACCCAGTTCTTCGGGCAGAGCACCGGCACCTACGACCACTACTTCAACCAGTTCCTGCCGCCCGGCGACGTGCTGTGGTCGTTCGGCAAGGTCCTGGTCTTCGCCGTCACCGTGATCCTGATCCATTGCTACCACGGCTACACCGCCTCGGGCGGCCCGGCCGGCGTCGGCGTGGCGGTCGGTCGAGCGGTCCGGACCAGCATCGTGGCCATCAACGTCATCGACCTGTTCCTGTCGATGGCGATCTGGGGCACCACCACCACCGTGCGGTTGGCGGGGTGATGGCGGTGCGTTCCTCGGCGACCCCCAAGATCGCGGGCGTGGTGTTCCTCTGCCTGCTGCTCGCGGGCATCTACCTGACCTACGGGATCTTCTCGAAGAAGTTCACGTCCTACGACGAGGTCAAGCTGCAGACGTCGACCATCGGCCTCCAGCTGCCCGCGCGCGCCGACGTCAAGATCCGTGGCGTCATCGTCGGCGAGGTGCTGAAGTTCGACACCAACGCCGAGGGCGGTGCCACCCTCACGCTCGGCATCTACCCCGACGAGCTCGACACCATCCCGGCGGGTGTCACCGGCTCGATCGTCCCCAAGACCTTGTTCGGGGAGAAGTACGTGGCCCTCGTGGTGCCCGACGGCGCCTCCTCCGACGACCACATCGAGGCCGGCGACACCATCGAGCGGACCCAGGTCTCGGTCGAGGTTGAGAAGGTGCTCTCCGACCTGTACCCGCTGCTGCGCACCGTCCAGCCGGCCGCGATCAACCAGACCCTCAACGCCTTCGCCACCGCCCTCGAGGGCCGGGGCGACGAGCTCGGCGAGAACATCGAGGTCGTCAACAGCTACCTCAAGCGGATCAACCCGCAGATCCCGCAGCTGATCGACGACCTGCGGCTGACCTCCACGGTCTCCGACACCTACGCCGCGGTGATGCCCGAGATCGCGGACATCCTCGACCACACCGTGAAGACGACCGGCACCCTCGAGGACCGTGAGGTCAAGCTGCACGCGCTCTTCCAGGACGTCGCGTCCTTCTCCGACACGGCCAAGAGCTTCCTCGACGAGAACGGCGACAACCTGATCCGGCTCGGCGACGTGAGCCAGGCGCAGCTGCGGGTGTTCGCGCGGTACTCCGGCGAGTTCAACTGCCTGACCCGCGGCATCGTCAACGCAGGGAAGCTGCAGGCCGAAGCGTTCCGCGGCTTCACCCTCCACATCGTGCTCGAGACGCTGCCCAACCAGCCGCGCCCCTACGGCCCCCAGGACACGCCGCGCTTCGGGGAGCACCGCGGGGCCAGCTGCCTGCACCTCCCGAACCCGCCGTGGAACCAGTCCAACCCGGTCCGTCACCAGCCCGACTTCAACGACGGCGTCGACGAGCCGACCGGCAAGGGCACCTCGCGCGTCGTGCCCAACCAGTACTTCCGCACCGCGTCGACCGCCGAGGAGACCGACCTGCTCCAGTCGCTGCTCGGCCCGGTCCTCGGCGTCAGCCCCGACGACGTCCCCGATCTCGGTCTCCTGCTCGTCGGCCCGATGGCCCGGGGCGCGGAGGTGTCGCTGCGATGAAGATGCTCGACAAGCGCACCGCCTCCGACCTCGTCAAGCTGGTCATCTTCATCGTGGTGACCACCCTGGCCACCTCGGTCCTCGTGGTGACCATCGGCAACATCTCGTTCTCCCCGAAGACCGACTACAAGGCCGAGTTCGTCGACGCGACCGGCGTCGTGAAGGGCGACGACGTCCGCATCGCCGGCGTCAAGGTCGGCACGGTCAACGACATCCAGATCGTCGACCGCACCCACGCCCTGGTGTCGTTCACCGTCGAGAGCGACACGTCGCTCAGCAAGGCCACGCACGCCTCGATCCGCTACCGCAACCTGGTCGGCCAGCGCTACATCTCGCTCACCGACGAGATCGGCGACTCCGGCACGCTCGAGAGCGGCGACACGATCCCGGTCTCCCAGACCTCACCGGCGCTCGACCTGACGGTCCTCTTCAACGGCTTCAAGCCGCTGTTCCAGGCGCTCTCCCCGGAGGACATCAACAAGCTGTCCTATGAGATCGTCCAGGTGTTCCAGGGGGAGGGCGGCACCATCGAGGGGCTGCTCTCGCACACCGCGTCGGTGACCTCGACGCTCGCGGACCGCGACCAGCTGATCGGCGACCTGATCGACAACCTCAACGAGGTGCTCGACCACATCGGCGACCGCGACACCCAGCTCAGCCGCCTGATCACGACGTTCCGGACGTTCGTGGGTGGCCTCAAGGACGACCGCGAGGCGATCCTCGGCTCGCTCGACCAGATCTCCGCGCTGTCCGTCCAGACCGCCGACCTCGTGTCCGGCATCCGCAAGCCCTTCGTCTCCGACATCACGCAGCTGCGCCGCCTCGCCGGCAACCTCGACAGCGGCAAGGCCGAGCTCGACCGGGCCCTGCAGGTGCTGCCGATCAAGCTCAACAAGATCGGCCGCACCGCGACCTACGGCTCGTGGTTCAACTTCTACCTCTGCCACTTCCAGGGTCGGATCCGGCTCCCCGGCGGCCAGTCCGTCCC
>JAOPXG010000333.1 GCA_025965275.1 Nocardioides sp.
GATCTCGTACGACGCCTACGACCTCGACGGCATCAAGCGCCTCGAGGACAAGGGCGTCACCGACTGCATCGTCGGCTTCCGGGTGCCCTACATCAAGGGCCCCGACACCGAGCCGCTCGAGAAGAAGATCGAGCACCTCGAGCGGTACGCGGAGCAGATCATTCACAAGGCAAACGCATGAGCACGCGACAGAGCCATCTGCGGTCCGCGGGCGGCCTGCGGGCCGCCACCACCGGGGGTCTCTCACAATGAGCCAGTCCTACGGTCTGACCAAGCCGCTGCAGGACGCGATCGCGGAGGCCGAGGAGCTGATCGCCGACGCGCCGTTCATCAGGACCGAGCAGGACCGCCTCGAGGGCTACGAGTACCTGTCGGGCCGGATCCGGATGGCCATGCAGATGGCCTTCGACCACGACCTCGACCGGCCGCTCTTCATCAACCCCACGCACCAGTTCTCGCGCCAGGGGCTCGACAACCCCGACGCGATCTACTTCAACGCCTACCTCAAGGAGGGCGTCGAGTACGTCGTCCGCGGGAAGCGCGGCACCAGCGCCGACCTGTCCTTCCAGGTGATGGGTGGTGCCTACACGGCCGACTCGGCCGCGACGTCGCTGATGGCCTTCGACGACCGCGAGCTCGACGTGCAGCCCGACGGCTCCTTCGAGTTCACCTATGTCGCCGAGCCGGGCGCGAAGACGATGATCGTGCGTGAGGTCTTCAACGACTGGGACACCGAGGAGCGCGGCCAGCTCTGGATCGAGCGCACCAACACGGTCGGCAGGCCGGCCGCGCCGCTGACCCGCTCGCGGCTCGCGAGGCAGTACGAGGTCGCCGCCAAGCTGCTCACCGGGTCGATCCAGACGTGGTTCGCCTTCCCCCAGTTCTTCCAGTACAAGGAGCCGGTCAACCAGCCGACCGCGCCGCAGTCGACGCCGGGCGGCCTCTCGTCGCAGCGATCCTCGATCGGCCACTACGCGCTCGAGGACGACGAGGCGCTGATCGTCACCGTCCCGGAGTGCACCGACTGCTCCTACCAGGCCATCCAGATCGGCTCGGACTGGTACACCTCGACCGACTACGAGACCCACCAGACCTCGCTGACGAAGGCCCAGGCCGTCACCGACCCCGACGGCAAGATGCGCTTCGTGATCTCGGAGGGCAACCCCGGCATCGCCAACTGGCTCGAGTGCCTCGGCCACCGCACCGGTGCGATCATGCTGCGCTGGCAGCGGCTCGAGCGCGACCTCGGCCCCGAGGACGGTCCGGTCGTCGAGCTCGTCAAGCTCGCCGACGTCCCCGAGAAGCTCCCGCACTTCACCCCCATCACCACCGAGGAGTACGCCGAGCGGATCGCCGCCCGGCAGCGCTCCGTTGCCCGAAGGATGATCAGTTGAGCGAGCTTGGCTACGCCGAGGCCCACGACACCTCGATCGAGGAGCGCTACACCGCCGTACCCCTGCTCAAGGGGAAGGTCGTCGTCATCTCCGGCATCGGCCCCGGCCTGGGCAAGTCCCTGGCCGAGGAGGCCGCCAAGATGGGCGCCGACCTGGTGATCGCCAGCCGCACCGAGTCCCGCCTCCTCGAGCTCCAGGCCGAGCTCGAGGGCCACGGCGTGAAGGTCGTCAGCGTGGTCACCGACGTGACCGACGAGGACTCGCGCGTGAACCTGCGCGACAAGACCCTCGAGGAGTTCGGTCGCGTCGACTGCGTCATCAACAACGCGTTCACGATCCCGCCGATGGACCCGATCACCCAGATCGAGCCGCGCAAGCTCGCCAAGGTCAACGAGACCAACGTCTTCGCCCCGTTGCGGCTCTCGGCCCTGTTCGCCGACGCGTTGTCGGAGTCGAAGGGCTCGATCATCATGCTCAACTCCTGCGTCTCCTTCTCCTCCCAGCCGGAGTACGCCGGCTACAAGCTCTCCAAGGGCGCCCTCGAGCACCTCGCCTCGTCGCTCGCGACCGAGCTCGGCCCCCGCGGCATCCGGGTCAACAGCGTCGCGCCGTCGTACATCTACGAGGACGTCAACCGCGGCTACTTCGACTTCCTCGGCGCCGTGGAGAACAAGACGCACGAGGAGGTGTACGCCGAGAAGGCGGCGCCGACCGACCTCAAGCGGCTCGCGTCGTCGGAGGAGGTCGCCCGGGCGACGCTCTTCCTCGCCAGCGACCTGGCCTCCGCGGTCACGGGTCAGATGCTGACCGTCGACTGCGGCGAGTTCCACAGCTGACGGTGGTTGAGGTGCTCCGGAGCGAGGCACGAGCGGAGGAGCCTCGAAACCTCCGCAGGCCGAGAAGCAGCCTTGATCGAGGCGGTCTCTTGGCTCACCGGGTTTCGAGGCTCGGGCCTGGCGGCCCTCGCACCTCAACCAGCGTGGAGGCTCGATGAGCGACAACATCATGGTCCGGGAGCGGCCCGACCTCGGGTCGTACGACGACATCGTCGCGGCCGCCGTCCGCACCACGGGCATGTCGGACTTCGGGGGCACCGCCCACGAGGAAGGGCTGCGGGTGCTCGTCGAGGACCTCGCGTCGCCGGAGGCCGGGCTGACTCCTCGCGGCAACTACTTCCAGCGCTCCGAGGTGAAGTCGGCGCTGGTCGGCGTGCTGCTCACGCAGGCGCAGTTCGCCGCCCACCCGCAGCACCTCGACGTGCCGATCGAGCGGCCGATCTTCCTGATGGGCCTCCCACGCACCGGCACCACCGCGCTGCACCGCTACCTGCACGCCGACCCGCACGCCCAGGGCCTGGAGATGTGGCTGACGCAGTACCCGCAGCCGCGACCGCCGCGCGACACCTGGGAGTCGGACCCGATCTTCACCGCGATGCAGCAGGCGTTCTCGGCGCACCACGTCGAGAGCCCGGAGTTCATGGGGATCCACTACATGGATGCCACCACGGTCGAGGAGTGCTGGCGGCTGCTGCGCCAGACCGGCAAGTCCAACTCGTACGAGTCGCTGGCCAACCTCCCGCGCTACACCGAGTGGCTCAAGCAACAGGACTGGACCGATGCCTACGCGCGGCACAAGGAGAACCTCCAGCTGGTCGGCCTCAACGACCAGGAGAAGCGGTGGGTGCTCAAGAACCCGTCGCACATGACCGCGCTCGACGCGCTGATGACGGTCTACCCGGACGCGCTGATCGTCTACACGCACCGCGACCCGGTCACCTGCATCGCGTCGTCGTGCTCGCTGTCGGCCGAGACCACGGCCGGGCACAGCTCGACGTACGTCGGCGGTGTCATCGGCCACACCCAGCTCGACCTCTGGTCGCGGTCCTTCCACGCGTTCCACGACGCGCGGCCGGCGTACGACCAGGACCAGTTCATCGACATCGCCTTCAAGGACCTGGTGACCGACCCGCTCGCGGTGACCCGCCGGGTCTACGACCAGTTCGGGCTCGACTGGACCCCCGAGGTGCAGGCGGCGATCGAGGAGATCGACCAGGATTCCAAGCAGGGCAAGGCGAAGCCCTCGCACACCTACACCCTCAAGGACTACGGCCTCACCGAGGACCGGGTCCGGGCCGCCTTCGATCGATAGGACTGTGATGGAGAAGAAGCGCGTCGTCGTCTGGGGCACGGGCGTGGTCGGGTCGATGGTGATCGCGGAGATCCTCGACCACCCGGTCTTCGAGCTGGTCGGCGTCGGGGTGACCCGCTCGGACCGCGCAGGCAAGGACGTGGCCGAGCTCTGCGGCCTCGACTCCCCCACCGGGATCGTCGCGACGACCTCGGTCGAGGACCTGATCGCGCTGCGCCCCGATGCGCTGGTGCACTACGGCCCGACCGCGCAGCACGCGGACGACAACATCCGGGTGATGTCGGCATTCCTGAGCGCGGGCATCGACGTCTGCTCGACGGCGATGACGCCGTGGGTGTGGCCGCAGATGAAGCAGAACCCGCCGAACTGGATCGACCCGATCACCGAGGCCTGCGCGGAGGGCGGGGCCTCGTGCTTCACCACCGGCATCGACCCGGGCTTCGCCAACGACCTCTTCCCGCTGACGCTGATGGGCCTCTGCGGCGAGGTGACGTCGGTGCGGGCCTCCGAGCTGCTCGACTACACCGACTACGAGGGCGACTACGAGGACGAGATGGGCATCGGGAGACCGCCCGAGTTCACGCCGCTGCTCGAGATCCCCGACCTGCTGATCATGGCGTGGGGCGCGACCGTGCCGATGATCGCGCACGCTGCGGGCATCGAGCTCGACGACATCACCACCACCTGGGAGAAGTGGGTGACCCCGGAGGACCGCAAGACGGCCAAGGGCGTCATCGAGGCCGGCAACGTCGCGGCGATCCGCTTCACGATCAACGGGATCTTCCAGGGCCGCGAGGTGATCTCGCTCGAGCACGTGAACCGGATCGGTCTCGACGCCGCCCCCGACTGGCCCGCCGGCTCCGCCGACGACGTCTACCGCGTCGACATCGAGGGCTCGCCGTCGATCAGCCAGGAGACGGCGTTCCGCTTCACCGACGGCTCCGGCCGCGCGCCCGCCGTGGCCGGCTGCCTGGCCACCGGGCTGCGCGCGCTGAACGCCGTGCCCGCCGTCAACGACCTGCCGCCCGGCTGGGTCACCGCGCTCGACCTCCCGCTGATCCCGGGGGTCGGCACCATCCGCTGAGTCCTGGACCGGCTCGCCGGCAAGCCAGCCGTGGAGTCAGCGTCGTACGACGGCAGCGACCTGGTCATGCCTGGTCGACGCGTGCGCGGAGACGGTGCGGACCTGGAAGGTCCGTTGGGCTCCCGCCTCGGCCGCCTTGGTCCGGGTGACCTTGACGGTCATCAGGACCGACTTCCCGGGCGCCAGGCTGCCGGTCCGGTAGGTGCCGGCCGTGACCGCGCGGGTGACGTCGCGGCCGCCCACCAGGTAGGTGACCTTGAACGCCGCGTTCTTCGCGGTGCCGTGCAGGGTCATCGCGTCGGCGGCGTCACCGCGGTTGGTCAGGCGCACCTCGAAGACGGCCGTGCGGGCACGCTTGCCGAGGTCGTCGACGACGCGCTGGCCGGAGCCGTAGGAGCCGATGCCGACGAAGTGGCCCTTCTTCACCCGGATCGCGGCGTCGGGCTGGTAGCGATGGCCGACCGGACCCGGGTCGCCGACGGTGAGCGTCTGGGTCGCGGATCCCCTGTTCTTGGCCGCGTCGGTCACGGAGGCGACGACCTGGTAGCGCCCGACGTTCAGTGCGGCAGCGCTGACTCCCCACGTGCCACCGGGGTGCACGGTCGCGCTCAGGTCCTGGCCACCGATGCTGACGTGCACGATCGTGCCGGCCTTCTCGGCGGTCGTCCCGTAGGTCCACGGCGACGTGTCGTTGGTCGACCGGGTGGCACCGCCGTCGATCGTCACGACCGGCACCGTGACGTCCACGGTGAGGACCTGGGTCGCCGTACCGGTGTTGCCGGCGGGGTCATCGACCGAGGCGACGACCTGGTGGGAGCTCTCCGAGAGCGTGGCGGCCGTGACGAGCCAGGCGCCGCCCTCGGCAGTCGTCGTGGTGAGGGTCTGGTCGGCCACCTCGACGGTCACGGTGCTGCCGGCCGGCTCGTCGCTGGTGCCGGAGATCGCCGGCGTCTCGTCCTTCGTCGAGCGCTGCGGGCCCCCGTTGATCGTCACGCCGGGTGCCGTCACGTCGACGGTCAGCACCTGCTCGGCGGTGCCGGTGTTCTGGGACGGATCGGTGACCGAGGCGACGACGTCGTGCGAACCCTCGGCCAGGGTGGTCGCACCGACCGCCCAGGTGCCGCCGGTGCCGATGATCGACGTCAGCGTCTGCCCGGCGACCGTCACGTCCACCGAAGCGCCCGCGGGCTCGTCGGTCGTGCCCGAGATCGTCGGCGTCGTGTCGTCGGTCGAGCGGGTCGCTCCGCCGTCGATGGTGACGACCGGAGCGGTCAGGTCGTCCTTGGAGACGGCGAAGGGGCTGTTCGCCAGCCCGACGGTGCTCGGGGTGAGCGCGCGGCCCTTGATCGAGGCGCCCTCGCCGAACGAGATCGCCGCCGCACCGAGGAAGGTGCCGACGGCCTTGGCGCCGGCGCCGAACGACACCGCGCCGAGCACCTGCCAGTAGACGTTGTTGGCGAGCGCGCCGTCGGTCAGCACGATCTTGCTGGCGGCCGCGGTGCTGAACGCCGCGCCGACCTGGAAGACGAAGACCGCGTTCGGGTCGCCGTCGGCGTCGAGGGTCATGGTGCCGGTGTTCGTGACGGCCGCGCCGCTGGTGTAGACACCGGGCTTGAAGATCGCGCCGGCCTGGTCACCGGCGAAGGCACCGGTGCTCGTCTGGCCGGCGGCGTCGTCGTACGCCTCCTGCCGGTCGGCCTGCGCCTGCTCGGCGGCGGCGTCCTTGTCGTGGATCACGCCGTTCGTCGTGCCGGGCGGGAAGCCCGCGATCACACCCGTCGGGCTGAGCCCCAGGTCGCCCGCCAGCACGGTGGCGGCACCGGTGTTGGTGACCCCGGTGCCGGCCAGCACGGAGTACGACGCCGCGGTGCCGAGGTCCACGAACGTGGCCGCCCGCGCCACAGCCGGTGCGGCGGCGGTCGCAGGTGGCGCCGCCCCGAGCGGACCCACCAGGAGAAGCGCGCAGGTCCCGAGAGCCACCCGCGCGATTCTGGTCCGAGTGAAGAGCTGACGAGTACGACGCTGCATGGAGTGCCTTCGGTCGAGGCACCTGATGGTTGCTGATCACCGGCCGAGAGACACTCGACGGTTGCCTTGTGATCAGGAGCGTACCCGTCGGCGGGGGTTCCGAACCCGCATCAGCTCTCGCCGGCGGCCGCCCGGGTCTCCCGCTCCGCCATCGCGTACTCGTCGGTGCGGTTGTCGTAGGTCCAGAAGTCGCGCAGGCAGGCGGCCGTGATCGTGACGCCCGCGACGCACGCGAGCCCGCCGCTGGTGATGGCCCCGCGCACCGACCAGAGGTCGGCGGTGATGCCGGCGCGGATCTGGCCGCCGAGCGGTCCGATGGAGTACGACAGCATCTCGATGCCGGCCAGCCGGCCGCGCATGTTCTCGGGGATCGTCTGGCTCCAGATCGTGCCGCGGAAGACGCCCGAGATCATGTCGGCCGACCCGGACAGCGCGAAACAGACCGCCATCAGCCAGATCGACGGCATCAGTCCGGCCAGGGCGACGAAGGCGCCGTACGCCGTGGCCGCGATGACGATCGCCCGGCCGTGGTGGTGGATGCGGCTGGTCCAGCCGCTGAGCGCGGTGGCCACCAGCGCGCCGACGGTCTCGGCGGAGTAGAGCAGGCCGAGCACCTGCGGCTGGCCGAAGACCTCCTCGGCGACGGCCGGGAAGAGCACCACCGGCATGGCCAGGAACATCGCCGCGATGTCGACCAGGTAGGTGCCGAGCAGGTCGCGGCGCCGGAACGCGTAGGTGAGCCCCTGCCCGATGCCGGCCAGGCTCGGCGGCGTGGTCTCGGCACGGTGCGGGTAGGGCCGCATCAGCACGAAGAGGAAGCTCGCGATCCCGAGGCCGCAGATGTCGATGAGGAAGCACCAGCCGATCCCGACGTACGCCACGAGCAGGCCGCCGACCGCCGGGCCGACCAGCACGCCGAGCTGGATGCCGAGGCTCGTCAGTGCGTTGGCGGCCGGGATCTGGTCGTGGGTCACGGTCCGCGGCATCAGCGCCTCGCGGGACGGCCGCTGCAGTGACGAGCTCGCGGCCAGGAACGCGGAGACCACGAAGATCACCCACAGGCTCGGGTCGTCGCGGAACGCGTTCACGGCGAGCACGGCGGTGAAGGCGGCCTGCGCGATGCCCGTGGAGATCAGCAGCTTGCGCCGGTCCACGTGGTCGGCCAGCGCGCCGCCGTACAGGCCGAAGACGACGAGCGGCACCAGCTCGACCAGGCCGATCGCGCCGACCGCGAAGTTGGAGCCCGTCAGTGTGTAGACCTGGTAGGGGATCGCGACGTAGCTGACCATCGCGCCGAAGTAGAAGACGGTGCCCGCCAGGAACAGCAGCCGGAAGTCCCGGGACGTCCGCAACGGGGTGGTGTCCAGGCGAAGGGCCCTGAGCCGCTCGGTCAGCGTCATGCGTCGATCACAAGGGGCGATGCTCCCGCACCGGGCGCCCGACGGCATCCCATTTCGGTGGTCGAGGAAGGCGCTCTGCGCCCGTCTCGAAACCTATCGAGCCGTGACCCGGATCCGCGCGCCGTTGCGGGGCACGCTGGTGATGTTGCGGACCTTCGGCTCGTCGTCGCCGACCGCGGTGACGTCGTAGGCCGCGAACACCTCGCGCAGCACCGCGACCCCCTCCATCAGCGCGAACCCGGCGCCGATGCAGCGGCGCACCCCGCCCCCGAACGGGATCCACGTGTTCGTCGGGGGGTTGTGGCCGAGGAAGCGTTCTGGCTTGAAGGACTCCGGGTCCTCGTGGTTGTCCTCGCGCTGGTGGGCCAGGATGATCGACGGCCCGACCGTGGTGCCCTGGGGCAGGTCGTAGCCCGCGACGGTGGCGGGCTTCATCAGCGTGCGCACCACCATCGGGATCACCGGGTGCAGCCGCATCGACTCCTTCATCACCGCGTCGAGGAAGTCGTCGTCGCCCTCGGTCGCGGCGGTCCGGCAGCGGGCCAGCAGCTCGGGGTCGCGGCCGGCCTCGTAGAGCGCCCAGGCCAGTGCGGTGGCGGTCGTCTCGTGCCCGGCGAGCAGCAGGGTGACGAGCTGGTCGCGCAGCTCGGTGTCGGTGAGAGCGTCGTCGCCGCCCTCCCCCTGGAGGATCAGCCGGGAGAGTACGTCGGTGCGCGCGGCGAGGTCGGGGGCCGAGCGCCGCTCGCGGATCTCGGCGTACATCAGCTCGTCGAGCTCGCCCTGGTTGTCGACGGTCCGCTTCCAGGGCCCGAACTTCTGCAGCTTCGGGTAGCCCCAGCCGAGCAGGACGATCGGGCTGACGTTGACGGTCTTGTTGACCCGCGGCCGCAGCGCGGCCAGCCGCTTGTCGTCGGTGACGCCGAAGACGACGCGCAGGATCACCTCGAGGGTGAGCGCGTTCATCCGGTCGAGGGAGCTGAACTCCTCGCCGGTGCGCCAGCGGGCGACCTCGGCCTTCGCCACCTCGGTCACGAGCGACTGGTACTCCCGCAGGGCGTGCCCGTTGAACGCCGGCATCAGCAGCTTGCGGGCGCGCTTGTGCTCGCCGGAGTCCTGGAGCAGCAGGGAGTGCTCGCCCATGATCGGGCCGAGGATCCCGTTGGCCTTGCCGGCGTGGAAGATCTCGGGGTCGCCGGCGAAGATCTCCTTCGCGTGCTCGGGCCGGGTGAAGAAGACCAGCGGCCGGCCGCCCGGGGCGATCCGCACGGTGAAGACGTCGCCGTACTTGCGGCGGAGGTACGGGTGGAACCAGTGCCGGAACCGCAGCAGGCACGCCGTCTGGATCAGCACCGGCCAGCTCGGTCCGGGCGGGAACCCGGTCATGTCCACCGGCGGAAGCTTCGGGCCGTTGCCCGGGCTCATCCGCCGGAACCGCTCGGCGGTCAGCTCGCTCACGTCATCGAGGGTGGCCATGACGCGACGCTACGCCCGTTATTGAACAGCCGTCAATAGAGGCCGTGTCGTCGTCCTTGTAACGCGGGGTTATGGGTGCGAGGGACGTGTTCCAACGCGTGCCTCGATCCCACAACACCGCGTTACAAGCGATGGGTCAGGGGGCGAGGACGCGGGTGAGGAACGCGACCTGGTGGGCGACGGCGGGGCCGTGCCACTCCTTGCCGGCGTACACGTCGAAGTGGTCGCAGGGGTAGTGGCGCACCTCGGCGCGGCCGGCGAAGGCGGCCTTCGCGGAGGCGTGCGGCGGGGCGCTGCGGTCGAAGTCGGCGATCTGCACCAGCAGCGGAGCGCGTACGTCGGCCGCGCTCCTGCCCGGGCGGTGGCCGCCGAGCTCGAGGCCGACGCTGGCGTCGATCTCGTTGCGCCAGGTCGGGCCGGCGATCGCGAGGTAGTCCTCCATCGAGCCGTCGAGCGTCAGCGCACCGAGCTCGCCGGGACGGGCCACCACCGGCATCATCACCGGCCGGCCGAGCTTGCTGCGGAAGCCCGCCACCGTCGAGCGGAGCATCGACGACTTCGTGTGGAAGGCCAGGGCGTGCCGTCCGGCCGCCATCCCGTCGACCAGCGGCGTCAGCGCGACGACCGCGGCGACGTCGTCACGGCCGGCCGCCGCGGCGAGCACGTGTCCGCCGGCGAGCGAGACGCCCCAGAGCACGATCCGCTGCGGGTCGACGCCAGGCAGGCGGGCGGCCGCAGCCATCGCGGCGCGGTAGTCCTCGAGCTGGCCGGCCATCGACACGGTCTGCCGGGGCGATCCGCCGCTGGCGCCGAAGCCGCGGTAGTCGAAGGCGAGCACGTCGAGGCCGGCGGCGGCGAGCGCCTCGGCGAAGGGCTGCAGACCGGAGTCCTTGGTCCCGGCCAGGCCGTGCGCCATCACGACCACGGGGCGCCCGGCGTCGGACGCGAGCGCGTCGCCCTCACCGGTGAAGTGCCAGGCGTGGCACTCGGCGCGGCCGGCGGCGGAGCCGGAGGAGAACGTGACCTCGTCGTACTTCACGCGGCCCCTCCGTAGATGCTGCTCAGCCAGATGTGGACGACCGCCTCGACGTGACCGTCCCAGTCGAAGTCAACCGGCGCGTGGACCAGCCGCTCCAAGGTCCGGTCGTTGAGGTCGAGCAGGGCGGTGGCGATGGCGGTCGGGTCGGCCCCGCCGGGAGCGACGCCCGCGGTGCGCTCGCCCTCGATGACCGCCGCGAGCACGACCACGAAGGACTCCTGGAACGAGTCCCACTGCTCGCGTACGGCGGGGCTGCTCGCGCGCGCCTCGAGCATCGCCCGGTAGATGTAGGTCCGCTGGGCCCACCCGCGGAAGATCGCCCGGATCGCGGTGGTCACCCGCTGCTGCATCGCGCCGTCGTCGCCCGCCAGGTCGGCGGCGTCCCAGGCGTCGTCGTACATCTCCTCCATCAGCGCGGCCACCGCGGCGGCCTTGTTGTCGAAGTAGAAGTAGAACGCCGACCGGGTGACCCCGGCCCGGCGCGAGAGGTCCGCGACGTTGATGGCGTCGAGGCTCGCGCCCGGCCCGGCGTCGCGCAGGTGGTGGTCGAGGGCCTCGAGCAGCGCGGCGCGGCGCTCGTCGCCCTTGGTGGCGGCGGGGCTCATCCGGCCCTCCCCGCCAGTGCCGGTGCGCCCTGCGCCTTCGCGCGGGCGCGCCCGCTCGGCAGCTCCTTGGCGCGCATCTGGTGCTCGTAGACGAAGTAGTCGAGCTGGTGGGTGTGCCGCGGCCGGTCGAGCATGTGGCCCATGTAGAGCTCGTCGTCGGCCTTGATCACCGCGTGCATCTCGTCGACCGGCGGGGGCACGTACTCCCCCACGGCGTACGCCGCGATCAGCCGCGCCTGGCTCTCGACGAACGGGAAGAGCGTCGGCGTCGACTGGGCGAACCCGGCGAAGAGCAGGTCGTCGATGCCGGGCTTGATGATCCGCTTGTAGAGGTCGATCCGGTTCTCGGGAGCACTGAGGAAATCGGGGTCGAAGAACGGGAAGGTCAGGTTGTAGCCGGTGGCGTAGATGATCACGTCGAAGTCCGCCGACGTGCCGTCCTCGAAGTGCACGGTCTCGCCGTCGAGCCGCGCCACGTTGCCCTTCGGGGTCACGTCGCCCGACTTCAGCCGCAGCGGCAGCTCGCCCGACTGGGTCGGGTGGGCCTCGAAGAACTTGTGGTTGGGCGCCGGGAGGCCGTAGAGCGTCGGGTCGGAGTAGGTGAACCGCTGGCCCCACTGGGCGGCCTTGCGCTGCCACGAGAGCGGGAGCTGGGGAATCGTCCGGTAGTTCATGTCCGCGGCCTTGCCGGCGACCAGCTTGGGCACGATCCAGGCACTGCTGCGCGTCGACAGCGTCACCTCGTTGCGCAGCGAGCGCTGGGAGAGCTCCACGGTCACGTCGGCGGCGCTGTTGCCCAGGCCCACGACGAGGATCCGCTTGTCCATGAGGTGCAGCGGGGTCCACGGGTCGATGTAGTGGTGGGAGTGGATCGACTCGCCCGAGAACTCACCGGGGAAGTCGGCCATCCGCGGGTCCCAGTGGTGACCGTTCGCCACCACCAGCAGGTCGAACCGCCTCGTCCGCCCCGCCTGGTCGAGGATCTCCCAGCCGCCGCCGGGCAGCCGCTCGGCGTGCTCCACGCCGTTCTCGAACTCGATGCGCTCGCGCAGTCCGAACGCGTCGGCGTACGAATCGAGGTAGTCCTTGATCAGCGTATGGTGCGGGAAGTCGGGGTAGTCGTCCGGCATCGGGAAGTCCCGGAAGGACAGCTGGTACTTCGAGGTGTCGATGTGCAGCGAGCGGTAGGCGCTGCTGTGCCCGTTGGGGTTGCCGAAGGCCCAGTTGCCGCCGACCCGGTCCGAGGCCTCGAAGGTCGTGTGCGGGACGCCGTAGTCGCCGAGCATCTTGCTGGTGGTGAGCCCGCTGATGCCGGCCCCGATCACCGCGGTAGTCGGTCGCGCCACATCGTCTCCTCGGATCGCTGGTCGAACGGGACGCTAGGCCCTGAGTTGACACGCGTCAACTGTGCTGGTCGACCCAGCCGGAGCGTCCGACCTCACCGCGGACGTGACCGAGGAGGAGTTCGGCGCCTTCACCTGAGCGCGGGCTCCTCGTCGACCCGCCGCAGCACGGGCGAGGCGAGGGCGCCGTGCACCAGGACCGAGGCGACGACGGTGAACGCCACCGTCGACCACAGCCAGTCGGTGCCCAGCTCGTCCGCCTCGCCCGCGGCGTAGGCCAGGTAGAAGATCGAGCCCACCCCGCGGACGCCGAAGAACGCGGCGGCCCAGTGCTGGCGGCCGGTCAGCCGCGACCCATCGAACAGCCGCGGCGACAGGGCGACCAGGCCGGCGACCGGCCGCACCACGAAGATCAGCGCGAGCCCGATCGTGACGCCGCGCCAGTCCAGGCTGGCCAGCAGGCCGCGGGAGAGCGCGATGCCGAGGACCAGCAGGACGAAGAGCGTCAGCAGCCGCTCGAGCCGCTCGGCCACCTGGTGCATGGCGGCGTGGTAGTCGTGGGAGCGCTCGGCGGAGCGGAACGTCATCGCACAGACGAACACCGACAGGAAGCCGTAGCCGCCGATCACCTCGCCGACGCCGTACGCCGAGACGAGGGCGGCGAGCGCCATCAGCGACTCGCCCCGCTCGGCGACCCGGAGGGACGGGTTGGCCGAGCGGAAGGCCACGTAGGACAGCACCCGCCCGACGACGATGCCCGCCAGCACGCCGAGAACGATCTTGCCGATCAGGTAGTAGCCCACCCACTCGAAGGCCCAGTGCTGCACCGCGCCCTCGGTCGCCAGCAGGATCGCGGCGTACACGAACGGGAAGGCCAGGCCGTCGTTGAGCCCGGCCTCCGAGGTGAGGGCGAACCGGAGCTCGTCGGACTCGTCGACCTCGTGATCACCGGTCCCCGGACCCGCCACCTGGACGTCCGAGGCCAGCACGGGGTCGGTCGGGGCGAGCACGGCCCCGAGGAGGAGGGCGGCGGCCGGAGCCACGCCCGCCCCCCACGCGAGGAGGGCCACCGCCGCGATGCAGAGCGGCATCGTGATGCCGAGCAGCCGCCAGGTCGTCCCCCACCGGGCCCACGACGCGCGCCGGCCCAGCGACAGCGGACGGTCGAGCGCGAGGCCGACGCCCATCAGCGCCACCAGGACGGCGAGCTCGGTGACGTGCTCGATCGCGGCACGATTGGTCTGCGGGTCCAGCGGCAGCCCGTCCGGCAGCGAGGTGAACCCCACCGCGATGCCGACCGCCACCAGCACCATGGGTGCGGAGATCGCCCACCGATCGAGCAGCGCCGGCAGCACGATGGCGAGCAGGAGACTCGCCCCGGCGACGAGATAGACGAGGTCGGCGGTCACGCCCGGTCCCTCTCATCGCTGTTCATGTCGCTGCCGTCGGTACCCGCCAGCACTCCAGCCAAACGGACGGCCGTGCGGTCGCGTCCTAGGCTCGGCGCATGGCAGTCCTCCACCACGCGACCCTCACCCCCTCCAAGCCCGAGCTGCTCGCGGCCTGGCTCCCGAGCCAGCCGTGGGCGGCCGGCCTGACCGGGCTGAAGCCGTTCGGCAGCTACCGCATCGACGACCCCGCCGGCGAGGTCGGCATGGAGGGCATCCTGCTGCGCAACGCCGCCGGCGACGTGCTGCACGTCCCGCTGACCTACCGCAGCGCGCCGCTCGCCGGCGGCGAGGCGCACCTGGTCGGCACGACGGAGCACTCGGTGCTCGGCACGCGCTGGGTGTACGACGCCACCGCCGACCCGGTCTGGCGTGCGGCGCTCGCGGCGACGGTGCTCACCGGTGCGACCGGGGCGGAGGAGTACTTCGAGGAGGACGGCAGGCGGGAGACGCGCGAGCCCTCGGTCCGCGTCGTCGGCAGCGGGGCTGCCGAAGCGGCGCCCGCCGATGCCGAGGTCGTCGTGGTGCGCCGGGTCGGCGAGCCGGCCGAGGGCGACGCCGTGCTCACCGGCAGCTGGGACGGTGGCTCCGGCGAGCTGGCCGCGGTCAGGACCGGCGGCTGAGCGACACCAGCTCGTGCGCCGGCACCGGGTTGGGCCGGAGCGCCTTGCAGGTGAGCTGGGTGGTGGTCGCGGGGTCGGTGGTGCTGCGCACGACGACGTCGTACGCCGCGCCGGCGACCGTGAACGTCGCGGACGTGACGCCGTTGCCGGACGAGCGGCCGTCCAGCAGGACCGCGTCCTCCCGCGTCGCACCGAGCTCGCGGCGCAGGAAGATCTCGGCGGCCTGGACCGCCATCGGGTACGACGAGCGGCCGCGGAGGTGGTCGAGGTCGAGCTCTCCGGCGAGGTGCGAGCCCGCGACGGAGATCGCCGACACCGGGTCGAGCCGGCCGTAGTAGAGACCGTGCGGGAGCACCACCATGTTGGCGGCGAAGCGGTCACCGCCGATGTGCGAGACCTCCCAGGTCTCCTCGGGGTGGGCCTGGTCCAGCGCCTTGGCGACCGGCCGTCCCTTCTCGGCGCAGCACACGTCGTGGCGGCCGTTGGTGCAGACGCAGAAGAGGGACCCGTCGTGTGCCGCGAGGCCCGACGAACCGCCGGCGCGCAGGGCACCGAGGTCGACGTCGAGCACCTCGCGCGGGTCGGACAGCGTCGCGGACTCGACGCGCGGCCGCACCGGGTCGGCGTACGCCGCGAAGACGCGGACGCCCGCGCCGACGGGCTTGGAGCTGAAGCGCCGGACCAGCAGCACCTTGGCCCGGTGGGTCCGCGCCCGCTTCTTGAGCTCGGCGCCGAGTCCGTCGGGCAGGCGCGCGTCGAGCAAGGCGTCGTTGCCCCAGGGGCCGGTGTGCTCGAGCAGCAGCCAGGTGCGGACGTGGGTGGCGGTGCCGGCGACGGGCTCGTCGCGCAACAGGCTCGCCGCGGCGCACCGGAACGCCGGGTCGGCCGCGGTCATCGGACGACCTCGAGCAGCCCTTCCCGGATCAGGCGCCGACAGAGCACCAGCCGGCTCTGCTCGTCGAGAGGGAGGTCGGCCGGCGTCAGGTCGCCACGGCTGCGGACGGCGTCGAGCGCCGGGCGGATCCAGGCCGGCACGGTCATCGTGCGGTCGCCGAGCAGCACCTCGACCTTCTCCCCGCGGTCGAGCAGCACACAGGGGTGGCCCGCGCGCCGACGCAGCGCGGTCGCGTCGGTGATGGCGTCGACGGCCAGGACGTCGTGCAGTCCGCCGGGCAGGCGCGGCGGGCGCGAGGTGAGGAACCGGCGGATCTCGGTCTCGACCGCGGCGGTCGCATCGGTACGGCGTACCTCGTCGGCCAGCGCCTCGAGCCGGTCGGCGAGCGCCCCGGCGAGCACGGCGGGGTCGTCGAGGTAGCCGGCCGGGAGGTGGTCGGCGGGGACGGTGGCCAGCGCCGGCTTGACGGCGCGCTCGACGAGGCCGCGCCAGGTGAGCTGGTTGATGCCGAGGGTGACGTGGAGCGAGACGGTCTCCTGCGCGCGGGCGGCGTGGGGGGTGCCGGTCGGCAGGTACATCGAGAGCCCGGGCTCGAGCAGCACCTCCTCGGGAACGTCCTCGCCGTGCACCTCCCAGAGCTTGGAGCCGGCGGTCTGGAAGACGAACACGTCGTGGGAGTCGGAGTGCACCGCGAACCCCTGCGCACCCGGCGGCGTGAGGTAGGCGTTGGCCTGGCACGGGTGACCGAGCTCGAGCTCGAGCTCGGCGATCAGCCGGGTGAGCGGCGGCCAGTAGCGGTGCAGGCCCTGGAAGACGACGGTCGCGCCGCCGTCGAAGAGCGCCAGGGCCTTGCGGGCGTCGACCAGCCCGGTGAGGGGCTTGCCAGCCAGCGTGGCGCTGCGGGTGTACGCCGACTCGGGAAGGACCTGGCCGTCCTGGGCGACCCGGATCGACGGCGTGCGGATCGCGGTCGAGGTCAGCAGCTCGTCGACGTCGTCGAGCGAGAGCAGCCCGACCAGGTCGGCCGGGTCGGTGCGGTGCAGGTGCACGCGGGACGCCCAGACCTTGCTGAGGAAGGTCTGGGCGTCACCGCTGAGCAGGTCGAGTGCGGACACTCAGCCGTCGGTGCCGTCGCTGTCGCCACCGTCGGTGCCGTCGCCGTCCGAGGCGTCGCCGTCGGTCGTGTCGGTCGCGTCGCCGTCGGTGCCGTCGCTGTCGCCACCGTCGGTGCCGTCGCCGTCCGAGGCGTCGCCGTCGGTCGTGTCGGTCGCGTCGCCGTCGGTGCC
>JAOPXG010000375.1 GCA_025965275.1 Nocardioides sp.
ACCTCGGCGCCGTTGATGGTCTCGTCGGGCTGGACGGCGTCGGCCGACATCTTCAGCCGGTCGGCGTTGACATCGACGAGGAAGACCCGGCCGACCTTGTGCACGCCCCGGGCGATGCGGATGTGCATGCACCCGATCGGGCCGGCGCCGAAGACGACCAGCGTGTCGCCCTCCTCGATCCCCAGCAGCTCCTGGGCGTTGATCGCGCAGGCGAACGGCTCCGCGGCCGAGGCCTCGTCGTAGCCGACGTTGTCGGGGATCCGGTTGAGGCCGTCGACGTTGAGCACCTGCTTCGGCACGATCATGTACTCGGCGAACCCGCCGTCGTACTGGTAGCCGACCGAGGTCTGGTTCTGGCAGACCGCCATCCAGCCCTTGCGGCACTCGTGGCACTCGCCGCACGGGACCGCGGCGATCACCTGGGCGCGGTCGCCGACCTGCCACTCGACACCGAACCGGGCGCCGTACGTCGCGTTGACGTCGGCGCCGACCTCGACCACCTCACCGGCGATCTCGTGGCCGATGGTCCGCGGAGGAGTGAGGTTCTGGTGGCCGTTGTGGAGGATCTTCACGTCGGTCCCGCAGGTCGAGCAGTTGCGCACGCGCAGCTTGACCTCGTCGGGGCCGCACACCGGCTCCGGCACCTCCTCGAGTCGCACGTCCTCGGGTGCGTAGAAGCGCAGGGCCTTCATGTCTCTCTCCTTGTCGAGTCGCCGATCATCGACCCACGGTAGCACCGTTTGTCTGTGTTTATCTGTGAATATGTTGCTCAAGACCCTTGACGTGTGGTTTTGAGCGGAGATATACAGGCATTCACAGATTCGCGAGACGTGTGTCACACCCTCGCACTTCGCTTCCGGAGGAACAGATGGCGACAGCCACGCAGGAGCCGGCGACCCGTACGTCGGCCAGAGTCCACGTCCAGAGGTTCGGCACGTTCTTGTCGAACATGGTGATGCCCAACATCGGCGCCATCATCGCGTGGGGCCTCATCACGGCGTTCTTCATCCCGGTGGGGTGGACCCCCAACGAGAAGATCGCGACGATGGTCGGCCCCGGTATCTACTACCTGATCCCGCTCCTGATCGCCTACACCGGCGGCTACAACATCTACAAGATCCGCGGCGGCGTGGTGGGTGCCACCTCGACGCTCGGCATCATCCTGGCGACCAGCTCGCCGCTCTTCGACAAGGCCTACGCGGACACCGGCGGCTCGCCGATGTTCCTCGGCGCGATGATCATGGGCCCGCTGGGCGCGTTGGTGATCATGCGTCTCGACCGGCTGTGGGACGGCAAGATCAAGCCCGGCTTCGAGATGCTCGTCAACAACTTCTCCGCCGGCATCGCCGCCGCCCTGATGGCGATCGGCTCGATGTTCATCCTCGGCCCGATCCTCCGCGCGGTCATGGAGGGCCTCGGCAACGTGGTCGAGTTCCTCGTCAACCACAGCCTGCTGCCCTTCACCTCGATCTTCATCGAGCCGGCCAAGGTGCTCTTCCTCAACAACGCCATCAACCACGGCGTCCTGACCCCGTTGGGTCTCGACCAGTCCAAGAACATCGGACACTCGGCGCTGTTCCTGCTCGAGGCCAATCCGGGCCCGGGCGCCGGACTCCTGCTGGCCTTCATGGTCTTCGGCAAGGGAGTCGCGAAGGCCACCGCGCCCGGCGCGTTCGTCATCCAGTTCCTCGGCGGCATCCACGAGGTCTACTTCCCCTACGTGCTGGCCAAGCCGCGCCTGCTGCTGGCCCTGATCGCCGGCGGTGCGACCGGCACCCTGATGAACGTCATCTTCGACTCAGGGCTGGTGGCGCCAGCGGCGCCAGGGTCGATCTTCGCGGTGTACTCGTCCCTGGCGAAGGGGAGTGCGCTCGGCGTGACCCTGTGCTGGAGCTCGGCCCTGGTGGTGACCTTCGCGATCGCCGGGCTGCTGCTGAAGATGGAACGTTCCGAGGAGGAGATCGACCTCGCCGCCGCCACCACCCAGATGGAGGCCAACAAGGGCAAGAG
This sequence comes from Nocardioides sp., assembly GCA_025965275.1. Lineage (GTDB taxonomy): Bacteria > Actinomycetota > Actinomycetes > Propionibacteriales > Nocardioidaceae > Nocardioides. The sequence goes on from JAOPXG010000375.1 coordinate 2,011, forward strand.
GTCGTCGGTCGCCAGCGTGCTGACGGGGCGCGGTGCGAGCACCGGCCCGATCGGCTCGATCGTCTTCGCCTGCGACGCCGGCATGGGATCGTCGGCGATGGGCGCCTCGGTGCTGCGCAAGAAGATCCAGGACGCCGGCTTCGGTGACGTGACGGTCGTGAACAAGGCGATCTCCAACCTCGAGGACGAGTACGACCTCGTGGTGACCCACCAGGACCTCACCGCCCGCGCCCGTCAGAAGACGGGATCGGCGATCCAGGTGTCCGTCGACAACTTCATGGCGAGCCCGCGCTACGACGAGGTCGTCGAGCTGGTGCGCGAGCGCAACGGCGAGGGGGCCTCGACGGCCGCGGTCGACGACGAGTCGTCGTCGGTGTCCGGGCTGCTGACCGAGGCCTCGATCGTCCTCGACGGCGGCACGGCGTCGCGCGACGACGCGATCACCCGGGCGGGCGAGCTGCTCGTCGCCGCGGGCGCGGTCGACCCGTCGTACGTCGACGCGATGCACGTGCGCGAGGCGTCGGTCTCGACCGCCATGGGCAACGAGCTCGCGATCCCGCACGGCACCAACGAGGCGAAGTCGTCGGTCCGGCGGACCGCGATCTCCTTCGTGCGCTACTCCGACGGGGTCGACTGGGGCGGCAAGGACGTCCGGTACGTCGTGGGCATCGCCGCCCTCGGCAACGAGCACCTCAAGCTGCTCGCCCGGATCGCGGAGATCTTCCTCGACCCGGACCAGGTCCGGCGCCTCGAGACGGCGAACTCGCGGCTCGAGGTGATGGAGGTCCTGGGGGCGGTGCAGCCTGCCTGACGACGACCGTGGCGGCGCCGAATACCACGACCAGGAACGGCGCGCGCAGCACGAGCAGCACGACGGCGACCCCGAGGCCGACCGCGCGGGCGTCGATCGCCAGGCTGTGCCCGCGGCTGAAGACCTGCACGGCGATCAGGGCCGCGAGCAGCGCCACCGGGATGAAGTCGGCGATCCGCTCGACGAGCGGTCGCTCGAGCACCCGGGGCGGCACGGACAGGCCGGCCAGCTTGAGCAGGTAGCAGGCGACGCCGGTGATCCCCACCGCCAACCAGATCATCGAGTCTCCCCGTTCCTGGTGAGGACGCCGGCGAGCAGGGCGACGGCGGCGGCCGTGAGCACGGGGACGCCGGCGGGCACGACCGGCGCCGTCCCGAGGGCGACGGCCGCCGCGGCCACGGCGACCAGCTGGTGGCGACGGCTCTTCAGGCGCGGCCACAGGAGGGCGAGGAAGGCAGCGCCCACCGCGGCGTCGAGACCGTAGGTCCGGGGGTCCCCGATGGAGTTGCCGGCGACCGCTCCGGCCAGCGTGGCGAGGTTCCAGAGCACGAAGACCGAGACGCCGGTGGTGAGGAAGCCGAGCCGGGCGGCCGGCGTCGTCGCGCGGGTCACCGACATCGCGGTGGACTCGTCGATGACGACCTGGGCGGCGAGGGCCCGGCGCCAGCCCCGCCAGGCGAGCAGGGGAGCGAGGCGCAGGCCGTAGAGGGTGTTGCGGGTGCCGAGCAGCATCGCGGTCAACGCGCCCGAGACGGGAGCGCCGCCGGAGGCGATCACCCCGACCAGGGCGAACTGGCTGGCACCGGTGAAGACGAAGAGCGAGAGGGCGCAGGTCTGCGCCACCGAGAGGCCGGAGGCGACGGACACCGCGCCGAAGCCGACGCCGTACGCGCCGGTGGCGACGCCGACGCCGAGGCTGTCGCGGATGATCGACGAGCGCTCGGCGGGGTCGAGGGGCGCGTCGGTCACACAGGGAGGTTAGTGGCGGTGCACCCGCACGGCGCGCGGCCGGTGGTGGAAGTCGTGCAGCAGCACGTAGCCGAGCCCGATGCCGGCGAGGGCGCCCCAGAGCACGCCGGCGGCGGCGGCCGCGGGGAGGGCGGAGAACTGGGCGATCCAGAGACCGGAGGCGACGCCGACGACGACGGCGGTCAGGACGACGAGAAGGCGGTGGAGCTGCGGCAGCGGACCGAACACGGGCGTTCCCCGATCTCGAGTGGACCTCCATCCTGACCCCGAATCCCGGGAAATCAAGATGAGCGACCTAGGAGAGTGCTGTGTGCAGCCGGACCTGCTTGACCAGGGTCGTGCCCTCACCGTCGAGGTCGAGCTCGCGGTGGGCGCTGTCCGCCGCCCACCCCGCGCCGGTGAGGAACCCGCGCAGGGCGTCGTCGGTGGCGACCGACCACAGCACCGCCCGGGTGAACCGGTCGGCCTGCATCGTCTCGACCGCAGCCTGGAGGAGGCGGGAGCCGTGCCCCTTGCCGCGCTCGCCGGGGTCGACGGTGAACTCCATCAGCTCGGCGTCGGCGACCGGGTCGCTGTCGGGATCCGTCGCGGGGGAGGTGATCGCGAAGCCGACGACGCGGTTGCGCTCGAGCGCGACCAGTACCCGGTTGCGGGCGTCGCGCGGGCTCCCGAGCGAGGCCCGCCAGGCGGCCGCGGCGTGCGCGGTCTCCTCGGGCCCCGGCAGCGCGTCGGCCGGGAGCAGCCCGGCGTACACGTCGCGCCAGGTGCGCAGCTGGAGCTCGGCGATCGCGGGGGCGTCGTCGACCCAGGCGACGCGGACCGACACGTCGGCGGTGGGGCTCATGTCGCCATCCTGTCAGTGCCGGGTCGTGTTACAAATGTGCGTCCGATCGGCCCATTTGTGTAACAACCTCTGGTAGCGTGGCGAGCGTGTACGGCAACGACTTCGGTGCGCGCGCCGAGACCTCCAGCGACGAGCCCCAGTCCTTCCTCGACCTGCTCGCCGGGGAGGGCCGCGTGGAGCCGCGCGACGAGATGCCGGACGCCTACCGCCGCACCCTCGTCCGCCAGATCGCCCAGCACGCGCACTCCGAGATCATCGGGATGCAGCCGGAGGGCAACTGGATCAGCCGGGCGCCGAGCCTGCGCCGCAAGGCGATCCTGATGGCGAAGGTGCAGGACGAGGCGGGCCACGGGCTCTACCTGTACGCCGCGGCCGAGACGCTGGGCGTCGACCGCGCGGACCTGCTCGACCAGCTGCACGACGGCCGGCAGAAGTACTCCTCGATCTTCAACTACCCGACGCTCACCTGGGCCGACGTCGGCGCGATCGGCTGGTTGGTCGACGGCGCGGCGATCGTCAACCAGGTGCCGTTGTGCCGGTGCTCCTACGGCCCCTACGCCCGGGCGATGGTCCGGGTCTGCAAGGAGGAGTCCTTCCATCAGCGGCAGGGCTTCGAGATCCTGCACACGCTCTCGCACGGCACGCCCGCCCAGCGCGCGATGGCCCAGGACGCCGTGGACCGCTACTGGTGGCCGTCGCTGATGATGTTCGGTCCGCCCGATGACGACTCGCCCAACTCGGCCCAGTCGATGGCGTGGGGCATCAAGCGGTTCTCGAACGACGACCTCCGTCAGCGGTTCGTCGACATGACGGTCCCGCAGGCCGAGGCACTCGGGCTCACGCTGCCCGACCCGGAGATCCGGTGGAACGAGGAGCGCGGCCACTACGACTTCGGCGAGGTCGACTTCACGGAGCTCTTCGAGGTCATCAAGGGCCACGGCCCGTGCAACGCCCAGCGGATGTCCCACCGGGTGCGGGCGCACGAGGACGGCGCGTGGGCGCGCGAGGCGGCCTCGGCGTACGCCCAGAAGCAGGCCCAGAAGCAGGCGGAGAAGCAGCTGGTCCGGACCGAGGGCGCGGCATGAGGGAGTGGCCGCTGTGGGAGGTCTTCGTGCGTTCGCGCCGCGGCCTGTCCCACGTGCACGTCGGCTCGCTGCACGCGCCCGACGCCGAGATGGCGCTGCGCAACGCGCGTGACCTCTACACCCGGCGCCAGGAGGGCGTGTCCCTCTGGGTCGTCCCCGCCGCCGAGATCGTGGCGTCGACGCCCGACCAGGGCGCGGCGTTCTTCGACCCGGCCGACGACAAGGTCTACCGGCACCCGACCTTCTACGACGTCCCCGAAGGCGTGGAGCACCTATGACCACCCCGCCGAGTTCGTCGTCTCCTCCGCTTCGCTCCTCCGCCGAACAACTCGGCCGGGACCCCGGTCGTCCCGGGGCCGGTCTGACTGCCTATGTCCTGGGCCTCGCCGACGACGCGCTCGTCTCCGCGCAGCGGATGGGCTGGTGGATCAGCCGCGCGCCGCAGCTCGAGGAGGACGTCGCGCTGGCCAACATCGGCCTCGACCAGCTCGGCCAGGCCCGCACGCTGCTGGCGTACGCCGGGGAGATCGAGGGTGACGGGCGCAGCGAGGACGACCTCGCCTACCTGCGTGACGAGCGGGAGTTCCGCAACGTCTGGCTGGTCGAGCGCGCCCAGACGGACTTCGGAGTCGCGATGGCGCGGCTGCTGGTCTTCTCGGCCTGGCAGCGTGAGCTGTACGGCGCGCTCGCGTCCTCGACCGACGCCACGCTCGCCGGTGTCGCGGGCAAGGCGGTCAAGGAGGTGGCCTACCACCTCGACCACGCGAGCCACTGGGTCGTGCGTCTCGGCGACGGCACCGAGGAGTCCCACGCCCGGATGCAGGCCGCGCTCGACGCCGAGTGGCCCTTCGTGCCCGAGCTCTTCGAGCCTGTCGACGCTGCGCTGGTCGCCGAGGGGGTCGCCGTCGACCCGGTCGCGCTGCGGCCCGCCGTGCTCGCGAGGATCGAGGCGGTCGTCGCCGAGGCGACGCTGGCCGTCCCGCAGGTCGCTCCCGCCGTGGGTGGTGGCCGGCGCGGTCTGCACACCGAGGAGATGGGCTACCTGCTCGCCGAGATGCAGCACCTCGCCCGCTCGCACCCGGGAGCGACGTGGTGAGGACGACCGAGGCCCCGGCCTGGAGGATCGCCGCCGACGTGCTCGACCCCGAGCTGCCGGTCGTGACGATCGCCGACCTCGGGATCCTGCGCGACGTCACCGAGGACGACCAGGGCCGCGTACACGTGCAGATCACCCCGACCTACTCCGGCTGTCCCGCGATGGAGACCATCCGCACCGACCTGGTCGACACGCTGACCGCCGCCGGCTACCAGCACGTCGACGTGGAGTTCGTGCTGTCACCCGCGTGGACGACCGACTGGATGTCCGACGCGGCGCGCGCCAAGCTCACGGCCTACGGCATCGCGCCGCCGGCCGCCCGGGTCGCCGCCGGACCGGTGCCGCTCGAGCTGTCGGTGCGCTGTCCGCAGTGCGGGAGCACGGACACCCGCGAGTCCAGCCGCTTCGGCTCGACGGCGTGCAAGTCGCTGTGGGTGTGCCGCAGCTGCCGCGAGCCGTTCGACCACTTCAAGGCGATCTAGTGGTTGCCGCTTCCGGTGGTGACCACTAGGTGTCGGCGACCTTCCACTCGCTGCGGGTCGCAGCCATCGACGAACTGACCGACGACGCCGTTGCCCTGACGTTCGACGTGCCACCGTCGCTTCGGGACGACTTCGCGTTCGTGCACGGTCAGCACCTGTCGATCCGGTCGAGCGACGACGTGCGCCGGTCGTACTCGATCTGCGCCCCGCCGTCCTCGGGCACCCTGCGGATCGGCGTGAAGCGGCTGCCCGGCGGCGCGTTCAGCGAGGGCGT
>JAOPXG010000010.1 GCA_025965275.1 Nocardioides sp.
AGGTTGTTGACGAACACGAAAGGTATCGCTACCGGCAACGCCACAGTCAGCCACGGCTGGTGATGCCCACCCCCCGGCGACTGGGGCAGCATGAACTGTGGCTTGACCGCGTGTCTGTTACCTACTGCTGGCGTCGGCGATTGAGGCCTCGCCACAAGGTGACCCTTTGCGTGCGTTAGGTGACGCACTCTGCCACGGCCCGGGAAGATCCAGGCTAGGCGAACTTGCTGACGCCGGAGTCGACCCTCTAATCGGCTCCCGTGACTTGGCGCGCCCTGTCCGAGGAAAGGAAAACGATGGCAGCGGCCACGTCTTCGGGCTGGCCGATCCGCCCAAGGGGAAGCTTGCGCACCTCCTTGGCGAAGTGCTCGGTGGCTGCTTCCTTCTCCAGCCCGTACTGGTCCGCCAGGTAGTCGGCGAAGCCGCCCGGCCGGTCCCAGATCGAAGTCCGGGTCGGGCCCGGCGTCACGCAGTTCGAGCGGATGCCGGCCGGGCCGTACTCCGTCGACACTGCCTTGGCTAGGCAGACCACGGCCGCCTTTGACACTGAGTAGTCGACCAGGAACGGATCGGGCTGACGGGCGACCTCCGAGGCTACGCTCACGATGGAACCCGACCCCTGCTGCTCCATATAGGGAATCGCCGCCCGGCAGGCCCGGACCATTGAGTAGAAGTTGACGTAGCTCGAGCCTGGCCGGGCCTGGACTTCGCGAATGCCTGCGCGGGTGCGTTGGCACGGGTACGTTCGCCCGATGCCTAACTCCCCCGCCGCGGGCTGATACCCGGACCCTTACGACAGTTCCCAGCGTCGCTACTGGGACGGGAACACCTGGACGGAGCACCGCATCCCGGCAGCCGACGCCGGGCCGATGCCAGGCTCGCGAACCCCGGACGCAGGCACAGAGCCGACCATCCCTATCCCCCAGGGCTCGACCCAGTACCCGGACCCGCCGCGGGCCACGCAGCCGCAGCCGACGCCGGTGCTCGTCTCGAGTTCGGGCTCCGCGGCAGGAGAACCCCTGGTACCAGACGGCGTGGGCTATCGGTGCCGGCGGCGCGCTCGCTGGGCTGATCCTCGGTGCGCTCGTGTTCAGCTCGGCCGACGCCAGCGACACCTCCGCAGTCTCAGCTGCGCCGGCGCCGACCGTGACGGTCACCGCTACCGTGACCGCGGAAACCACTGCTGCGGAGGGTCCTTCCGAGGAGCCGTCGGACGCTGCCACACCGTCGGAGGAGCCGACGAAGAAGACGCAGGTCGGCGGGGACGGGTCCGGGGACGTAGAGGACACATTCGTGATGCCAGACGAGACCGGGGAGACCCTCCAGGCCGCCCAGGACGATTTGCAGGCGGTGAGCGGCAACCCGTTCTTCTACTCGTCCTCGGAGGACGCGACCGGTGATGGGCGCGGGCAGTGGGTCGACTCCGGCTGGCAGGTTTGCTCGCAGAACCACGACGCCGGTACCGAGGTGAGCGCCGACGACGAGCACATCGTGTTCAGTGTGGTTCGGACCTCTGAGGACTGCCCCTAACGACGCAGGCCCGTAACTGGGCTCTGCCCGGGTCTGCCGCGATTGGCGTGCTCCGAAAGTCGCCCGGTTCCCCCAGATTTCCCCCAGCGCAGTGCCTACTGGACGCCTACCTCACTCAGGCGTAGCGTCTACACACCCCTTCTGACCTGGGAAAACAGGGCAATAGTCGAAGTGAGTGGATCATGCTTCCGGTTGTACTACGACATCTAGGCCACCGTGGCTCACTGACCTGGGGTTATGCCCCTGAGGGTTGGCGTTGCCCACAGAATGCCTACAAGAGAGCCCGGCTCCGCGATTCGCGGAGCCGGGCTCTTTGCGTTCAGAGCGCGGTCGGAGCGTCTGAGTCACGCGCGAGGCGCTGACTCAGGACCGCGTCCACGGCAGCCCGGGACGTGTCGTCACTGTCGGGGCACTGGTGCGCGTAGGTGTCCAGAGTCGTCTTGGCGCTCGCGTGCCTCAGACGGGCCTGAACGATCTTCACGTCACACCCTGAGGCGATGAGCATGGATGCCAGGTAATGGCGCAGATCGTGGAACCGGAACACCGGGGACAGTCCCGCCACGGTCGCGCGTGCAGCAGTCCCAATGTCGGGGGGCGCCCGCCCGACGACCCGCGTCGTTTGCGGTGAGCGATCTGGTCCGAGGGCTGCGGGATGACCGCCTTGACGCGGCGGGATCGCAGTTCGGTGCGGATCGCGCGGGAGGGGTAGGCCTTGTCGCCGATCACGGCGTCCGGGCGAGTGCGCGGCCGGCCTGGCCCCAAACGCTTGACCGCCACGTGCGACAGCAGTGGCTTGAGCATCGGGGAGTCGCCGGCTTGGCCGGGCGTGAGCGCAATGACCAGCGGGCGACCTTGTCCGTCGACGAGCTGGTGGATGTTGGTTGACATCCCGCCGCGGGAGCGACCCAACGCGTGATCGGGTGGCCCGGCGCGCAGGTCCTTGTAGTTCGGCTCAGCCCCCTGTGCGGCGACCGGCTGGGGCTTCGACCGGGCTCAAGGTGGTGGCGTGCTGAAGGGCGCGGTTGATCGTGGAGTCGACAGAGACGTTCCACTCGACCCGTCCGTCGGCGTCGGCCTCGACGATCAGGCGGACGTGGATCTTGTCCCAGGTGCCGTCAGTGCTGAATCGCTTGTGGCGCTTCCAGATCGTCTGACACGG
>JAOPXG010000057.1 GCA_025965275.1 Nocardioides sp.
GCCAACTCGGGCGGCGCCTGGGACAACGCGAAGAAGCTCGTCGAGGACGGCAACCACGGCGGCAAGGGCTCCGACGCCCACGCGGCGACGATCATCGGCGACACCGTCGGCGACCCGTTCAAGGACACCGCCGGCCCGGCCATCAACCCGCTGATCAAGGTGATGAACCTGGTGTCGCTGCTGATCGCCAGCGCCGTCGTCTCGATGAGCGTCGGCAAGGACCAGCACGACGGCATCCGGATCCTGATCGCCGTCGTGGCGGTCGCCATCATCGCCGGAGCGGTCTACGTCTCCAAGCAGCGCGAGGTCACCCTCGGTGACGACGAGTCCGGCACGCCGGCCCCGCCGCCGCCGCCCCCGCCGGTGCACGAGCCGGACCCCGCCCCGACACAGCAGTTCGAGGCACCGACCCAGCAGTAGCTCCACCGCACAGCACACTGGCCCGTCAGAGTCACTCTGACGGGCCAGTGTCGTGTCGGGCTACTTCTTCGAGGCGACCTTCAGCTTCACGACCTTGGAGGTCGTGCCCGCCAGCGCGGGGCTCCCGGCGTACACCGCGGTGAGCCGGTGCAGGCCCGGCTTCAGCCCGGCGAGCCTGACGCTCGTCCTGCCCCTCGTGCCGGGCGCGAGGGTCAGCTTCTTGAGCAGCTTCTTCCCGTCGAAGACCTTGACGACCCCGGCCGGCTTCGCGACTCCCGGTGCCTTCAGCAGCAGCGCGAGCACGGCGGCCTGGCCCTTCTTGATCGTGGACTTCGCGGTCTTGGCCTGCAGGCTCGTGGCGACCTTGGCGACGGTGATCCCGGCGGTGGTGAACGTGCCCGGCTTGTACGCCGGCCGGGTCGCCTTGACCGTGACCGTCAAGCTCCGGCCGGCGTCGGCGAGCTGAGCCTGGTAGGTCTGGGCGACCGCGCCGGGGATCGCGACGCCGTTGCGGCTCCACTGGTAGGAGAAGGTCGGGGGCGCGCCGTCCTCGCCCGCGCTTCCCCACACGCCGGGGTCGGCGGTCAGCAGCTTGCCGACCTTGCCGGTGCCGGTCAGCCCTGGCTTGAGGAGGAACTGGATCGGGTCGCCGGTCACCGGGGTGACCGGGTCGCTGGTGATGGTGTTGTCGGTCCAGCCGTCCTTGTGGCCGGTGACCTTCACGGAGATCGCGTGCCCGAGGTCCGCCGGGACGAGCTTGTACGTCGCGGCCGTCGCGTTGGCGATCGGCGCCTCGTCGCGCAGCCACTGGTACGTGTTCGTCGCGTCGGCCGGCTCCCACGTCGGCCCGGTGAGGGCGAGCACCGTGCCGATCTTCCTGGTGCCGGTGACCGCGACATCACTGGCCGGGCTCACCGCGGAGCCGCTGGAGAGCGGGATGCCGAGGGACTCGGTGACCAGGCTGACGCCCGGGATGCCCAGGAGGGCGCCGCGCACGGATGCGGAGACCTGGTGCCCGGCGTCGTCCGCCGTCGGCACGTAGAACGGGTCGTCCGCGCCCGGGATCGGCACGCCGTCGCGCAGCCACTGGTAGGTGGTGGCGACGCCCGGCAGGCTCCAGACCGGGGCGGTGACGGTCAGCAGCGAGCCGACCGCCGGGTTCCCGTTCAGGACCGGGTCCAAGACTGCCGACAACACGTCGGTGGGGTCGGCGGGGTCGCCCGGGTCACCGGGGTCGCCCGGGTCCGCCCCGCCGGCGGCGGGCACCGGGATCGCGTTCGAGTACGCCGTCAGCGGGACGAGGCTGAGCAGGGTGCCGGTGACGGCCGCCTGGACCGTCGAGCCGGCATCCGCAGCCGTAGGCACGTAGGTGGCGCCGGTCGCGCCCGGGATCGGGGCGCCGTCGCTGAGCCACTGGGTCGAGTTCGTGACGCCGACGATGTTCCACACCGGGAGGGTGCGGGTGAGCGTCGAGCCGACGTCCCCGGTCCCACTCAGGACCGGACCGCTGACGACCGCCAGAGCGTCGGGCACGCCCGGGAGCAGGTCCTTCGCCTGCGCGGGAGTGGACAGTCCGACCACGAGACCGGCGGACACCAGGGCGGAGATGGCGAGAGCGCCGAGGGCGCGCGTGAACTGATGCATGCGGGGAGTGATGCCCGTCACGGCGACCGGTCAAAAGTGCGGTCTGGACCGGTGGTTCTAGGCTCGTCCCGTGACCCCTTCCCCGATATCCGAGCTCCCGCACCGTCTGCGGGCAGCCCTCCTCGCGGCGGGGTTCACCTACGACGGTGTGGCCGAGGTCCTCGGGCCGGAGGGGCACAACGCACTGATGCGCAACGAGACGACCCCCGGACTGCGCCGGACGTCCGGTGGCTGGCCGCTCGAGACGCTGATCCGGCTGTTCCTGCTGCAGGCCCCCGTCGAGCGGATGGCCGCCGAGCGGGCGCTGCCCGGCCTCGTCGACCGGATGGTGGCCGAGGGCCTGCTGGAGCAGACCGTGGGCGAGGTGACCGCGCGCCTCGACGTCCGGCCGTACGCCGTCGACGACCGGCACCTCTGGGTGGTCAGCGACCTGACGCCCGGCCTCGACGGCGGGTTCAACCGGGTCGGCCCCGACCACGTCCTCGGCATCAGTTCCGCCTCCACCTCGCTGGCCCAGCTGACGCTGCGTGAGCCCGTCGGCCGCTCGCTGGACCTCGGCACCGGCTGTGGTGTGCAGGCCCTCCACCTGGCCGCACACAGCGGCGCGGTCGTCGCCACCGACGTCAACCGGCGCGCGCTCCGGTGGACCCGCTTCAACGTCGAGCTGAACGAGATCGAGACCCCGGTCGAGGTCCGCGAGGGCTCGTTCTTCGAGCCGGTCGCGGGCGAGCTCTTCGACCTGATCGCCACCAACCCGCCGTTCGTCATCTCGCCCGCCACCGGAGAACGCCTCGTCTACCGCGACTCGGGCCTGCCGGGCGACCGCGTCGTCGAGCACATCGTCCGCAACGCCCCCGACCACCTGACCGA
>JAOPXG010000099.1 GCA_025965275.1 Nocardioides sp.
GTCACCGCCGCCCATCCGGGCCGCGACCTCGATGTTCTTGATCAGCTTGGCGAACATCTTGCCGCGCTTGGCGTCGACGATCGCCTTCTTGTGCTTCGTGGTCGCCCACTTGGAGTGGCCAGACATCAGTCCCTCTTCTACTCGCTCAGCTCTGCTTCACCAGGTCCACGAACAGGCCGTGGATCCGGGCGTCGCCACCCACCTCGGGGTGGAACGACGTCGCCATCAGCGGACCCTGTCGGACCGCGACGATCCTACCCGCGGCCTCCCCCTGCTCCACGCGGGCGAGCACGTCGACGCCCGGGCCGACGGACTCGACCCAGGGCGCGCGGATGAAGACCGCGTGCACCGGGGCGTCCAGGCCGGCGAAGTCGACGTCGCCCTCGAAGGAGTGGACCTGGCGGCCGAAGGCGTTGCGCCGGACGGTGATGTCGAGCCCCCCGAGGGTCTCCTGGTCACGCGTGCCGTCCTCGATGTGGTCGGCGAGCATGATCATCCCGGCGCAGGTGCCGAACGCCGGCATCCCGTCCTTGATCCGCTGCCGGATCGGCTCGAAGAGGTCGAACGTGCGGGCCAGCTTGGCCATCGTCGTCGACTCGCCACCCGGGACCACCAGCCCGTCGCAGGCGTCGAGCTCGGACACCCGTCGTACGGCGAGCGTCTCGACGCCCAGGTCACCGAGCACCCGCAGGTGCTCGCGGACGTCGCCCTGGAGGGCGAAGACGCCGATGGTCGTGGTCACGATCGGAAATCCTAGGCCGACCGCACGACCTACGACCGACCGCATGCCCGTCCGGCGGCCGATCGTGCTCGTGGCGACCGGGTGCTCAGACGGGGCGCGGCGCTGACTACCAGCCGCGTTCGGCGAGCCGGTGCGGCTGCGGGATGTCCTCGACGTTGATGCCGACCATCGCCTCGCCGAGACCGCGCGAGACCTTCGCGACCACGTCGGGGTCGTCGTGGAACGTCGTGGCCTTGACGATCGCCTCGGCCCGCTGGACCGGGTTGCCGGACTTGAAGATGCCCGAGCCCACGAACACGCCCTCGGCGCCGAGCTGCATCATCATCGCCGCGTCGGCCGGGGTCGCGATGCCACCCGCGGTGAAGAGCACCACCGGGAGCTTGCCCTTCTCGGCGACCTCCTTGACCAGCTCGTAGGGCGCCTGCAGCTTCTTCGCCGCCACGAACAGCTCGTCACCCTCCAGCGACGCGATCCGGCGGATCTGCCGGCGGATGGTGCGCATGTGGGTGACCGCGTTGGACACGTCACCGGTGCCGGCCTCGCCCTTGGAGCGGATCATCGCCGCGCCCTCGGTGATCCGCCGCAGCGCCTCGCCCAGGTTGGTCGCACCGCACACGAACGGCACCGTGAACGCCCACTTGTCGATGTGGTTCTCGTAGTCGGCCGGGGTCAGCACCTCGGACTCGTCGACGTAGTCGACACCCAGCGACTGCAGGACCTGCGCCTCGGCGAAGTGGCCGATGCGGGCCTTGGCCATCACCGGGATCGACACCTGCTCGATGATCGAGTCGATCATGTCGGGGTCGCTCATCCGGGAGACCCCGCCCTGGGCGCGGATGTCGGCGGGCACGCGCTCGAGGGCCATCACGGCCACCGCTCCGGCGTCCTCCGCGATCTTCGCCTGCTCGGCGGTGACCACGTCCATGATCACGCCGCCCTTGAGCATCTCGGCCATGCCGCGCTTGACTCGGGTGGTGCCGGTGCTGGTGTCGCTGGGGGTGCTGTCAGTCATGGGGAAAGAGTAGTGCGGCCTCGGCCAGCGCCTGCTTCCGGACCACCCACACCCGCTGCACGACGGTGACCGTCGAGGCGATCGCGAGCGCCCAGAGCGCGATGTACATGAGGACAGGGAGGTCGAAGATCGCCCCGAGGCCGGTCATCACCAAGATCGCCACCAGCCGGTCGGCACGCTCGGCGATGCCGACCTTGGCCTCGAAGCCCATCCCCTCGGCCTTGGCCCGGGCGTACGACGTCACCGCGCCCATCACGAGGCAGATCAGGCAGAGCACCAGGTAGAGCCGGCTGTCGCCCGACCAGGCGAAGTAGAGCGCGAGCCCGCTGAAGATCGCGGCGTCGCCGATCCGGTCGAGCGTGGAGTCGAGGAAGGCGCCGAACCTGCTCGTCTTGCCCGTGGTCCGGGCCATGTAGCCGTCGAGCAGGTCGCTGAAGACGAAGGCGGTGATCACCAGCACGCCGGTGAGCAGCTTGCCCTGCGGGAAGAACACGAGGGCGCCCGCGCTCACCCCGATCGTGCCGACGAGGGTCACGACGTCGGCGCTGACACCCATCCGGATGAGGAGGTGGGCTACGGGAGAGATGACCTTCGTCCAGAAGGCTCGGAAACGTTCCATCATGGCGGCAGCAGGCTACCGGTGATCGCGCCTCAGACCGCCTGCGGCACCATCTGCGGGTGTTCGAGGATCGGCGCGAAGGCGAGCTCGGCCGCACCGATGAGCGGCGAGTCGTCCTCGAGACCGGCCGAGCGGATCTCGACATCGTTGCGCGGAGAGATCAGCGTGCTGCGGCTCATCGCCTCGTCGACCCGGCTCCCCGCGGCGCTCCACACCTGTGACAGCACTCCCCCGAGCACGACGATCTCCGGGTTGAAGATGTTGACGATGGCGCGCAGGCCGACCCCACACCACTCCGCCACCTCGTCGACGGCAGCGGCCGCGCGGGCCTCGCCGTCACGCGCGGCGGCGATGACCTCGGCGATCGCGGGCGGGCCGCCGCCCGGGAGGCGGCCGGCGCGGCGGAGCAGGACGTTCTCGCCCACCTTCATCTCCCAGCAGCCGACCGAGCCGCACCGGCAGTTCGGGCCGAGGCTGTCGATCTGCATGTGGCCGACCTCGCCGGCGTACCCGGTCGCGCCCATCAGCGGGACCCCGCCGACCAGGAAACCACCACCGATGCCGACGCTGGCGCTGAGGTAGGCCACGTCGGAGTACCCGACGGCGGCCCCGCGGATGTGCTCGGCGAGCACCCCGAGGTTGGCGTCGTTGCCGGTCGAGACCGGGCGGCCGAGACGGTTGGCGAGGAGCTCGGTGAACGGCTCCTCGACCCAGCCCAGGTTGGGTGCGAAGCGGACCAGGCCGTCGCCGGTGCGCACGGCACCGGGCACCGCTACGCCCACGCCGAGGCAGCGCTTGGTCGGGACGGCGGCGAGGCTGTCCTCGATCATCTGGGCCACCGACTCGACCACGTGGGCGACGTCGTGCTCGCCGCGCTGGTGGCCCCGGTTGCGACGGTCCAGAACGTCGCCACCGAGACCCACCAGCGCCACGGCGACCCGGTCGACCCCGACGTCGACGGCCACCACCACGTTGTCCGGAGCAGGCACCACCAGGTGCGACGGGCGCCCCGATCGCCCACCCACCGCCGACGTCTCCTCCGTCACCAGACCCAGGCTCTGCAGCTCGAACGTCAGGGCACCGATGGTGCTCCGGTTGAGCCCGAGCTGGCGGGTCAGGACGGCCCGGGTCGTGGGACCGCGGGTGTGCACCGTCTGGAGGATCGCGCGCAGGTTCGCGCGTCGAAGCTCTTCGGTGCTGACGCCGGTGGGGGTGGGCACAGTGCTCCTCTGCCTGCCGGTCCTGTCAGCCGCGACCGGACGCGGCGGCTCGCCGGCGACTGATCGCGTCGACGCTCGCGGCGACGAGGAGCACGAGACCGGTGACGATGAAGACGACACCCGGCTCCTGGTTCAGCAGCCCCATGCCGTTGGCGATGACCGCGATCACGGTGCCACCGATGACTGCGTCGGCCACCTTCCCCTTGCCGCCGAAGAGGCTGGTGCCGCCGATGACGGCCGCGCCGACGGCGTACAGCAGCGTCTCGCCACCACCGGTCGCGTTCGACACCGAGTGGTTGCGAGCGGCCAGCAGCAGGCCACCGATCGCGGCGATCGACGAGCACAGGATGAAGCAGCTGAGCTTGATCCACAGGACGTTGATGCCGGCCCGGCGCGCTGCCTCCGTGTTGCCGCCGACGGCGTAGACGTGCCGCCCCCAGGCGGTCCGGCCGAGCACGAAGGACAGCACCAGCAGCAGCACCAGGATCACCACAAGGGAGTTCGGGACACCCTTGAGCGACTTGAAGTTCGGGTTCAGGCTCCGCTCACGCGACAGGTACGCGACAAGCAGCACCACGACCACGGCCAGAGCGCCGCTCTTGATCGCCCAGAGCAGCCGCGGCTCGTTCGTCAGCCCGGCCCTCCGGCGACGGGCGTTGCGCACGTACGTCACGACGGCGTAGCCGACCACGACGACCGCGGCGAGCGTCCACCCGAGCCAGATCGGCAGGTTCTTGTCGGTGATGGACCGGATCGTCTCGTTCTCGAACGGGATGGTGCCGCCGGCGCCGATGATCTCGAGCGTCACGCCCTGCAGGCCGAGGAACGCCGCCAGAGTGACCACGAACGACGGGATGCCGAGCCGGGACACCAGGAGGCCGATGCCGGTGCCGATGACGGCGCCGGCGGCCACGCAGGCCAGCACGGAGATGAACCAGCCCTGGTGGTGGTTGGTCATCACCACACCCATGACGGCGGCCGCCGTGCCGCCGGCGACACCGGCCGACAGGTCGATCTCACCGAGCAGGAGCACGAAGACCAGGCCCATGGCGATCACCGTGATCGCGGCCGACTGGTTGATCAGGTTGGCGACGTTCAGCTCGGAGGTGAACGTGTTCGGACGCAGCACGGAGAACGCGATCACCAGGACGACGAGGCCGAGAACGGCCGGCAGCGCGCCGACGTCTCCGCCACGGACCTTGGCGAGATAGGCGCGGACGATGCCGCCCAGACCCTCGGCCTGCGACGGCTCCGGCGCGACGACCGGCGTCTCTTCGGGCTTGGTGGCGCTCATGCGGACGCTCCTTCGCCGGTGCTGCCGGTCGTGATCAGCTGCACGACCTGGTTCGAGGTGACGTCTGCCTTGCGCACCTGGGCGACCATCGCGCCGAGGTAGAGGACCGCGATGGTGTCGGCCACCCGGAAGACGTCGTTGAGGTTGTGGCTGATCAGGATCACGCCGAGGCCGCTGTCGGCCAGCCGGCGGACCAGCAGAAGGACCTGCTCGGTCTGCGCGACACCGAGAGCGGCGGTCGGCTCGTCGAGGATCACGACGCGCGAGTTCCACAGCACCGACCGGGCGATCGCCACGGTCTGGCGCTGACCGCCGGAAAGGGAGGCGACCTTGGTGCGCACCGATCGCAGCGTGCGGACGGACAGGCCGTCGAGGGTCTCGCGGGCGCGCTTCTCCATGCTGTCCTCGTCGAGGAGCCCGGACTTCGTCAGCTCGCGACCGAGGAACATGTTGTGGACGACGTCGAGGTTGTCGCAGAGCGCGAGGTCCTGGTAGACCACCTCGATCCCGAGCGCGCCTGCGTCCTTCGGGCCGTGCACGGTGACGGGCTTGCCGTCGTAGATGTACTCGCCATCGTCGAACGAGTGGATCCCGGCGATGCCCTTGATCAGGGTGCTCTTGCCGGCGCCGTTGTCACCGACGAGAGCGGTGACCTCGCCGGCCCTGACGTCGAGGTCGACGCCTCGAAGCACGTGCACCGCGCCGAAGCTCTTCTGGATGCCGCGCAGCTGCAGCAACGGCTCACCGGAGCCGGCAGCAGCTGGTCGCACGGAAGCGGTCGCAGTCACTGTTCCTCCTGAGGTCTGGTTGGTTGCGAAACGGGCGTGCCCGCTCCGCTCGGTCACCATGCCAGAGGCGGGGGCGACGAAATGCCGCCCCCGCCTCCGACAGTGCTGGCGCAATCAGTGGATCAGCTGATCCCGGCCGCGGTGCACTTCGCCGCCACCTTGCCGGTGCAGACGTCGGCCGCCTTGGCGAAGCCGTCATCGAACGGCTGCTTGATGTTGTCCAGCGTGATCCACACCGGGGTGGCCAGGGCGGACGGGACGTCCTTGCCGGTCTTGGTGTCCGGGACGCTCCCGGTGATCATGCTGCTGGTGTCTTCACCCTTGATCAGGGCGATGGCCAGGTCGGACGCGGCCTTGGCCTCGAGGTCGGTGTTCTTGTACACCGAGCCGCACTGGTAGCCCAGCAGGATGTTCTGCAGGCCCTCGACCGACGCGTCCTGACCGGTCACCGGGATCTGGCCGGCGACTCCCTGCGCCTGCATACGGGCGATGATGCCGCCGGCCATCGTGTCGTTGGCCGACACGACGCCGTCGATCTTGCCGCCGTTCTGCGTGTAGAGCTGCTCGAAGGCCGTACCGGCCTTGGTCGCGTCCCAGAAGCCGCTCTGGTCACCGACGAGGGTGTAGGCGCCCGAGTCGATCTTCGGCTTGAGGGCCTCTTCGTAGCCCTGCTTGAACAGCGCTGCGTTGTTGTCGTTCGGGTCGCCATCGATGTAGATGATGTTGGCCTTGGTCTTGTTCTCGGCGTCCAGGCAGGCCTGGAGGCCGCTGCCCATCAGCTTGCCGACCCCGACGTTGTCGAAGGAGACGTAGAACGACGCGCCGCCGCCCAGGGTCAGGCGGTCGTAGTCGATGCTCTGCACACCGGCGTCGGCGGCCTTGGACAGGCACGCCGAGCCGGAGTCGGAGTCCAGGTTGACGATCATCAAGACGGTGACGCCCTCGGTGATCATGTTGTCGCAGATCGTCCCGAACTTGTCGACGTCGCCGTTGGCGTTCTGAATGTCGTAGTCCACGCCGGCGGCCTTGAAGGCGGCCTCGAGGCTGGGACGGTCGTTCGCCTCCCACCGCGGCGAGGTGGTCGTGTCGGGCAGGATCACCCCGACCTTGCCCGTGGCGGCGCCGCTGCTGCTGCCGCTCGGTCCACCAGCACTGTCGCTACCGCCGCACGCGGCGAGTGCTCCGAACGCGAGCACTCCCACTGCGACGAGGGACGCGTAGCGCGCACCCTTGTTCCTGACCATTTCCTCGACCTCCATGGCTTGGACACCGTGATGTGACGACCATCACGGGGTATGTTGTGCCGCACAACATACTCACGGTTGCCCAAGCCCGGCAAGTGCATCTGAGAGCGTGTTTTGTTGCACGTTCAAACCAAGTGTGTTCACGCGTGAGCGTGACCGAATCGTGATGGAAACGAGGACCTGATGAGCCAGAGCAGCACCGATCCGGCACCCTTCACCCCCACCCGCGAGGACCGGTTCTCGTTCGGTCTGTGGACCGTGGGCTGGCAGGGCGTCGACGTCTTCGGTGGCGCGGTACGCCCCGTACTCGACCCGGCGGAGGCGATCCACCGACTGAGCGACCTCGGCGCCTACGGGATCACGTTCCACGACAACGACGTGTTCCCGTTCGACGCCGACGCGGCGACCAAGGAGAAGCACCTCGCACCGTTCCGCAAGGCACTGGAGGAGACGGGCCTGGTGGTGCCGATGGTGACGACCAACCTGTTCTCCCACCCGGTCTTCCGGGACGGCGGATTCACCAACAACGACCGCGACGTACGCCGGTTCGCGATCCGCAAGGCGGCCGATCAGATCGACCTGGCTGCCGAGCTGGGCGCCAAGCTCTTCGTCGCCTGGGGTGGCCGTGAGGGGGCCGAGTCCGGTGCCGCCAAGGACGTCAAGAGCGCCCTCGACCGCTACGCCGAGGCGTTCAACACTCTGGGCGCCTACGTGCTCGAGCAGGGCTACGACATCCGCTTCGCGATCGAACCCAAGCCCAACGAGCCCCGCGGCGACATCCTGCTTCCGACCATCGGCCACGCCCTCGCGTTCATCAACGAGCTCGACCACCCCGAGCTGGTGGGCCTCAATCCCGAGGTCGGCCACGAGGAGATGGCCTCGCTCAACTACGCGCACGGTCTCGCCCAGGCGCTGTGGCACGGCAAGCTCTTCCACATCGACCTCAACGGCCAGCACGGTCCCCGCTACGACCAGGACCTGCGCTTCGGCGCCGGCAACGCCCGTGGCGCCTTCTGGACCGTCGACATCGTGGAGAACGGCGGCTACGACGGCCCCCGCCACTTCGACTACAAGCCGCCGCGGACCGAGGACATGGACGGCGTCTGGGTCTCGGCGGAGGCGTGCATGCGCAACTACCTGATCCTGCGGGAGAAGGTCCGCGCGTTCCGGGCCGACCCCGAGGTGCAGCAGGCGCTCGAGGACGCCCGGGTCGACCAGCTCGGTGTCACCACCATGGCCGCGGGCGAGTCGCTCGCCGACCTCCGCGCCGAGGCGTTCGACCCCGAGGCCGCCGCCCAACGGGGCATGGGCTTCGAGAAGCTCGACCAGCTGGCGCTCGAGCACCTGTACGGCGTCCGGGGCTGACCAGACCGCCCCCGTGCGGCGACCGACGTCGCCGCACGGGGGCGTACTGTCGAGACATGGAGCCGTTCAGGCTTCCTCTCAGAGAGATCCCCCATGAGCGACAAGTCGCCGCGGCAAGGCATGACCAAGAAGACCAGCAAGTCCATCAAGGAGAAGCGCGCGGAGAAGCGCGACAAGGGATCGACGGACACCTTCTCGGACAAGATCCACCCGACGAAGAAGAAGTGACGCTCCTGGAGCTCGGTGTCGTGGGGACCTCCGCCAAGGAGAACGAGCACCGGCTCCCGATCCACCCGGAGCACATCGCGGGCCTGGACGCGGACCTGCGTGCCCGGATCACCCTGGAGCACGGGTACGGCGAGCGCTTCGGCGCCTCGGACGACTCGCTGGCGCCGTACGTCGCCGGGTTCGCCAAGCGCGAGGAGATCCTGGCCGACTCCGCCGTGGTGCTGCTCCCCAAGCCCCAGCACTCCGACATCGCCGCGCTCGGGCCCGGCCAGGTGCTCTGGGGCTGGCCGCACTGCGTCCAGGACACCGAGCTCACCCAGATGGCGATCGACCAGGGGCTGACCCTGATCGCCTTCGAGGCGATGAACCACTGGACCCACGACGGCGCCGTCGGGCTGCACGTCTTTCACAAGAACAACGAGATCGCGGGCTACTGCTCGGTGCTGCAGGCGATGGAGCTGGCGGGGATCACCGGTGACTACGGCCGCCGGCTGACAGCGATCGTGATCGGCTTCGGCGCCACGGCGCGGGGCGCGGTCACGGCCCTCAACGCGCACGGCGTGCACGAGGTCGCGGTGCTCACCAACCGGGGCGTGGCCGCTGTCGGCTCGCCGATCCACTCGGTGCGGATCCGCCAGTTCGACCACGAGCCGGACGGCGATCACCAGAGCCACGTCATCACCGAGCGGGGTCGCGAGCCGTTGGCCGCCTACCTCGCCGAGAACGACATCATCGTCAACTGCACGCTCCAGGACACCGCCAAGCCGCTCACCTACCTGCAGACCGAGGACCTCGCGGCGTTCCGGCCCGGCAGCGTGATCGTCGACGTGTCGTGCGACCTCGGCATGGGCTTCAGCTGGGCGCGACCGACGACGTTCGACGACCCGACGTTCGAGGTCGGCAACCACGTCCTCTACTACGCGGTCGACCACAGCCCGTCGTACCTCTGGAACTCCGCGACCTGGGACAACAGCAACGCGCTGATCCCGTTCATCCGTCCGGTGCTCGAAGGCCCGGACTCCTGGGACGCCGACGAGACCCTCACGCACGCCATCGAGATCCGCGAGGGCCGCGTCATCAACCCGAGCATCCTCGCCTTCCAGGGACGGTCGGCCGAGCCGCCCTACGCGCTGCTCTGACCGGCGAGCGCCGCGCAGACCTCGGCGACGGCGGTCGGCGCGCCCGCGACGTACCAGTCCTTGCCCGCGGCCTCGACGTGCCGCGTCACTCCACCGGCCCCACGGATGATCGCGGCGCCGGGCAGCTCGTCCCAGGGCGGCACGGTGTGCTGGAACAGCACGTGCAGCCGTCCCTCGGCGACGGCCATGGCGTCCATCGACCCGGAGCCGAGCGTCCGCAGCGTCGCCGCTCCCCCGATCGCCCGGACGAAGGCGGCCCCGACCTCGCCGGCGTAGAAGGGCGGATGGAGGTACGTCGCCACGCACGACTCGGCCAGCGGCCGGTCCACGATCTGCGGCAGCCGCCGGCCGTCGACGGTCGAGGGCACTCCGGGCCCGCCCACGAAGGTCCGGCCGGTGGCCGGGTGGTGGACCGCGCCGAGCACCAGCTCGTCGCCGTCGGTGAGCGCGATGGCGGAGCACCACCAGTCCAGGCCGGCGACGAAGTTGTAGGTGCCGTCGACCGGGTCGATCACCCAGGTGCGGCCGCTCGGGCCGGTCCGGCTCGCACCCTCCTCGCCGAGGATGCCGTCGTCGGGACGCTCGGCGGTGAGCACGTCGGCGACCAGCTGCTCGGCGGCGTGGTCGGCGGCCGTCACGACGTCGGAGATCGAGGTCTTCGTGCCGACGTCGAGGTCACCGTCGCGCATCCTCCGGGCGAGCGTCCCGGCCACTCGCACGAGGCGGGCGGCGAGCTCGGCGTCGCTCACGCCGTCGGCCACGCGTCGGCCAGCAGCGCGCGGGTGTCGGACAGGAGCTGCGGCAGGGTCTTGGTGGCGCCGAGGACGGTGATGAAGTTCGCGTCGCCGGACCAGCGCGGCACGACGTGCTGGTGCAGGTGCTGCGACAGCGAGCCACCAGCGACTCCCCCGAGGTTGATCCCGACGTTGAAGGCGTGCGGGCCGCTGACGTCACGGAGCACCCGCACCGCCTCCTGGGTGGTCGTCATCAGCTCGGTGACCTCCTCCTCGGACAGGTCCTCGAGCTCGGCGACGTGGCGGTGCGGGAGCACCATCAGGTGGCCCGGGTTGTAGGGGTGCAGGTTGAGCACCGCGAAGCAGGTGGCGCCACGGTGGACCACCAGGCTCTCGTCGACGGGCAGGTCCTCCATCGCACAGAAGGGGCAGCCCCCGTCGGGCTCCGGACAGCTCGGCACGACGTAGGCCATCCGGTGCGGGGTCCAGAGCCGGTCGAAGCCCTCGAACCCGTCACGCACGTGTCCGGCCGGATCGCTCATGGGCCAACCCTAGGGTGAGCAGGTGACCGATCCGACCCTGCGTCCCGCAACCCCGGACGACATGGCACGCGTGGCCGACATCTGGCACGCCGCCTGGCACACCTCGCACCCGGGCCACGTCCCCAACGGGCTCACCGCGGCCCGCACGCTCGAGGCCTTCCACGAGCGCACCCCGGCCCGGGTCGACGACACGACGGTGGCCGTGCTCGACGACGAGGTGGTCGGCTTCATCATGATCGACCGGGACGAGGTCGAGCAGGTCTTCGTCGACCCGGCCCGGCACGGCGGCGGCGTCGCGTCGTTGCTGCTCGACGAGGCCGAGCGGCAGGTCGCGGCCGCCGGGTACGACGTGGCCTGGCTCGCGGTCGCGATCGGGAACGCCCGGGCCCGGGCGTTCTACGAGAAGCGCGGCTGGCGCGACGACGACGACCTGCCCTACGAGGTCACCGCGGACGGCGCGACGTACGTCTCGCCGTGCCGCCGCTATGTGAAGGACCTGAACTGAGTCTCGTCAGCGGACTGGGTCTCGACACGCCGGTCGCGACCTCGTGCCTCGGCCGCGCGGCTTGCTCGACCACCATCAGCGGTCGTCCAGCGCTTCGCTCGGACTACCGCTAGACCTGCTCGCGGGACGCGACCGCGTCAAGGACCCGCTGGATCGCCTCGTCGATCGGCACGCCGTTGTCCTGGCGGCCGTCGCGGTAGCGGAAGGACACCGCGCCCGCCTCGACGTCGTCGTTGCCGGCGATCATCATGAACGGCACCTTCTGCAGCTGTGCGTTGCGGATCTTCTTCTGCATCCGGTCGTCGGAGTCGTCGACCTCGACCCGCAGGCCCTGGGTGCGCATCCTCTTCGCCACCTCGTGGAGGTAGTCGGAGAACGCGTCCGCGACCGGGATCGCCTGCACCTGCACGGGCGCGAGCCAGGGCGGGAAGGCGCCGGCGTAGTGCTCGACGAGCACCCCGAAGAACCGCTCGAGGGACCCGAACTTGGCGGAGTGGATCATCACCGGCTGCTGGCGACTGCCGTCGGCTGCCTGGTAGGTGAGCTCGAACCCCTTGGGCTGGTTGAAGTCGTACTGGATCGTCGACATCTGCCAGGTGCGACCGATCGCGTCGCGGGCCTGGACGGAGATCTTCGGGCCGTAGAACGCCGCGCCGCCCGGGTCGGGCACCAGCTCGAGCCCGGAGGCGATCGCGACGTCCTCGAGGACCTTGGTCGCGGTCGCCCAGTCGTCCTCGGTGCCGACGAACTTGTCGGGCTTCGAGTCGTCGCGGGTGGACAGCTCCAGGTAGAAGTCGTCGATGCCGAAGTCGCGCAGCAGGCCGAGCACGAAGTCGAGCAGGTGCTGGACCTCAGCGGGCGCCTGCTCCGGGGTGACGTAGGAGTGGGAGTCGTCCTGGGTCAGGCCGCGCACGCGGGTGAGGCCGTGCACGACCCCGGACTTCTCGTAGCGGTAGACCGACCCGAACTCGAAGAGCCGCAACGGGAGCTCACGGTAGGAGCGCCCGCGCGACTTGAAGATCAGGTTGTGCATCGGGCAGTTCATGGCCTTGAGGTAGTAGTTCGCGCCCTCGAACTCCATCGGCGGGAACATCGTGTCGGCGTAGTACGGCAGGTGCCCGGAGGTGTGGAACAGCCCCTCCTTGCTGATGTGCGGAGTCCCGACGTACTGGAAGCCCTCCTCGATGTGCCGCTGGCGGACGTAGTCCTCCATCTCGCGCTTGATCACGCCACCCTTGGGGTGGAAGACCGCGAGGCCGGAGCCGATCTCGTCGGGGAAGCTGAAGAGGTCGAGGTCGCGGCCGAGCTTGCGGTGGTCGCGGCGCTCGGCCTCCTCGATCCGGTGGAGGTGCTCCTCGAGCGCCTCCTTGGACTCCCAGGCGGTGCCGTAGATGCGCTGGAGCTGCTTGTTCTTCTCGTCGCCGCGCCAGTACGCCGCCGCGCTGCGCATCAGCTTGAACGCCGGGATCCGCTTCGTGGTCGGCAGGTGCGGGCCGCGGCACAGGTCGCTCCACGCGACGTCGCCGTTGCGGCGGACGTTGTCGTAGATGGTGAGCTCACCGGCGCCGACCTCGACGTTCGCGCCCTCGGCCGCGTCGTCGGACTTGCCCGCGCCCTTGAGCCCGATCAGCTCGATCTTGTACGGCTCGTCCTTCAGCTCGGCGATCGCGTCGTGGTCGGAGGTGACCCGGCGCTCGAAGCGCTGGCCCTCCTTGATGATCTTGCGCATCGCGGTCTCGATCTTCGCGAGGTCCTCGGGCACGAACGGGGTCTCGACGTCGAAGTCGTAGTAGAAGCCGTTCTCCACCGGCGGGCCGATGCCGAGCTTCGCCTCCGGGAAGAGCTGCTGCACCGCCTGCGCCATCACGTGCGCGGTCGAGTGCCGCAGGATGTCGTGGCCGTCCTTGCTGTCGATCGCCACTCCCCCGACCTCGTCGCCGTCGCCGAGCTCGTAGGCCAGGTCCTTCAGGTCGCCGTTCACGCGCGCCGCGATCACGGCGGTGTCGTCGGCGAAGAGCTCCCAGGCCTTGGTGCCCGTCGTGACCGTCCGGTCCTCACGCGCGTCGGCGTGGACGAGGACGATCTTGAGGTCGGACACGAGGTACTCCTTCGCTGGGCGGCTTCCCGGTCGCTCACCGGGAGGTTCGATCGTAACGACCGACCCGGCGCCACCGCGCGGCAGATTCAGCTCGGGTCGATCCGGACCGTCCCGATCCTGCCGATCGGCGACGCACAGGCGTCACCCCGGGTCCGCCGGGAGCGCCCGGCTGAGCGCCCTCCCTCACCCCTCGGGACCGATGACAGCGGGGTGACCGGCGAGTAGGTTGACGAGCGTGACGATCCGCCGACACGGCGTACGGTGCGCCGCAATCCTGGCCCTGGCCTTGTTGTCGGCTTGCGGCGATGGCTCGTCCGGGGGATCGGGTGCCAAGTCGATCACCCTCTACACCTGCGTCGACGACACCACCATCGGCCCGGTCATCGACGCGTTCAAGAAGGCCAACCCGGGCACCGACGTCGAGCTCTTCCGAGCCCCGACCGGCGACCTCAACGCCCGGATCGCCGGCGACGTC
This sequence comes from Nocardioides sp., assembly GCA_025965275.1. GTDB lineage: Bacteria > Actinomycetota > Actinomycetes > Propionibacteriales > Nocardioidaceae > Nocardioides. The sequence continues at coordinate 14,006 of JAOPXG010000099.1, forward strand.
CGCTCCGGTGGGCTCAAGGCCGACGTCGTGTGGGCGTGCGACCCGCTGACGATGGCGGACTACACCGCGCAGGACCTCGTGGGCGGCTGGACGCCCAAGACCTCCATCCCGGCCGACTACCGCACCGACGACTACGTCGGCGTCGCAATGCTGTACCTCGTCGCGGTCACCCATGACGGCGTCCCGGTGCCGAAGGCCTGGTCGGACCTCACCGGTCCGGAGTACGCCGCCGGGGTGGCGATCCCCGATCCGTCGGTGGCCGCATCGGCGCTCGGCGGCCTCGGCTACTTCGCCAGCAGTCCCGACTACGGGATCGACTTCTACTCGACGCTCAAGGACAACGGCGCGACCCAGGTCAGCACGCCCGACGACGTGGTCACCGGCGTCGCCGAGGGCACGTACGACGCCGGCATCACCATCGCCAGCTCCGCGTACGCCGCCCAGACGGCCGGGTCGCCGATCGAGGTCTCCTGGCCGAGCCCGGGAGCGATCGGCATCTACGGGCCGATCGCACTCTCGAAGAACGCGTCGAACGCCACGACCGCGAAGGACTTCATCTCCTACGTCGCCAGCAAGGAGGGGCAGACCGTCCTGGCCGACTCCGGCTCCTACCCGACCCTCGAGGGCGTGAGCGGGCCCACCAAGCCAGCGCACGCGCGGGTCGTCTTTCCCGACTGGACCGCGCTGTCCACCAGCAAGGACGACCTCCTGGCGGCGTACCAGAACCTCTTCGGTGGCTGACCGCCCTCTCGGCACCCGGGGACTACGCGACCCGACGCCCTTCGCGGCGCTCCTCGTGGGCGTCGCAGCACTGCTCGTCGTGGTGCTCCCGCTCGTCAAGATGATCCGCACCGCCTGGCTCGAGGGCTCCGGCAACCTCGGCGACGTCGTGTCACGTCCGGGACTCGGCGCCGCGGTCACCCACTCGATCCTGCTCGCGATCGCGGTCACCGCGCTCGCCGTGCCGGGTGGGGCGCTGCTCGCGATCGCACTGCGCCGGTCGGACCTGCCCGGCCGTCGGCTGCTGCTGCTCGGGGTGCTGCTCCCGGTGCTGGTCCCGGACTTCGTGCTGGGCTACAGCTGGTTGCGCGCGTACGGCGGGGCCGGGTTCACCGACGACCTGCTCGGCGTGGCCTGGGACGGCATCCAGGGACCCCTCGGGGTGACGGTCGTGGTCGCCGTCAACGCGGTGCCGTTGGCGTACGTCGTCGCGGCCGTGGGGCTCGCCGCCCGCGCCGAGCCCAGCCTCGAACGAGCGGCCCGCGCGGCCGGCGCCGGCCCGGTCACGGTGCTGCGCACGATCACCGTGCCGCTGCTCGGTCCCGCCTTGGCCGCAGCCAGCATCCTCGTCTTCGTGCTCACCCTGGGGACGTTCGCCATCCCGCAGGTGATGGGGGCACCCACGGGGTTCGCGACCGTCACCACCCGCATCTACGCCAACCTCTCGCGCAGCAGCGACCCGGCCGCGTTCATCGAGGCGATCCTGCTGGCGCTGCTCCTGGTCGTGATCGCCGTCGTCGTGGTGGCCCCGGCCGACCAGCTGCTCGGGCCCCGGCTCCGGGCGACCCGCACCGCGGCCACGGACCCGGCAGCGACCGCCGGCGGGACGCGGAAGCCCGGTCGTTGGATCACCGCGACGATCTCCGGCTACCTGCTGCTCACCGTCGGGCTGCCGCTGGTCGCCCTCGTCGCGACCGCGCTGACCCAGGCCGTCGGGCTGTCCCCCACCCCGTCGAACTGGACCCTGGACAACTTCCGCGCGGTGATCACGGTCCGCAACCAGGAGGCCCTCGGCCGCAGCGCCTTGCTGGCGCTGGCCGCCGCGTCGATCCTGGTGGTGCTGGGCGGCTGTGTCGCCGCGCTCGAACGCACCCGCTTCGGGCGCAGCACGGGCACGCTGGTGATGCTCACGTTCGTGCTGCCGGGTTCGACGCTCGCCGTCGGACTGCTCATCACCTACGGCCGCTGGCTCGGCGACACGGCACTGATCATCCTGCTGGCCTACCTCGCCAAGCTGTGGGCCTTCGCGCACCGGCCGATCTCCGGGGCCGTCGATCGGCTCCCACCCGACGAGCTGTCCGCGTCCCGGGTCAGTGGCGCCTCCCCGCTGGTCGCCCTGCGCACGGTGGTGCTGCGGCCGCTGGCCCCCGCGCTGGTCGCGGCCTGGCTGGTCTGCTTTCTCACCGCGTTGCACGAGGTCACCATGTCCAGCCTCCTCTACGGGCCCGGCAGCGAGACGTTCGCGGTCGTGGTGCTGAACAGCGCGGAGCTCGGCCAGGTCGGGCGGACGTCCGCGCTGTCCGTGCTGCTGACGCTGCTGATCCTGGCCCCCGCCGGCCTGTGCTGGTGGGCGGTCCGGCGCCTGGACCTGCGACCGGCACCGAGCAGCGAGAGCGTCGATGTCGACTGACGCCCTGGAGCTGCGCGGCCTGTCCGTGTCGTACGGCGGCGCGCCGGCCCTGACCGACGTACACCTCACGGTGGCCGCCGGGGAGATGGTCGCGCTGCTCGGGCCGTCCGGGTCAGGCAAGTCCACCCTGCTGCACACCGTGGCCGGGTTCCACGCGCCGCGGGCCGGCGAGGTCTGGCTGGGTGGCCAGCGGGTCGCGGCACCGGAAGGCGGCGAGCCCCCGGAGCGTCGCGGGGTCGCGATGGTCTTCCAGAACTACGCGCTGTGGCCGCACCTGACCGCGCTGGACACCGTCGCCTACCCGGCGCGCCGGCGAGGACTGCGCCGCTCCCAGGCCCGGGCGGAGGCGATGGCGATCCTGGAGCGGCTCCAGGTCGCCCACCTGGCGCACCGGCGGCCCTCGGAGCTCTCCGGCGGCGAGCAGCAGCGGGTGGGGCTCGGACGGGCCCTGGCCCGGCAGGCCGCGCTCTACCTCTTCGACGAGCCGACCGCCCACCTCGACACCCACGTCCGCGGGGTCTTCCTCGAGGAGCTGCTCACCCGACGCCGCGAGACTGGCGCCGCCGCCCTGTACGCCACCCACGACGCGGAGGAGGCGCTCGGCGTGGCGGACCGGGTCGTGCTGCTCGCCGCCGGGCGCGTGGTGCAGGTCGGCACCCCCGAGGAGGTCTACCGCCGGCCCGTAGACGTGTGGGCGGCCCGGCTGACCGGTTCGGCCTCGGTGCTCACCGGGCCGGCGGGCGAGGTGCTGGTGCGACCGGAGTGGGCCCGGCTCGGCGGCGACCGGACCGCGCAGATCGCCGACGTGTGGTTCCGCGGACCGCACTCCGATTACCTCCTGAACACCCCGGACGGCCGGCTGCTGGTCCGCGAGCCGGGCTCACCCCGGCATCGCGCCGGGGACACCGTGGCCTGGACGCTGCTCGAGTCCTGGGCACTCGACGGCGCCCCTGGTCGCCGGGGTCAGGAGTCGAGCAACCTCGCGGGACCCGAGTGAAGGTTGCCTTCGTTGACGATCCTGAGGTGTCGCAGCGTGTAGCCCCGCAGGAAGCCCACCTGGCGCTCGGTCAGCCGGTCGCAGACCCACTCCCAGTGCAGCGAGACCCAGTCACCGGGGGCGAGGTCGTCCATCATGCTCACGCCGTCGAGCGAGCGGACGGCGGTCTCGGGCTCCGGCTCGCCGAGGGACAGCAGGTGACCGTCCCACAGCAGCCGGCGGGACTCGACCACGACCTGGTCGCCCTGCACCGCGGTCACCCTGCCCCAGCGGATCCGGCACCGGTCGAGCACGGTGAGGGCGTGGTCGGCCTTGCGCCGCTCGCTGAGCAGACCGGTCCAGGGATAGATGCAGAAGACCGCGAAGCTGTGGTGGGGTACGCCGCCGGCGACCACGCTCTCGCTCAGCCTCGGGAACTGCGCCCGGGTCAGGCTCTGGAACCGCTCCTCCATCGAGTGGCCGACCGCGCCCGCGTCGACGTGGTCGAGCCGGGGGCTGCCCACCCAGTAGGCCTCCACCACCCGGCGGTCGAGCGGGTCGGTCAAGCCGGTGGCCGACGCGATCAGCTCGAGGTAGGGCCAGGCTCCCGCGAACTGCTGCGACAGGTGGCGCAGGCCGCGATCGTCGACGGCCGCCACGCCGTGCTCGAAGAAGGACTCGTGGTCGAGCGGACCGCAGAAGCCGTGGGAGTTCGGTGGGTAGGCGTAGCGCGCGAACAGCACCGGCCCGGGCACGGCCCGGCCGCGCCTGCGCGGGTCAACGTCGACCTCGGTCATGCCGGTGTTTCCGTGTCGCGCGCCTGGCCCATCATCTCGAGCCCCGCGAGGACCTCCTCGGCCTTCGCCTCGTCGATGACCTCCAGGGCGAAGCCCATGTGGATCAGCACCCACTGACCGGGCGCCAGGTCCAGGTCGTCGAGCATGCCGAGGTTGATCGGCCGTTCCGCGCCGAGCACGTCGACGAGGGCAAGCATGCCGCCGTTGCCCTCCATGACCTGCACGACCCTGCCGGGGATGCCGAGGCACATGTCAACGGGCCCCGTTCCGGGCGGGGGCCGGGATCTGGTCCCGGAGCACCCGGCGAACCACGTCCATCGCCTCGGGGATCGCTGCCTCGACCTCGTCGGACAGGCCGATGCGCTCCCCGACGTCCCGGGGCCGGCAGCCGACGACGTACGTCGGGGGCAGGCAGCCGCCGAGGTCGGAGAGGCTCGCCAGGACGGCGACCGGTGCCATCCCGTGCGGGTCGAACTCGCCGGGGCCGAGATCGTCCTCGCCCACCTCCAGGACGCTGACCGAGCCCGGTGGCCCGTCCCCGGGCATCGCGTCCACGATCACCAGCGCGTCGTACCCGTCGAGCAGGTCGTAGGCCAGGTGCATCCCGCGGATCCCGTAGTCGACGACCCGGACGTCCGCTGGCAGGTCGCCGGCAGCAGCGATCCTGCGGACGACCTCGGGACCGAACCCGTCGTCGCCGCAGAAGAGGTTGCCGATGCCGGCCACCAGCACTCGCATGGTCAGGACTGATCCTCCGCTCGCCCGGTGCCGGCCTGGTGTGCAGGCCCGGTCAGGTCCGGATCCCGGTCGGTCTCGCTGGACTCCGCACCCGGCTGCTCGTCGGCAGGTGAGGCGTCCCCGCCGGTGCCCGGGTCGGCGTCGTCAACGCCTTCCACCGGGCCGGTCGCTCCTCCGGTCCTGGCACCGTCCTTGGTGCTCTCCTCGGAGCCGTCGATGTCGGCGGACTCCCGGCGACCCTCGTAGGGCGGGACGGCCTTGCCTTCGGTGTCCGGGTCGTCAGGGTTGGGGCTGGTGGTCATGTCGGTCTCCTCTCCAAGGGGCTGCTAGCCGCCGCCGGACTGCAGGTCCGGAGCGCCGGGATCCCGGGCTCCCTGCGGGTTGACGGACGTGTCCGACTCCTCGTCCGCCGTGCCCGCGGGACGGTCGACCGGGCCTCCGCCCGGCTCGTCGGAGCCCGTGTCGCGGGACCCCTCGGAGCCGCGCTCCTCCTGCGGTTCCTCCTCCAGGTGTTCGCCTGGCGTCTCACTCATGACGATCTCCTCTCGCTTTCTCGCCCTCACATCTGGCGGATCTTGAGGTACCTCTTGATGTCGGGGATGGACATGACGGCCACGGCGACGACGACCAGCGCCACCGCGGCGATGACAAGGGCGGTCAGCATTCCCAGTGCTCTCATGAGCGACTCTCCTCTCGTGCTTGGTCCAGCGGTTCGAGCTCTTCCGGTCCGAAGTAGAAGTAGCGGCCGTACCAGTCGTGCAGGTCGGCCGCGGGGTCGTCGACCAGGACGACAGCGACGTGCGTCTCCCCCTCGACGTCGGAGAGGACGGCCGTCACCCGGGCCACCTGGTCGGCGAAGAACAGGTCCTGGGCGTCGGCGCGCCGGGACGGGTGCACCCGGACCAGACTCCCCTTCGCGACGCGCACGCCGTTGATCACGACGCTGTCCGTGTCGGGCTGGACGCTCTCGTCCGCGGCCGGGTCCCACCAGGGGACGTCGCCCGGGCCCCGGACGGCCTCGGACAACGCCTGCACGCCGTGGGGATCGCGCAGCACACCGTGCAGGTCCCGCAGGGTGTCCGGAGACATCTGGTCGCACCGGTCGATGATCTCGGCCGCGCGGGGATCCGTGGCCCGGGCCTCTGCCTTCTCGGCGTCCGTCATGGTCATCACCCGCAGGGTCAGGATCTCGTCGATCTCTGTCGAGTCGAACAGTGCCCCCGCGCTCTGCTCGGCAATCTCCGGGTAGTCGTAGAGAATGATCGGCGAACCCAGCACGACGTCGGAGGACACGGTCGGCCCGACCAGCACGGGGTAGCACCGCCGCTGCCGACACCGCTCGGCCGCGGCCGCGGCGGCCTCTGGCGGCTCCAGCAGGGACACGAAGCCGGCGCCGTCGGCCACGACCAGCACGTGGGTCCCGATCAGGGAGAGCCGGATGGCCGCGTCCTTGCCGTCGGCCCGGTCGGGATGGGTGTTCGCCACCTCGACGCTGAGCCGGACCAGCCCGTCGTCCGGCTCGGCCGCGATGCTCACCTCGGCGTGCAGCGGGGACCGGCGGCGTACGATCCGGCCGACCTCGGTGCCGGAGGCGTCGACGACCGCCTCGACGTCCTCGCCGCCCGGCACGTCGACCGGGGTCCGCACCGGCGACGCCGCGGCCTGCAGCGCGCCGGAGAGGTCGTACGCCGGCAGCTCGACCTCGCACTCGCAGGCCTCGTCCCAGCTCAGCACCGTCCGGTCGTCGACGGTCAGCTCGCCCACGGGCCGGTACCCGTCGTCCGTCAGCTCCTCGACCGACCGGATCTGCAGCTGGAGGAACCGCAGCAGCACCGTCACGGCGCTCGCGCCCGGCTCGAGCAGGCACTGCAGGGACATCGCCGGGTCCTCGGCGAAGCTCGCCGCGGACGCGCTCGGCGGGCCCAGGACCCCGAACTGCCAACGGGACTGGTTCTTCGAGGAGCTCGCCCGGTAGGGGTAGAGCAGGTAGCCCTCGTAGAGGACGGCGTCGGCGATGGCCCGCACCTGCTCCAGCTCCCGGTGATCGAGATTCATGACGGGGCACCGTCTCGGGCACCCAGCAGCGCCTGCACGGTCTCTTCCCAGCTGGTCAGCCCGTGCCGGGACTTGAAGTCGGCCAGGTCCGCGAGCACCTCGTGGTCGAGACGGATCCAGCCCGTGTTGGGGAAGTGGGACCGAATCATCTGCTGCCACACCTCGACCGGCAGCTGGTAGGAGGCCTCGCAGTCCCAGGGCACCTGCTCGACGCCGAACCCGTTCGCGCCCTTCGTGAACACGGTGCCGGAGAACAGCAGCGCCAGCGGGATGGTGCCCTCCCCCACGGCGTGCAGGAACCGCGAGCCCGTGACCTCGAAGTCGTATGTGCACGGCAACGCGAGATCGACCTCGGTGATGCCGGTGAAGCCCTGCACCATCGCGTTGCACTGCATCCACAGGAACGGCCTGAGCGTGTCGGCCCACCGGTCCCGATCACCGAACAGGGCACGCAACCCGGTCTCGTCGGCCGCGTCGTAGTGCCGACGCTGCGGCTCGATCCGCACCTGGCAGCGCAACGCGATCGCGTGGACCGTCTCACCGGTGGACTCCAGGATGCGCAGCCGGGCGGTCAGCTGTGGGTCGGCGGCGTACGGCTCCGCGAAGATGTCGACGACCGAGAACGAGTAGGTGCCCATCACGCCGACCCGGGGTCACTCATCGGAGGAGCCGGCCGGCTGCGCTCGTCGACGGTCGCGAAGAACTCCTGCATCGCGGTGTGTGCCTCCTGCCCCCCGTCGAAGCCACGCCACAGCGACCGCAGGCGGCCGACCAACTCGTAACAGGTGTCGATCGGGACCACGTGCGCGCTGAAGCCGGAGTGCTCGCGGTCCGGGCCGCGGAGCAGCAGCGCCTCGACGTCGGCCCGCAGGTGTCCGAGCTCCGGGTTGGCGCGGACGATGCGCTCCCAGGCGTCGAGTGGCAGCTCGGACTCCGTGGCCCCGGCAGGACCCGGGTAGAAGGCGATGACGCGCTTCTGCACCGAGTTGTGGAACAGGAACGCCAGCCCGACGGGGATCTGGAGGTCGTCCCACTCCGCCGCGCCGAACGCGAAGTCGGGGAACGAGAGATAGCGGTCGGGGACGGCGCGATAGCGGAGCTCGGCGTGCTCGGCGGTGAAGAGCAGGTAGCACCCGCGACAGGTGCACATCAGCACCCGGCTCTCCAGGTTCACCACGTGCGGGTGGTCGTCGACGATCGGCGCCGCGCACATCTCGCAACGCTCCCCGACCGGGGGCTCCGGCCGGGTGCTGGCGATCCGCCGCAGCGACGACAGCGGGGTGCGACCGGTCGCCGTCATCGCGTGCTCATGCTGGTACGGCGATCGCGACCGACGTGATGCCGCCCTCGGTCAGCAGGGGTACGGGGGTCAGGTGCAGGGCGTCGTCGTCGAGGCAGGCACCGGCTCGACGGACGTCGTAGTGGGCCTGGCAACGCGGGCAGCGCAGCACGGCTTCGCCGACGGCGGCGCCCAGCCGGCGGGACAGCACGACTCCCTGCATCGAGGCCTCGCAACGAGCGCAGCGGTCGAGGTAGGCGAACAGGTCGGTGCCCAGCCGGCAGACCAGCACCGCGGCGTGCCCCACCTCCACGGTCGCCACCTCGCCCGGACCCAGGTCGGGCAGACCCGGGAGCGGCTCCCAGGACGCCTGGTCACCCGCCTGCGCGTCGAGCCGCGTGCGCAGCGACGCGACCGGAATCAGCGTCTCGGCCCCGCCCTCGGCCGGTGCGTCCTCCACGTCGATGGCCACGATCTCCGGAGCGGCGGCCTCGATGGCCCCCTCGACGGCGAGCTTGAGGGTGACGGACGAGGACGGGCAGCCGTCACAGCTGCCGAGGAGCCGCAGCCGGACCGTGCCTTCCTCGCTCACGCCGAGCAGCTCGACGTCCCCACCGTGGGAGCCGAGGTAGGGCCGGACGCTCTCCAGGGCACGCTCGACGCGCTGCTCCACGCCGTAGGGGTGCAGCCCGTGCACCAGGAGCAGGCTGGCCACCAGGTCGTCGCCGGCGAGCGCGCCCAGGACGTCGTCGTCGAGCCGCCCCGCGTCGTAGAGGATCTCGAGGATCCGCTCGATGCCCGCGCCGTAGAGATCCGCGACCAGTCGGACGAGCTCCTCGGCCCGCTCGCGGGCCACCACCCCGCCGGCCCCGCTGGCGTCGAGCAGGACGTCGATCCGCTCACCAGTGGCCCGGAGGCCGTCTGCTGCGTCGGGCTCCGCCATGCGGCTAGCCGCTGACGGACTGGGTCGGCGAGTGCATCAGCTCGAGCTCGTGGCCCTCGCCGAGGTACATGTGCACGCCGCACGGCAGACAGGGGTCGAAGCTGCGCACGGTGCGCATGATGTCGATGCCCTTGAAGTGCTCGCGGTCGTTCTCCTCGAAGATCGGTTGACCCTGCACGGCGTCCTCGTAGGGACCCGGCGTGCCGAACGAGTCACGCGGGTTGGCGTTCCAGGGGGTCGGCGGGTAGGGGTGGTAGTTGGCGATCTTGCGGTCGCGGATCACCAGGTGGTGGCTGAGCACCCCGCGGACCGCCTCGGTGAAGCCGCAGCCGATGCTCTCGTCCGGCACGGTGAACTTCTCCCACGTCTTTGTGCGGCCGGCGCGGATCTCCACGAGGGCCTTCTCGGCGAAGTGCAACGCGCACGCCGCGGCGTACGCCTGGAAGTAAGTGCGCGCCCGGTTGCGCTCGATGGTGTTGCTCCACTGCGGGATCTTCCACTCCAGCTCGACCGGCCCCTTGAGCACGGTCTTGGGCAGGTTGATCTTCACCGAGCTGCCGGTGGACTGGACGTAGCCGATGTCGACGAGGCCGGCGAGGGCGGTCGACCACAGCCGGGCGAGCGGCCCGCCACCGGTGTCGAGCGCGAGGTAGTCCTTGCCGTCGAACCAGCGCGGTGACATCACCCAGCTGTACTTGCCGTCGAGGTCGCGCTTCTGCGGCTTCGGGTTGGTGTGCTGGTTCCAGGGGTGCCGCCGGTCGACGGGGTTGCCGAGCGGGTCGTTCCTCACGAACACCTCCTGGTCCTCCCAGTCGTCGTAGTACGACGAGCCGAGGAGGATCCGGATGCCGAGATTGATCTCGACCAGGTCGGTGGTGACCAGCTTGCCGTCGACGACCACGCCGGGGGTGACGTACATCTTCCGGCCCCAGTTGGTCATGTCCTTGTACTCGAAGTTGCAGTGCTCCGGGTCCTGGAAAGACCCCCAGCAGGCCAGCAGGATGCGGCGGTTGCCGACCTGCTCGTAGCCGGGGAGTGCCTGGTAGAAGAAGTCGAAGAGGTCGTCGTGCATCGGGACGACCTTCTTCATGAACTCCACGTAGCGCATCAGCCGGGTGATGTAGTCGGTCATCAGCTGGATGGTGGCCACGGTTCCCACGCCGCCGGGGTACAGCGTGGACGGGTGGACGTGGCGTCCCTCCATCAGGCAGAACATCTCGCGGGTCCAGCGGCTGACCTGCAGCGCCTCGCGGTAGAACTCGCCGGTGAACGGGTTCAGCGACCGCATGATGTCGCCGATCGTCCGGTAGCCGTGGGCGTCCGCGTGCGGCGCCTCGGTGGTGTTGGCCAACTCGAGCACCCCCGGGTTGGTCTCCGCGACCATCTTCTCGCAGAAGTCCACCCCGACCAGGTTCTCCTGGAAGATGTTGTGGTCGAACATGTACTCCGCGGCCTCGCCCAGGTTGACGATCCACTCACCGAGGTGCGGGGGCTTCACGCCGTACGCCATGTTCTGGGCGTAGCAGGAGCAGGTGGCGTGGTTGTCGCCGCAGATGCCGCAGATGCGGCTGGTGATGAAATGCGCGTCCCGCGGGTCCTTGCCCTTCATGAAGATCGAGTAGCCGCGGAAGATCGAGCTGGTGCTCTTGCACTCGGCGACGACCTTCTGGTTGAAGTCGATCTTCGTGTAGATCCCCAGGCTCCCGACGATGCGGGTGATCGGGTCCCACGCCATCTCGGTCAGGCCGGTGGAATCTTCCTTCGTGCTGCTCGGGGAGGGGATCGTCGACGTCATCCCGCCGCCTCTCTGCTAGTGCACTGGCGAACTTCGGCTTGTGCGGTGGGGCGCGTTGCGCGCCCCCGCATTACCAGGTGCGGTTGGCTCCGGTCCTCAGCTGCTTGCCTGGCTTGCGCCACTTGGGTTCCTTGTCCAGCGTGCGCGTCGTCATGTGGCGCAGGCTTCGCATCGTGTTGCCGTAGAGGCCGACCGCGGTGGTCGAGATCTTGCCGCCCGGGGGCTCGTCCATGAACGGCATGAACTTGTCGGGGAAGCCGGGCATCGTGCACCCGATGCAGATCCCACCCACGTTGGGGCAGCCGCCCACGCCGTTCATCCAGCCCCGTTTGGGGACGTTGCACTTCACGACCGGACCCCAGCAGCCGAGCTTGACGATGCACTTCGGCGAGCCGTACTCGGTGGCGAAGTCGCCCTGCTCGTAGTAGCCGGCCCGGTCACACCCCTCGTGCACGGTCTGGCCGAACAGCCACGTGGGTCGCAGCGCCTCGTCGAGCGGGATCATCGGCGCCTGACCGGTGGCCATGTAGAGCAAGTACGTCAGCGTCTCCGACATGTTGTCGGGCTGGGCGGGGCAGCCCGGGACGCACACGATCGGAATGCCGGCCTTCGACTTCCATTCCCAGCCCAGGTAGTCGGGAACGCCCATGGCAACGGTCGGGGTGCCGGCCATCGCGTGGATGCCGCCGTACGTCGCGCAGGTGCCGACCGCGACGACGGCCGTGGCCTTCGGAGCGAGCCGGTCCAGCCATTCACTCGTCGTCATGGGCTGGCCGGTCATCGGGTCGTTGCCGAACCCGCACCAGTAGCCCTCCTCGTGCAGCTGTTCGTTGGGGATGGAGCCCTCCACAACCAGCACGAACGGCTCGAGCTCGCCGCGGTCGGCCTTGAAGAACCACTCCAGGAAGTCGTCTGCGCCGCCGTTGGGCCCGCACTCGAAGTCGATCAGCGGCCAATGGACCGCGATCTGGGGCAGCCCGGGGAGGGCGCCGAGCGCGATCTCCTCGATGCTGGGCTGCGTGGCTGCGGTCAGGGCGACGGAGTCTCCGTCGCAGCTGAGGCCTGCGTTGATCCACAAGACGTGGATGAGTGTCTCTTCAGCCTTGACTGCTTCGGCTGTGGGCATAGATGCCGGCTCTCCGGGGCCCCACGTGGTCCCAATCGGAAGGCGGAGGCCATCGTGTGACCTCTGTCACTTGTCTCCCAGTCATGAGAGTCCCGAGCAAACCGTCTGTCAAGGGATTCACCCAAATAGGTGAGAAGTCAGCCGAGCCACTCGAGCCAGGCCTCGAAGTTCTCGCCGGTCCGGGCCGACACGGGGCGCACCTGGACGTCCGGGTTGATCATCCGGGCGTCGCGGATGAGCCGGTCGGCGTCGAAGTCGACGTAGGGCAGCAGATCCGTCTTGTTGAGGACCACGAGGTCGGCCGCGGCGAACATGTGTGGGTACTTGAGGGGCTTGTCGTCCCCCTCGGTCACCGAGATCACCACGACCCTCCGCTTCTCGCCGAGGTCGAACAACGCCGGGCAGACCAGGTTGCCCACGTTCTCGATGAACACGATGCTGTCGCGTTCCGGCTGCAGCTGCTCCAGCGCCCGCGACACCATCGCCGCGTCGAGGTGGCACCCGGCGCCGGTGTTCACCTGCACGGCTCGGGCCCCGGCTCGCCGGATGCGTTCGGCGTCGAACAGCGTCTCCTGGTCGCCCTCGATCACCGTGACCGGGCGACCGGCCGCGGCGATGGTGCGCTCGAGCAACGTGGTCTTGCCGGCGCCCGGAGAGCTCATCAGGTTCAGGGCGGTGATGCCGCGCTCGCACAACCAGTCCCGGTTGCGCGCCGCCAGCCCGTCGTTCTTCGCGAGCACGGCCACCTCGAGCTCGAGGGTGTGGGTGCGCAGCTCCGCGTCCTGCTCGACGTGGACGTGGTCGTGACCGTGCTCGTCACCGTGGTCGTGGGTGTGGCCGTGCCCGTGCCCGGTCGACCCGTCCGCGCCCAGGGTGGTCAGCCGTACGTCGGCCTCCCCGCAGCCGCAGGTGCTGCACATCTCAGGCCACCTCCACCGACGTCACCGAGAGGTCGCGGCCGGCCAGCAGCTCGACGTCCGCACTGCCGCAGGGGCAGAGCAGGAACGCGTCGTCGAGCAGGATCTCCTGGCCGCACGACCGGCAGCGCGCACGCCCCCGCTGCTCCTCGATCTCAAGCAGGGCTCCTTCGAGGGGGGTGCCCTGGGTGGCGATCTCGAAGCAGAACGTGAGGGCGTCGGGGACCACACCGGACAGCTGCCCGACCCGCAGGCGTACGACGTTCACGTGAGCGTCGGTGCGTTCGAGCACCGAGGTCACCACGCTCTCCGCGATCGCCAGCTCATGCATGGGCACGTCCCGCCTGTCCGTTTCACCGTAAGGCGGGCAGGGGAACCTGGCAACGGCCGACTGCGGCGCAGGCCGCGCACCTATCTCCTGAACGCGGTCTCATATGTGGAGGCTGCACCGAATCAGGAGCAGAACATGTCCATCCCCACTCAGATGAGCCTGGTCGGCTTTGCCGCATCCGCGCCGGAGCTTCACTTCACCAAGAAGGGCGACGAGTGCTGCCGCCTTCGCGTCGGTGTCGAGCAGTGGCGCAAGGAGGTAGCTGGGACCTCCACGAAGCTCGATCCGACCGTCCACGACATGGTTGTCTTCGAGAGCACCGCCCGGGAGACCTACGCGCGGTTCCGCCCGGGTGACTCCTTCGTTGCCAGCGGCTACATCCACGAGTTCGAGGTCGAGCACCGCGACGGGGCGAGTGTCATCAAGGAGGAGTTCGTCGCCAAGAAGATTGGACATGACGCGAACAGGACCGACTACCTCGTCCAGCCCGGACGACACACCACCCCCGAGGACGGCCACGACCGGGGCGTGACGGACCTACTTGGGCGCCCGCCGGCACCGATCAACTGGAACCTGCTCGACGCGAACGAGGCTGACCTCGAGTGGCACGACCTCGACCTGTGGGTGACCTGGCTGAAGTTCACCTTCGGGCTCCCGCCCTCGATCGTTCCGCCCCACTGGCACCGCCACGACGAGCTCGGCTGGGAACTGTCCGCGCTCCACACCCACTGGTTGAGCTGCCACCATGAGAGCGCGAACGCCTCAGCACCGATCGCCTGGCTCCGCGACTTCGCCGACGCACGCAATCGGCTGCGGGACTGGGTGGCGATCTGCGGCACGCGGCTCGATCGTGACCGCCCGACCCGGCAGGCGGTCTGGCCCGGCGAACGAGCCGTCGATGCCGGTGTCGAGGTCCCCATCGGGGACAGGCGACGGGATTTCGAGGAGTTTGTCCGCGCCGGCGACGGATCAGCGACGGCACGATCCTGGCCTACCAGTGCGGTCGGAGGCCCATCCGAATCCGCCTGGAAGAACTGTAGATTTGAACGTCGCACGGTGGATCCATCGCGCACCGAGGCGCAGACTGTGGCTGACCGCCCCTTGTTGGAAGACAAGCTCTCGGAGATGTCATGCGCATACTCGGACCCGTCGTCGCCGCAGTTCTGGGCCTCACCCTGGCGGCAACGAACCCAGCGATTGCTTCGCATCAGTCCCTGTCCAACCAAGAGCCTCAGGGCGATGCCGTCCCGGCGATCGCCGGCACGGCAGCGGCTGTCGACCTTCCTGACGACGGTGACGGCACGCAGGCTGCTGTCCTCTACGACTGGGGTGCTCCCGACGCGGGCGACGAGTTCAACTACACCGGAGCGCCCGATCCGGCGAAGTGGTCGGTCTACAACAGCGCCGGGCATGCCGGTAACGGGCTCCGCCGCCCGGCGGCGTGGAGCGGCAACGGCTCGGTCATGAGGGTCACGGGGAACTCTGCGGGGACGACCGGTGGCATGGCCGCGTTGTTCGACCGGCGCAAGTACGGGCGCTGGGAGACCCGAATGAGGACCAGCGACCGCGACTCCAAGTACCACCCGGTGCTGCTCCTGTGGCCGGACTCCGAGAACCGGACGTGCGACGGCGAGATCGACTACGCCGAGGGCGTTGCCGACACGACACGCATTCACACGTACCTGCGCTACGGATGCGCGGACAGCCAGACCCGCGCCGTGCAGGTCGTCGACACCACCCAGTGGCACAACTACGCGGTCGAGTGGACGCCCTCCGGCGTCAGGTCGTGGATCGACGGCGTGCTGTTGTTCAGTGACACCGACACCAGCCACCTGCCACCCGGCCCCATGCACTCCACGATGCAACTGGACTGGTTCCCGGACGGCACCGCCACGACCCCCTCGTGGATGGAGGTCGACTGGACCCGCGTCTACGACATCACCACGACGCCCACGCCCACCCCCACCCCGACGCCCACGCCCACACCGACGCCCACACCAACTCCCCCGCCGCCGCCGCCCGGCGACGTGGTTCACCTCGCCGCCGTCGGTGACATGAACCCGGCCGGCAACACGTCCTCCACCAGCCCGTCCGGCAGGAACGCCGCGGACATCAAGGCGGCTCTCGACGCCGGGCAGGTCTCCGCCTTCCTCGGGCTCGGGGACTTTCAGTACGACGTCGGCAACTGCTCGTCCTTCGTGAACGCCTGGGACCGGGCGGGGTGGGCCGGGGTCAAGCCGAAAACATATTGGATCAGCGCCCCGAACCACGACTGGGATCCCGGTCGTAACGAGGACCTCGACAACTTCATGGACGGCGAGTGTGCGGGGGACACCACCAAGTCGCTGACCAACCAGCAGAAGGGTTTCGTCGGCAACGGGAAGCCCTACTCGGTGGACATCGGCAACTGGCACTTCGCCTTCCTGTCGACGGCGCTCTGGCGGTTCGACGTGGCGAAGGCGAATCAGGTCACCACCTGGCTTGACAACGACCTGGCCGCAGCGAAGGCGGCGGGCAAGCACCTTGCCGTCGCTTACCACGACCCCTACTTCACGTCGAACACGTCCACCCACACGCGGGAGGCCGCGGTGAAGCCGTGGATCGACGTGATGTGGAAGTACCGGGTCCGGCTCACCCTGTCCGGCTCGCAGCACAACTACGAACGGTCCTGCCCGGTGAACAACGCCGACCAGTGCGTGGCCGACGGGATGACCGCCTTCCAGGTGTCGACCGGCGGAATCGGTCTCCGGTCCTTCACCAGCAGCCCGGCCTACATCGTGCGGCGGTTCTCCGACACGTATGGCTGGCTCGGGCTCGACCTCAACCCTGACGGGTCGTTCGACTGGCAGTTCAACCCCGTCTCCGGTGCCAGCACCGACAGCGGGAGTCGGGCGGCTCCGTGACCTCCTCGTCGGTCGCAATCTGTCGTGTCTGCAGTTCGGAGCCGGCTATCGGCCCGGGAGCGATCGCGTGAGGACGTAGAGGCCGATCCCGTTGCTGATGCCGTTGGGGGCGCGCGGGTAGGCGCCGAACGCCGGCTGACCCTTGGCACGCGTCGGGACCAGGTCGAACCTCCGACCTACGCGGAAGATCAGTGTCGCGTCAGCCAGACACAGGGCGCCGCGGCGCAAGGTTGTGCGGAACGGCTTGGCACGAGCGCCGCTCGCCGATGGTCGCGCGGGACGCACTCCGGGCGAGACTCCCCTCGCGGCACCGCAGCGAGGAGCCCGACCGCGGGCACCGCCATGACTCCGCCAACGAACACCATCGCGAACACTGCCACCGACAGCCTCGCGAAGACCACGAACCCGAACTGTGCCGTCGGGGACGTCGTGAGCGTTCCTTGGGCACCCAACCGAACGAAGGGGTGGAAATACCGGTGCCATGAGGGCGGGGAGCAGGTTGTCCGGAACGGCCTCCAGAGACAAGTGACCCTCCGGTGGCGCACCCCGGTGACTTCCACTTCGTGCCGGCGGGCTGGGTGCACGGCTTCCGCGGCTCCGGCCGCGCCTCGATGCTGCTGATGTTCGCGCCGGGCGGACCGCGCGAGGACGACTTCGAGACCCTCGCGCGGCTCGCCGAGCACCCCATGACCGAGGAGGAGCGGGCCGGGTTCATGCTCCGGCACGACACCTACTGGGTGTGAGGCCCGGGGCGTGAGGCGGAGCGGGTCAGCGGTAGACGCGGACCCAGTCGACCTCCATCCAGGACGGGGTGGTGGTGGTGCCGTCGGGGAACCAGTCGAGCTGGATCGTCTGGTGCGCCGGGTCGTCGGGGATCTGCGAGGCGTCGGTGGACTCGAAGTACTTCACCCCGTCGATGTAGCCGCGCACCGTCCCAGCGCGCCACTCGATGGCGTAATTGTGCCACCGGGTCATGTCGAGGGTCTGGGAGGCGTAGGCCTGCGCACCCGAGCACGAGTGGTGGAGGAAGAAGCTGACATTGTCGACGGTCTTGGTCGACTCGGCGTAGTCCATCTCGGCGCAGTTGTTGGCCGTCCCGCTGCCCTGCTGAGGCCAGAGGATCAGCACCGGGTGGTACTCGGTGTCGCGTCCGGGGCTGACCCGCATCCGGGCCTCCCACTTGCCGTAGGTCTGGTTGAACCGCTGCGACATCCCGCCCGTGGTGCCGTGGGCGTCGCCGGTGATCCGCAGCGCCGAGCCGTTGACCGTCACCTGGCTGCGTGACCGCAGGCCGTTGCCGGCGTGACCGGCGGAGTTGTAGACCGACCACTTCGTCGAGTCGGGGGCCCCGGTGTAGTTGAACTCGTCGCCGGCGACCGGGGCGCCCCAGCCGTTCACCACGGCGGCCTCCGTCGAAGCCGTGCCGCTCGTCGACCCGCCTGTCGACGTGGCTCCGTCGTCGAGGCTCAGCGAGAGCCGCGGCGGCGTCGTCGTCTCACGGGAGGCGAGGACGAGGTTGTCCGACACCTTCTGGGTGATGACCAGCGACAACGTGCCGCCGACGGCGCTCTGCAGCGCGCTGATGCTCAGTGGGACCCGGTAGGTCGTTCCGGACGAGCTGGGCCCGGCCAGAGTGCCGACGCTGGTCCCGGACGCCGGGGCGTTCCGGTAGGTGAGCGTCGACTCCGACCACGAGCCCGACGTCACCGACACGGTCTGCGACCCGGCCGACCCCGAGCCGGAGCCCAGGGTGTGCAGGCGCAGGCTGGCCGCCGTAAGCGTGCCCGTCCGGTCGGTGAGGTCGAACTTGACGTACGTCTTGTAGGTCGTCGCGCCGGCGCCCACGTACAGCTTGGTGCTGGTGGCGTGGACGGCCGCCGGGTCCGATGACGAGACGTAGGTGTCGCCCACGGCAGTCTCGGTGACGGTGCTCACCGTGGCCCGTGCGCTGTCGGGAGCGACCGAGACGCCCGCCAGGAGCAGGCCGCCGCTCGCCGCGAGCGCGGCCAGGGCGCGATGCATCGTGTTCTTCATGTGGTTCCTTCTCCGCCCCGCCGCGTGCGGGACCTCGAGTGCTGAGGCGCGCGACGTCCTGACGGCGGGCAGCGCGGGAGCGCACCGGCACGCGCGACGTCGGGGCGAGCGGACCTGCGACCGACACGGCCGAGCACAGCCAGCGCTCACCTGCCGCAGGGCACCTCTCGACCTGCGACCGCCCCAGTGTGCACGCCGCCGGGCGGCGCCGCAAAACCGTCGCGTTCGATACCAGGTCGATGGGGATCATGGCGCCGTGACGGCCGCGGGCAACAGCCGGATGTGCCGCGATCCGCGCGCTCATCAAGCGAATCGAAGGTCCCGTCATCGTCCTCGGTCTGCGACCACCTGAACGCCGGTTGCTAGGGCTGCACCGTGCAGCGGTGTGGAGCACATCACCTTCGTCCTCACCCACGACCGCCGCATGCCGCAGCGCGCATCGACCTTCTGGGCATACTGGCGGCGGATCGGTGGATGCCGACGAACGACATCGGAGTTGTACGATGTTTCCTCCGACTGTATTTCCGATCCCCGCCTCCGTTGCGGGTAGGAAATCCAATTCTGACCAGCGAGAACACGTCAACTCACCTGGACTGCCGTTCGCGTTTGAGAACGAAATTGGCGCCCGTTGGGCACGTGCCGCGTCGTTCTGTGTGGCTTGGTCACTGCTCGACTCAACGGTTAGCGCGGCCTCCCCGGCAACCAGCGGCGCGAAGAAGGCGTCCAGGTCCCCCTTGGAGACCCGGTGGGAGGGGTCGTAGAACTTGCACTGGATCGCGGCGTACCCCTCGCCATCCTTCAGCTTGGCGACCAGGTCGACTCCGGTGTCCCGGCGCCCCCTCCCGCTCGGCGCTCCGACCCCAGCCACACGTCGGAGAACCTGTTCACCCACTCCGGCTCCGTGCGCAGCAGGTTCAGCACCAGCCGCTCAAACTTGTCCCCCTTGTCCCGCTCGTCCAGAGCGGTCCCACGGAGTCCCTCGAGAACATCATGGATCGAGACAGACACGGGCGTCACCCTGCCCCAAAGCCGACCGATCCGCGTGGGTAACCGGGCTGCCCGGGAGCAGCCTGTCCGGATGACCGCACGGAGGCGACGGTCTAGATCAGTTCCGGCGGGTCATCACCTACGTAGTGCCCACGCCGCGCAGCGAAGAGGCCCCTGACTCACGCGTCTGCGCAGGTCAGGGGCCACATGCTTGAGGTGGGCGATACTGGGTTCGAACCAGTGACCTCTTCGGTGTGAACGAAGCGCGCTACCACTGCGCCAATCGCCCGAGACGTGCTCCGTCCCGTGAGGGGCGGTGCGGTCGGAGACTCTAGCCTACCGACGCGGGCCGATCACATTCGGCGCTTTCACGTCCGGATCGCGTCACGAATCCGCCGTCCGGACGTCTCCCCACCGTGACCCAGCAGCCCATGTCGCGCGCTCTCTCGCAGGAGCTCGTCCTCCAGTGCCTCGACGCGTACGGGCGCAGCCTCGACCTCCCCGCGTCCTTCGGCTACGACCCGTCCGACCCCTGGGCCGTCTGGATCACCTTCCGGGGTCCGCGGGACGAGGTGCGCTGGGCCGTCGGCCGCGACCTCCTGCTCCAGGGCATGACCGACCCCGCCGGCGAGGGCGACATCCAGCTCTGGCCGAGCATCGACGAGAACGGCCGCGCCGCGGTCGTGATGGAGCTCAGCTCCCCCGACGGCCGGCTGGTCACGCAGCTGCTCACCAACGAGCTCTACCGCTTCCTCACCCGTACGCTCGCCGCCGTCCCGCTCGGCACCGAGTGGATCGACCTCGACCAGATGGTCGCGGCGATCACGGGCGACTCACAGACCCAATAGCTCCGGCTCCCGCTTCCGCCACATCTCCTGCACGTCCGCGGTGACCGGGCCTGGCGCAGGGAGCTCGACGTCGTTCCACCGGGACACGGCCTGCACGTCGCGGGTCGTGGAGGCCAGGAACACCTCGCTCGCCTGCACGACGACCTCGACCGGCTCGTCGACCTCGCGACCGCCGTACCACTCCAGGATCAGCGCGCGGGTGACCCCGGCCAGGCAGCCGCTCGCCAGCGTGGGCGTGCGCAGCTCGCCGTCGACCACGTAGAAGACGTTGGAGCCGGTGCCCTCGCAGAGGTGGCCGGCGAGGTTGGCGAAGATCGCCTCGCTCGCCCCGCGGTCCCGGACGGCGGCCAGGGCGACGACGTTCTCGGCGTACGACGTGGTCTTGAGGCCGGCCAGCGCACCGCGCTCGTTGCGCGGCCAGGGCACGGTCGCGACCGTCGTCGCGGGCGGCCAGGCCTGCATCGCGTCAGCCACCACGACCAGGGTCGGCGGGGCGTCGCCGCGGGCCGACCCCAGGGGCGCCGGGCCTCCGGTGTAGGTGATGCGGATCCGGCCGAGCGGCAGGTCCGCACCGTCGAGCACGGCCGCTACCCCGCGCCGTACCGCGTCCTCGTCGACCTCCGGCAGCGCCAACCCGCGCGCCGACCTGTGGAGCCGGTCGAGGTGCCGCCTGAAGGCGAACGGCTGCCCATCGACGACCTTGATCGCCTCGAAGACACCGTCCCCCACAGTCAGCCCGTGGTCGGTCACGGAGACCGCCGCAGCGGTCGCATCGGACAGGAGTTCCCCGTTGACCCAGGCGCGCATGCGGCCACTCTAGGAGGGCTTCGCGAGGTCCCGGCGACCGGCAACGCGCGGGCCCGGGGCGGATTTTGCATGGTCTGGGGCATCGGCTACTGTTCTCACGCAGCCGACCGGGAGACCGGTCGGAGCGCAGGCGGACATAGCTCAGTTGGTAGAGCGCAACCTTGCCAAGGTTGAGGTCGCGAGTTCGAGTCTCGTTGTCCGCTCGGAGAGGTCTCTCTCACGGTTTGGCCTCCAACGGTGGAGTGGCCGAGAGGCGAGGCAACGGACTGCAAATCCGTCTACACGGGTTCAAATCCCGTCTCCACCTCGATCGCCCGGCATATATTGCGGGCGGCACGGGCGATTGGCGCAGTGGTAGCGCGCTTCCTTGACACGGAAGAGGTCACTGGTTCAAACCCAGTATCGCCCACCAGCAAGACACAGCCCTTGACCTGCGAAACGCAGTTTGGGGGCTTCTCTATTTGGGACGCGCCGAAAGCGTCAGGCTGGCTCGAGGCGCAGGCCACGGACTGGGCGCTGTCAGCTCGCCGCCTCGATCGGGTCATCAGCCGCCACCGTCCAGCCGTTCCGATGAGCCATCGCCACGGCCGCGATCTGGCAGCTGACATCGAGCTTCGACAAGATCGACTTGATCTGGCTGCGTACCGTCGCCTC
>JAOPXG010000075.1 GCA_025965275.1 Nocardioides sp.
GGTCGGTGGTGCCGGGGTCGGTGGTGCCGGGGTCGGTGGTGCCGGGGTCGGTCGTGCCGGGGTCGGTCGTGCCGGGGTCGGTGGTGCCGGGGTCGGTGGTGCCCGGGTCGGTCGTGGCGCACGGGCCGACCCAGAAGGTCTTCGACTTCGTGTCGTTGCCCTTCGATCCCGTGGTGCTGGTCATGACGTTGACGTGGTAGCCCTGGTTCTTCTGGGACTCGCCGTCGAAGCTCAGGGTGTAGATCTCGCGGCCGTCGAGGTCGGAGTTGCCCTTCGCCGCGTCGTCCTCCAGCGTCACCGTCGTGGCCCCGGAGACGACCGTCAGAGCGGCGTCCTTCGTCGGCGCGATGCTCTCGAACTCGACGGTCGAGACGGCCTTCGCGTCGAAGTTGTACCACTCCAGAGCGAACGTGCAGGCGACGTGCGGGTCGTTGCTCTCGGTGCCGACGTCATTGACCTCGGCGACCTTGATGGTCCCGTTGTTGCCGGGAGCAGCAGACACCGGTCCGGCCACGGCGAGCATCGGGAGGGCGACCGCGGCGGCGACGAGGGCTGCGGCGGAAACGAGTCGAGCTCGCACGGGGGTTCTCCTCAAGAGGGATGAGCGGGTGTGAGGAGAGTGGCACGGGAAGTCGCGATCTCACCGCGCCGTGGAGGAACCGTGGGTAGGGCGTGGCCGAACCTTGCGGTTTCCTTGAGAAATCGTCCGAAAAACGGTGCGGACGCTCATGGCACGGCCGTGAAGGGCTCGGTGCCCTTCGTCATGAGCAGCCCCGCGATGCCGGAGTGCTGCTGCGCGAAGCGCAGCTCCTTGGCGAGGTCGCCGATGTTGTTGGAGGCCGGCAGCGGCGCGAGCCCGAGCGTCGAGAGGACGCCGATGGCCTTGCCGTCGGCGGTCATGAAGCCGGAGCCGGAGTCGCCGGGGATGCCGGGCGAGGCGGTGTAGAGCGGGTGCGACCAGCCGTGGTCGGCCGCGTCGTCGCCGAGGCTGGTGCCGGTGTGCGGGGACAGCTCCTGGAGGCCGCCGCGGATGCTGGAGTTGCCGTACGTGTAGACCTCGTCGCCGGCGGCGGTGCCGTCGGTGTCGATGCCG
Organism: Nocardioides sp.; assembly: GCA_025965275.1. Taxonomy (GTDB): domain Bacteria; phylum Actinomycetota; class Actinomycetes; order Propionibacteriales; family Nocardioidaceae; genus Nocardioides. Next base: position 1,094 of record JAOPXG010000075.1, read on the forward strand.
GTCGGCCCGCCCCAGAAGGGCACGGACGGGTTGATCTTGCGCACGTCCTTGGCGGCGACGCGGACCAGGGCCAGGTCGTTGTAGGCACAGGCGTTGGCGCCGGTCGTGCCGAGCTCCTTCATGGTCGCCCACGACGAGTAGGCGAGCCTGCCGATCGCGAGCCTGGTGCCTCCGTCGACGAGGCTGCCGCCCTCGGTGAAGACCACCTTGGTCCCGAGCGGGAGCGACCTCGTCGAGCAGCCGTCGGTGTCGGTGGCCTCACCGGTGCCGGCGCAGTGGGCGGCGTAGCCGACGTACACGTGTCCGGTCCGGTCGGTGTAGACGAAGTTCGCGGTGCACTGGGCGCCCTTCGTGTACATCATCGTGCCGGGGTGCACGGTCGCCTTCGCGGCCGACGCCCAGTGGTCGACCCGGTGCGGCTTGGCTGCGTCGGCCGGCGCCGGACCGGGCAGCGCGAGCGCGGCGGCCAGGGCGAGGCCCAGGGTGGCGGATACGAACCTGCGAACGGACATGGTGCTCCCTCATCGGTGGATATCCCCCACCAGGCGAACGAGCGCGGACGACCCCGGGTTATGGCGTCCGGGTCAGCGGAGCATGCCGTAGGCGTGCGTCGGGGTGATCCGGACGACCACGCGGCGGTCCTTCACCATCGAGGCGCGGTAGTCGTCCCAGTCGTCGTGCTCGCCCGACAGCGAGCGGTAGAGCTCGACCAGCTCGTCGACGGCCGCGTCGTGCGGGTCGGCAGCGACGTCCGACAGCGTCACGTCACCCTCGATCACGGCGTACGACCAGAAGTCGTCACCGTTCACGTGCACCGCGGCCCACGGCGTACGCCGGAGGTTGGCGTACTTCGCGCGGTCGGCGGTGGTCGAGACCCGCAGCACGCCGGCGTCGTCCACGGTGTGCAGCACGTTCGACAGCTGCGGTCGCCCGTCCTTCTTGATGGTGGTGAGTACGCCGTGCCGGTTGGCGCGCGCCGCGGCGACGGCCTCGTCGATGTCCATGGACCCAGCATGCACCCGGACGTCACGTCGTCGGGAGTCGCCGCAGGCCACAGGTCGCGGGGCCCTCCAGGACGTCGCCCTCGGGTCCGAACCGGGATCCGTGCAGGGGGCAGTCCCAGCTCTTCTCGGCGTCGTTCCAGCGCACGACGCCGCCCAGGTGGGTGCACGCGGCCGAGACCCGGCGTTCGACGCCGGCCACCCGCGACGTCGCGGTGGGCAGTCCGACGTGGTCGAGGCGCACCGTGCCCTCGCCCTCGGCGGGCGGGGCTCCGGCGCCGGGACGCAGGAGCGGCCGGATCCAGCCGGTGGTCATCTCGATGCCGACCTCGGCGTTGACCCGAATGCCGTCGGGCAGGCCGCTGAGCTCACGGCTGCTCCAGGGTTCGAAGGCCGCCGCCCACTCCTGGTGCCCGCCGAGGATCCGCCCCGCCAGGGCGAGTGCGGCGGCGACCCCGTTGGTCATGCCCCACTTGGAGTAGCCGCCGGCCACCAGCAGGTCGTCGGTCCCGGGCAGGATCGGACCGACGTAGGGGATCCCGTGGTGCGGCACGTAGTCCTGGGCCGACCAGGCATGCGTCTCCTGCGCGGCGGGGAAGTGGCGCAGGGTCCAGGAGCGGAGGTCGTCGATCCGGTCCTGCTCGGAGACCGAGGCCCCCGGCTTGTGGCCGTTGCCGCCGATGAGCAGCAGGCTGCCGCCGTCGTCGGGCGCGTCACGCAGGGAGCGGCTCGGGGAGTCCGCGGACAGGTACATCCCGTCGACGGCCTGGGTCGGCGTCCGGAAGGCGAGCCCGTAGGACCGCGCGGGCTTCGCGCGGGCGAAGAAGCCGCCGCGGTCGAGGATCGGCATGTTGGTGGCGACCACCACGGTGGCGGCCGACGCGTGGCCGGCCTCGGTCTCGACGTGCACCGGCCGGTGTCCGTGGATCCGCCGGGCCCGTGCGCCCTCGACGATGGCGGCCCCGTGCGTCGTCGCGTCGGCGGCGAGCGCGTCGAGCAGCTCCATCGGGTCGACCTGGCGCTGGTCGGGCATCAGCACGGCGCCGCTGATCGGGTACGGCAACGGCGCCTCGTCCACCCAGGTGGCCGACTCCAGGCCGGCACGGTGCAGGGCGTCGAGCTCGGAACGGATCGACCGGACGCCGGAGGCGGAGGTCGCGTAGACGTACGCCGGACGGCGCTGGAGGCCGACGCGGTGGTGGTCGCAGAACTGCGTGACCCACTCCATCGCCTCCGTGTTGGCGTCGGCGTACTGGCGCAGCACCGAGGCCGGGTGGCGGTGCGAGATCCGCGAGTACTGGGTGCCCTGGAGCAGGCTCACCTTCGCGGTGCTGCCGCCGGTGGTGCCGGAGCCCACCCGGCGCGCCTCGACCACCAGGACGGACCTCCCGGCCCGGGAGAGCAGCGCCGCGGTCGTGAGGCCGGTGATGCCGGCGCCGACGACGATCACGTCCCACTGGCCGGACACCGCGGGTTCGGCGGGGTCCGGTCGGGGGTTGCGGTCCCGCCAGACGGAGGTGAGCGCCATGTCAGTCCTTCTCGCGGTCGTGGTGCCGGGTCCGGCGGCCGAGCCGGATCGCCCGGCCCCGTCGTTCGTCGTCCTCGTCCTTGGCCCGCGCCTTGTCGATGCCGTGGGTGTCACGAGGAGGCAGCTGGATGGACCGCTCGGCCGGCATCCCGGACTCCAGCTCGCGGCCGCGCTCCAGCTCGGCGTCGAGCTCTGCGCCGAAGAGCAGGGCGAGGTTGGTCAGCCACAGCCACAGCAGGAAGGCGATCACGCCGCCGAGGGCGCCGTACGTCTTGTCGTAGGAGGAGAAGTTCGCGACGTAGTAGCCGAAGGCCGCGGACACCACGACCCAGGTGAGGATCGCGAGCACGGCACCGATGCTGACCCACCGGAACTTCGGCTGCTTCACGTTGGGCGTCGCGTAGTAGAGCAGTGCGACGATCAGGACGACGACCAGCAGGATCACCGGCCACTTGGCGATGTCCCACACGAGACGCAGGGTCGAGCCGACCCCGAGGGCGCTGCCGACCGAGTCGGTGACCGGTCCGGTCACGACGAGGGCGAGCAGCACGGCGGCCGCGAGCACGACCAGGACGAGCGTCAGCAGCAGCATCACGGGCCGGAGCTTCCAGACCGGCCGGCCCTCCTGGATCTCGTAGACCCGGTTCATCGCCCGGCCGAAGGCGCCGACGTAGCCGCTCGCCGACCAGAGCGCGCCGAGAAGGCCGACCACGAACGCGAGCCCCGCCCCCTGGGACTGGCTGATCTCGAGCAGGGGATCGCGGACGCTCTCGACCATCGACGCCCCGCCGAGGTCGCCGACGATGTCGAGCAGCGTGTTCACGCTGTCCGTCCCCTTGCCGACCAGGCCGAGGAGCGAGGTCAGCGCGATCGCGGCCGGGAAGACCGCGAGGACCGCGTAGTAGGTGAGCGCCGCGGCCAGGTCGGTGCACTGGTCGCCGGAGAACTCGCGGACGGTCTTGCGCAGCACGTAGAGCCACGACCGTCTCGACAGGTCGGTCGGCGAGTCCACCTTGCCGGCGTCGGGGTCCTGGTCGGCGCGCGTCTCCGTCTGCTGGGCCATGGCTCCGCGGTGCCCGACCGGGCTGCGAGCCATGCCCGGCTGGGGGATCCGTCTCAGGCCCCGGGTGGTGCGAAACCGTGGAGCAGGCACCACGCGACGGCCTGCGTCCGCGACCGGACGCCGATCTTCGCGTACGCCGACCGGATGTAGCTCTTGACCGAGTTGATCGAGAGGAAGAGGCGTACGGCGATCTCGTTGTTGCTCAGCCCCTGGGTCACCAGGGACAGCACCTCGACCTCGCGGTCGGTCAGCCCCATGTCGCGGCCGAGCGGGTCCTCGGGTCCCGGCAGCGGTGCGCCCCAGGCGGCCGCCTCGACCGCGTCGATCAGCTCGTCGGACCGGGCGCTCATCGACACCCAGCCGTGCGCGCCCCGGGCCAGCGCCCGTGCGCGCAGGTCGGGCCGGAGGTCGCGGCTGATCGCCACCACGACGCCGGTGTCGCGGCCGAGGAGCTCGTCGAGGTCGGTCCCGTCGCTCCGGTGCAGCCCCAGGACGTCGTAGAGCACGACGTCGGCGTCGTGGGCGTCGACGATCACGGAGCGCCCGGGATGCTCGGCGAGCATGGCGACCAGGCCCTTGCCGAGCACCTCCTGGTGGCTCACGATCCCGACGCTCGGGGGCGGCTGGTGCACAGATCAATCGTGGCGACGCGCCAATGCCGCGACCAACTCTGACGTTACGCCCGAAGGGGTGATTTTCTCCGGGCGCCCGGAGTCGTCAGGAGCTCGTCGACGACGAGGGCCGCGACCGCGGCGACGATGATGACCGGCATCTGGTTGGTCGCCGCGTTGCCGAGGAGCAGCACGACGAGCAGGATGCTGGTGATCGGCAGCCGGGTCACGGCGACGCCGGCGGCCATGCCGATCGCCAGCCCCGGCACGTGGTCGAGCCCGGGCAACCACGAGCCGGCGAGCACGCCGAAGCCCGCCCCGAGCAGGATCGCCGGGAACACCTGACCGCCGCGGAAGACCCCCAGGCAGAGGGCATAGGCCAGGCCCTTGAACACGAGCATCGCGATGAGCGCCCCGGTCGACCAGTCGTCCGGGTGGACGGCGAGGACGGCGAGGGTCTGCTGCCCGGACAGCGCCACCTCGGCGGGCGAGTGGTCGGTCAGCAGCGCGTAGGCGGCCGCGCTGCTGCCGGCGACCAGGCCGGCGGCGACGGTCACGAGCAGGGTGCGCGAGGCCGCGGCCTCCGCCACCCGGCGTGCCACCGCGAGGATGCCCCAGGTGGCGACGGACACGACGGCGGCCACCGGGATCGCCCACACGAGGTCCGGCAGCTCGAGCCGGGAGGGTGCGAGGTCCGGGATCGAGAGCGCGCCGATCCCGAAGCCGGTCCAGCGGCCGAGCCCCGTGAACACGATCGCGCCCACCCCGCTCGACACCAGGCACGGGAGGATCATCAGCATCGTCTGGCGCCGCGCGAGGCCGCCGATCTCCAGGAACATGACGGCCGCGATCAGCGGGTTGCCGAAGATCGCGGAGAGCGCCGCGGCCGACCCGCTGGCCCCGATGGCGGCGTTCGTCGCGGCGTCGTCCGCTGCCTTCGCCCGCCGGGCCGCGAGCAGGGCGAGACCGCTGCCGATCGCGATCAGCGGCGCCTCGGGGCCCACCACGGCGCCGAGCACGAGGCTGGCGCCGGCGGCCAGGACGACGCCGGGCACGTCACGGGGAGCGGTCGGCCCGCCGCCCATGCCGTGCGCGGGCACGTGTCCGCCGTGCCCGGGGAGCCGCAGCACCACGAGCGCGACGAGCACACCCGCCAGTCCCAGGGCGGCGACCGGCCACCAGGCCGGTGGCACGTCGTACCCCACGCTCGCGGGCAGCGAGTGCCAGACCACGTGCTCGAGCTCGTGCACCGCGGCCAGGAACGCGAACGCGACGAGCGACAGCGGGATTCCGAGGAGCGCCGCCGCGGCCAGGAGCGTGAGGTAGCCGCGGCTGTGGAGCAGCACGCCGAGGTCGTCTCCGGATGGGGAGTCCGTGCTCATCCCCGGACACTAGGGCAACGTCAGCGTGCCCGGACCTGGAACGGAGCGGTCGTCGCACCGGTGACGTCCTGGGAACCGTCGACCCGGAGCCGGAAGGCGGTCACGCCCTTCTCGGTGATCTTCGGGAAGACGACACTGGCCGTGCCCCGGGCGGTGACCGGCACCGTCTTGACCCAGCGCCAGCCACCGTCGGCGGTGCGCTGCTCGAGCTCCATCGACTGGAACCCGAGCTGGGTCACCTCGACCGCGTCCGACCCGGGCGCCTGGCCGACGTCCAACGTCGTCGACCCGGTGCGCCAGCCGGTGACCTGGGTGAGCGCCCGGGTGTCCTCGGGGGTCGGTGAGCCCGCTCCACCGGCGACCCCGCAGCGGACCGCGCCCTGCCAGTGGTAGTTCGTGCCGGCCACCTGGGTCCAGACCACGGTGTACGTCGTCGCGCCGGCCGGCCAGCGCGGGTGGGACAGGTAGGGGAAGCTCGTCGTCCCCGACCAGAAGCCCTCGTTGTTGTGGAAGTTGAGGGTGACCTCGCCGACGTCCGTCTGGATCCGGACGTTGATGTCGTTGGCCTGGTCGCCGGGGAGGTCGCGCGGGTAGGTCACCGTGAGCGCGTCGCAGGTCGGGGCGGGGTAGCGCCAGTCCCAGTTGAACGGCCCACCCGGGTCCTCGGCCGGCGGCGTCTCGAGCGACGGGGTCGGCATGGTCGCGGAGTCCTGGTCGGTGACGGTGGAGCCGTTGGCCCGGGCCGACGCGGTCGCGGTGTTGTCGACCGAGCCGTGAGCCACGTCGTCGGCCGTCACCCGGTGCGTGCGCTCGCCGGTGAGCTGCGGGCAGGTGCTGCTCGCGCCGGGCGCGAGGGTCGGGACGCACGCGGCGCCGTTCAGCCCCAACATCGCGTCGGAGACGGTGACGTCGGTCAGCGGCACGTTGCCGTTGTTGGTGACCGTGAACGCGTAGGTCAAGGTCTCGTCGAGCGACCCGAGCACGTCGGGGTCGGCGGAGTCGCTGACGGACTTCGCGAGGGTGATCGCCGGGTTCGGGACGTCCGTCGGGATCGACGCGGTCCCCTGGGAGCCGACGGCACCCGCGGCCGACGTCGCCGCCGTGCTCGCGGTGTTGTCGACCGAGCCCTTCGACACCTCGCCCGACGTGGTGACGTGGGTGCGCCCGTCGAGGCAGGTCGCCGAGGCACCGACCGCCAGGGTGGCGGTGCACGCGGCGCCCTCGAGGCCGAGCATGGTGTCGGTGACCGTGACGTCGCGCAGCGGCAGGTTGCCGTTGTTGGTCACCGTGAAGGCGTACGTCAGCGTCTCGCCGAGCGCGGCCGTCGTGCCCGCGTCGGAGGAGTCGCGCACCGTCTTCTCGAGCGCGATCGCCGGGAGCGCCGCCTCGGTCGGCAGGGTCGCGGTGTCCCGGGCGGTGACGGTCCGGTCGGTCGTGGATGCCCCGGTCGCGGTGGCGGTGTTGTCGACCGTGCCGCGGGCGAGGTCGCTCGCGGTGACGGCGTAGGTCCGGCCGGTGCAGGTGGCCGTCGCGCCGACCGCGAGCGTGGAGACGCACGGGGTGCTCGTCAGGCCGAGCATCGGGTCGTCGAGGGTGATGTTGCGCAGCGGCTGGTTGCCGTTGTTGGTGACCCGGAACGTGTAGGTGAGGGTCTCGCCGAGCGAGCCGACCGAGTCGGAGTCGGCGGAGTCGGCGACGTCCTTGTCGAGGACCACTGACGGCGCGGCCGGGGTCTGCACCACGGCACGGTCGTCGTCGGAGACGGCCGGCCCGCGGGCCGGCGTACCGGCGGCGGTCGCGGTGTTCGCGACCGAACCGGCGTCGATGTCGGCGGCGCCGACGGTGTGGGTGCGGCCCGCGAGACACGTGGTGGTCGCGCCCGGGTCGAGGGTGCTCACGCAGGGCGCGTGGTCGAGGCCGAGCATCGCGTCGGTGACCGTGACGCCGGTCAGCGGCACGTTGCCGGTGTTGGTGACCGTGAAGCCGTAGGTGAGGTTCTCGCCGAGCGACCCGGTCGAGTCGGCGTCGTCGGAGTCGGCGACGGACTTGCGCAGCGCGATGCCGGTCAGCGGGGACTCGGTGGCGACGGTGGCGCTGTCGTCGTCGGTCACGCGCGCCCCCGAGGGAGCGACGGCGGCGCTGGTCGCGGTGTTGACCACCGACCCGGCCTCGATGTCGGCGCCGGTGACGGTGTGCGTCTTGCTGGACGGTGAGCAGGGGGCGCTGGCGCCGACGGCCAGGGTCGAGGCGCAGGTCGCGCCGCTCACGCCGAGCGACGGGTCGGTGAGGGAGACGTCGCGGAGCGGCACGTTGCCGGTGTTGGTCACGACGAAGCCGTAGGTCAGCGTCTCGCCCAGCGACCCGACCGCGTCGACGTCGTTGCTGTCGCTGACCGACTTGGCCAGCGAGACGGCGGGTACGGCGGGCGTCGCGACGGTGGCGCTGTCCTGCGCCGTGACCTTGGTGCCGTTCTTGCTGCTGGCGCCGGCCGCCTTGGCGGTGTTCACCACGGAGCCGGCCGCGATGTCGGCCGGCGAGACCGTGTGCGACTTCGCCGGGAGCAGCGGACAGGTGGTGCTGGCCTTGGGGGCGAGCTTCGCGGCGCAGTCGTCGGCGGACAGGCCGAGCAGGGTGTCGGTGATCGTGAGGTTCTTGAGCGCGACGTTGCCGGTGTTGGTGACCTTGAAGGTGTAGCTCAGCTTCTCGCCGAGCGACCCGATGCCGTCACCGTCGCCCGAGTCCTTGGCCGTCTTCACGAGCGTGATCGACGGGGCGGCCGCCTCGGTGGTGATCCGGGCCGTCTCGGAGGCGCCGACGACGGTGCCGGCGGGCGAGGTGGCGCTGGTCGACGCCGTGTTGACGACGGTGCCGTCCTCGACGTCGTCGGAGGTGGTCGAGTAGGTGCTCGTCGGGCAGGTCGCGGTGGCTCCGACCGCCAGCGTGGCGACGCAGGCGGCCTGGTCGAGGCCGATCTTCGGGTCGCTGATCGTGACGCCGCTCAGCGGCACGTTGCCGGTGTTGGTGACGACGAACGTGTAGGTGAGGGTCTCGTCGTTCGACGCGATGCTGCCGGCGTCGGGGGAGTCGGCGACCCGCTTGACGAGCGAGATCGCCGGGGCGGCGGGGGTGGAGATGGTGGCGGTGTCGGGGTCCTCGGCGCTCTTGCCGCCCGAGGTCGTGGCCCTGGCGGTGGCCGTGTTGGCGACCGAGCCGCGCCCGATGTCGTCGGCCGTCACGACGTACGTCGGCTTCTGCGGGCAGGTCGCGCTGGCGCCGGGCTCGAGCGACGCGACGCAGGCGACGCCGTTCAGGCCGAGCTTGGAGTCGGTGACGGTGACGCCGGTGACCACGACGTTGCCGGTGTTGGTCACCGTGAAGCCGTAGGTCAGGGTCTCGCCGAGCGACCCGATCTGGTCGGCGTCGTTGGAGTCGGCGACCGTCTTCGTGAGCACGACGGCCGCTGCCGCGGCCTCGGTCGGGATGGTGGCGGTGCTGCTGCCCGTGACCTTGCTGCCGCCCGGTGCGGTCGCGCCGGCGCTCGCGGTGTTCGCGACCTCCCCGCGGCCGATGTCGGCCGTGGTGACCGTCCAGGTCCGGCCCGACTGGCAGGTGACGCTGGCGCCCACCTCGAGCGAGGTCGCGCAGGTGGCGTTGGTGAGGCCGAGCATCGCGTCGCTGACGGTGACGCTCGAGAGCGGCACGTTGCCGGTGTTCTTGACGGTGAAGCCGTAGGTCAGGGTCTCGCCGCGCGAGGCGATCGTGTCGGCGTCGTTGGAGTCCGCGACGGTCTTCGTCAGCTGCACCGCCGGCGCGGCCGGCGTGGAGATGGTCTCGGTGTCGGAGGCACTCACGATCGCGCCGGAGGCCGGCGCGCCGGCGGCGCTCGCGGTGTTGGTGACCGACCCGCGGGCGATGTCGGCGGCGGCGACCTTGTACGTCGTGGCCGACAGCTGCGGGCAGGTGGTGCTGGCACCGGCGGCCAGCGATGACACGCAGGCGGCGTTGGTCAGGCCGAGCAGCGAGTCGGTGACCGTCACGTTGCTGAGCGGGAGGTTGCCGGTGTTGGTGACCTTGAAGCCGTAGGTCAGCGTCTCGCCCAGGGAGCCGATGGTGTCGGCGTCGTTCGAGTCGGCGACGGTCTTGTCCAGGGTGATGCCGGGCTTCGCCACGTTGGTCGGCTGGTAGTAGGAGTTGTCGCTGGTGTCGGGGTCCTTGGTCGACGCCGTCACGTAGGCCTTGTTGCACAGGTCGGAGGTCGGGCAGGTGATGCCGAGCCCGCCCGCCTGGGCGCCCGAGCCGGCGTACGCGTCGGTCGCCGCCGTGGTCGACGTGCCGGCCACGATGGTGATGGTCCTGGTCGCCCCGGGAGCGAGCGTGCCGACGTTGCAGGTGAGGATCGTCCCGGTGAGAAACGGGCTGGTCGAGCAGGTGGCGCCGGTGGCGGACACGAAGGTCGTGGTGGCGTCGAGCCCGTCGTAGACGGTGACGGACGACGAGGAGACGGCCTGCGACGCGTTGCGCACGACGAGGGAGTAGGTGATGTTCTCGCCCGCGCGGATCGGGTCGTTCAGGTCGGTCTTGATGATCTGGAGGTCGGCGCCGTAGCCGCCGAGACCCTCGGGGACGACGGTCTTCGTCGCGCTCCAGGCGCTGCCGACGCCGACGACGTTCTTGGGGCCGCTGGTCGGGCCGTAGTGCCAGCGGAAGGTGGTGGACTTGATCGAGCTGGAGTAGACGTCGGCCGTGAACGGCCCCATCGTCGCGCCGACGACCATGGTGGTGCCGGCGCAGTAGTCGCCGAGGACGAACGAGCCCTGGTAGGTCGCCGGGTCCTTGAGGTCGCTCGACGGGATCCAGGAGTTGGCGTGGTCGGCGTACTCCTGGTGCCCGATCGGGATCGTCACCGACGTCTGGGTCGGCGTCCGACCGTTCTTGCACGACACGGAGAGCACGGCCGACGCGTTGTCGACGACGGTCGAGGCGGCCTCGCTCGGGTCGAACCCGTAGCCGGCGAGCGCGGTCATGCCGGGCGTCGCCTCGAACGACTGGTTGCCGCTCTGAGCGGGGATCACCACGGTGTTGGTGGTGTCGAAGGTCGCGCTGGCCGGCGAGGGGAACGCCAACGTCGCCAGTCCCGCGGTCAGCATCGCGATCACCACGAGGAAGGTCAGCGGCCGGCGGGTGATCTCAGGGCAGGGCGACGCAGCCCCATGACGACGTCGTTGCATGGACCCCTCCTGCCCCCGATCGGTGTGTGCCATGCGCGGAAGCCTGTGACAGATCAGGGTGGATAGACCAGTGACACGCCGTGGACACAGCGAGTGTCGGGCACCCAGCCTCGCTGGTCGTGTTCGGCGTTCCGCTGCGGCCGGCCCGGCTCCGGGCTCTACTGGACGCCCGCAGTCCGGTGCAGCCGGGCGCACGTCCGAAGGGCCTCCGTTGCCGCGGCGCCCTCTCGAGGGAGCACCCGCACGGTCAGCACGGCTGCATGTGTCAAGAACCTCTGCGGGCCACACCGGGGGACCCAGGTCTCCCTGGACGACAGATGTCACTCGATGAGCGATCTTCCGACCGAGGATGATGAACGACATGAGCGCGGGTGAACCAGATTCGAGCTGGCGCCTGGATCTGCCGGCAGGATTCACTCGGAGACTGTTGGTGATCGAGGTCGTCGTGGTGCTCGCCGTGTCGCTGGGCAGATCGGGCGTGTACGCGGTAGTCGACTTCGTCGCGTCCTTGACTGCACCCGGCCCGCTTGTCGCCCAGCGAGCAGTTCTGAACCGAAGCCTGGCGCCGGGCCGGCCCGACCTCGATCTCGTCCTGCAGCTACTCGCGATTGGCTTTGGTCTCGCTCCCGTAGCCCTGGTGGCGTACCTCCTGATCCGCTCAGGTTCGAGTCCGGGTGAGCTGCTCTATCGGCGCGGACAGGGTCCACTCGATGTTGTTCGAGGCGCAACGGTGGCGTTGGCGGTCGGAAGCGCAGGTCTGGCCTTCTACTTCGCTGCGCGCGGCGCTGGGTTCAATCTGACAGTCGTCCCGGAGGAGCTGCCAGGCGTCTGGTGGCGGTATCCCGTCCTCATCTTGTCTGCGATACAGAACGCGGTACTGGAAGAAACCGTTGTCCTGGGATACCTGTTGCTCCGGTTGCGCCAGTGCCGGATGGGTTTCTTGCCCGCGATCATGACGAGTTCCGCTGTCCGAGGGAGCTACCACCTCTACCAGGGGCTCGGAGGTTTCGTCGGAAACTTCGCAATGGGGATGCTCTTCGGATACCTCTATCGCAAGTGGGATCGGGTGGCTCCGCTCATCGTCTGCCACACGTTGTTGGACGTGGGCGCCTTCGTTGGTTACGCCCTGCTGGCCCCACATCTCACGTGGATACCTTCGTAGACCCCGGTGCGCGAGGCTCGACCGTCTACGCCGACCGGCGCCCCGGACGCACACCTTCGCGTGCTTCTTCGAGATATCCAGCCCGGCACACCGGGCATGCACCACCTCCATGCCAACGCCTCCCACCGCTACTCGACTCGATCGTTCGTCGCGGGGAGGGCAGGGCGAAAGGCAAGTCTGACGTACGGGCTCAGCGGCACCAATCCACGGTTCCCGGGGAAGCCCTCCGCCACCATCCTGAGCTACAGGCGCATCGGCACCACAGAGGCATCGGGGTCGACCACGACGATCACACCCAGTACCCGCCCCCGCCCAGGGCCAGCAACCAGAAACGGCGTCGAATCGTCGCTCACCATGGTGAGCCGAGGACTCGGCGCCGTGCTGCTGACCTGCGTTTCCGCTGGTCAGGGCCTGAGGTGGTACGGCATCAGGGACTCGAACCCCGAACCCGCTGATTAAGAGTCAGCTGCTCTGCCAATTGAGCTAATGCCGCGTGCTGGTGAAGCGACGTGAACTCTACCAGCGGGGATGGATCGGGAAAAATCGGGGAGCGCGCCGGCAGCCCGGTCAGAGCGACGCGAGGACGGCCTGGGCCGCGCTGTGCCCGCCGAGCCCCGACACGGCGCCGCCCCGGCGCGATCCGGAGCCGCAGACCAGCACCGACGCGACGTCGGTGTGCACGCCCCACTGCTGGGCCGGCGTCTCGAGCCGGGAGCGGTGCGGAGCCCAGGGCCACTCGAGGTCGCCGTGGAAGAGGTGCCCTCCCGGCATCGCGAGGGCGCGCTCGAGGTCTTGGGGGATCGTCACCCGGATCCGGGGACGACCGGCCGCGTCGGTCGCGAGGCACGACTCGATCGGCTCGAGCAGGTGCTGGTCGAACGAGGCCAGCGCGCGCGAGACGGCCTGCTGCCTGGCGCCCTCGGGGTCGTGCTCGAAGAGCGACGCCGGGGTGTGCACGCCGACGTACGTCAACGCGTAGGCGTCGGCGGACGCCTCCGCGACGATCCGGCCCGGCAGCGCCCACGGCACCCGGCCGGCGGCCGCGTCGTCGTACGCCGCCTCGAGCTCGGCGTAGCCCTGGCCGAGGTGCAGCGTGCCGGCGAAGGCGACCTCGGGGTCGATCCCCGATGTGAAGCGGGGCAGCCGGTCGAGCACGAGGTCGATGGCGACCTGGGCGCCCTCCGGCTTGGAGTCCGGGTCCTCGCCCTGGCCGAGGAGGATGCCCAGCACCCAGGGTGCGACGTTCGAGAGCACGAAGCGCGCGGCCACGGTGTGCGAGCCGGCGCCGTCGTGCCACGTCACCTCGGCGCCGTCGTCGCCGGCCTCGATGCCGCTCACGCCGGCCGAGGTGATCACCTCGGTGCCGGCCGCGGTCGCGGCGCGCGCGAGGGCGTCGGTGAGCGCGGCCATGCCGCCGACGGGCACGTCCCACCCGGCGGTCTGGTCGCCGACCAGGTGGTAGAGGAAGGACCGGTTCTGGACCAGCGACCGGTCGTGCAGCGAGGCGAAGGACCCGGTCAGGGCGTCGCTCGCCGCGACCCCGCGCACGGTGTCGTCCGACAACCGGGCCTCGATGGTCTCGCCGAGCGGGCGGGAGACGAAGTCGTCCCAGGTGCGGGGGTCGACCTGGTCCCGGACGGCGCGTTCGGACGGCAGCGGCTCGAGGAGGGTCGGGGCGACGGCGCGCGCCAGGTTGCCGGCGTCCGCGTAGAACGCCTGCCAGGCGGCGTACTCGTCGTCGCCGCCGGTGAGCTCGCGGAACGACTTCTCGGTCTCCCGCTTCTCCGGTCGCTGCACGAGCAGGCCGCCGGGCTTCCCGTCGCGGAGGGTCGGCGTGTACGACGCGATCGACCGGGACACCCGGGGCAGGTCGAGCCCGAGGTCGGCGAGCAGCCGCTCGGGCATCGGTGGGAGGAGGGAGGCGTAGCCCGACGTCGCGGCGCCGCCGGTGTGGTCGAGACGCTCCAGGACGAGGACCGACAGGCCCGCCCGGGAGAGGTAGGAAGCCGCGACGAGGCCGTTGTGTCCGCCTCCGACGACGACCACGTCGTACTGCTTGTTCACCGAGTTCACCGACCCAACCTAGGCCACGCCTCCACGCTGTCCGGCCCATGGCTTCGCACCACATCGGCAGGTCGCGCGCACGACTGAGTCGCGCACCGCCAAGATGGGCACGCCGGTGAGGCACGAACCGCTCGGGAGGGGTGGGTAGTGACGAAGTCCTGGGCGATGTACGTCGTCGGCCTGCTCGCGGGCGCAGCCATCTTCGGCGTCTCCGCGGTCTACGGCTCGCCCGAAGGCGGGCACGCGATCGGCATCTGGCCGGTGGCCCTGGCCTCGGCGCCCCTGCTCGTCGCTCGGCGCCCCCCGACCTCGGTGGTGCTCGCGCTGGTGTTCCTGATCGCGGTCCTCACGATCTGGACCGGACGCCCGTTCGACGTCTCGGTCGGCCTCGCGGGCGCCATCACCCTCGAGACGTGGGTGTTCTGGCGGATCTTCACCAACGGGGTGCGCACCCGGCCGACGCTCTACACCGACCGCGAGCTGGCCCGCTTCATCGCCGCGGCCGCGGCCGGCGCCCTGGTCGTAGCGGGTGGCGCGGCCCTGACGAGCGAGGTGACGGGATGGGGCACACCGGGCTTGCTCGCGCTGGCGCTCGCGGCGTCCGGCCTGGCCTCCCAGCTCTCCGTCACGCCGTTCTTCGCCAGGCTCCGCGGCCACGGAGGGATGGCGCCGCTGGCGGAACGCATCGCGCAGTGGGTGCTGATCCTGACCGTCACGCCGATCGTCTTCGCCCTCGACGACTTCCCGGCCATCGTCTTCCTGGTCATCCCGCTGCTGGGCTGGGCCGCACTGCGCGACGGGGCGTACGAGGCACTGGCCCAGCTGTTCGCGGTGCTCGGCATCGCGATCGCGCTGACCACGCGCGGGCACGGCCCGTTCGCGGTGGTCGATCGCTACGGGCTCGACCCCGACGTGCAGGGGATCCTGCTCTGCACCTTCATCGTCGCCTGCGCGCTGATCGTCATCCCCTTGATCCTGAGCGTCGGCGAGCAGCTGGAGAACGCGCGGCAGGTCGCGGGCGAGCGCGACCGGGTGCAGAACATCGTGCACGGCGCGTCCGGGGTCGCGATCATCGGCACCGACGAGAACGCCCTGGTCACGCTCTTCAATCCCGGCGCCGAGCGGCTGCTCGGCTACACCGCGGAGGAGATGACCGGCCGCAGGACCCGCAGCCTGCACTCCGACGAGGCGATCGCGGAGAAGGCGGCCGAGCTGGGGGTCGCCAACGACTTCGAAGCCGTCGCCCGGGCGATCGTGGCCATGGTCGGCCCGACGGACATGCGCTTCCTGCGCAAGGACGGCGAGGAGCGCAGCCACTCGATGTCGCTCAACCGCATCGAGGACGACCGCGGCAAGCTGCTCGGCTACGTCAGCACGTCGGAGGACATCACCGAGCGGCTGCGGGCCCAGGAGGCGGCACTCGAGGCGCTGGAGAGCGAGCGCCGTGCGGTCGAGCGGCTGCGCGAGGTCGACCAGGTCAAGGACGCCTTCGTCTCCAGCGTCAGCCACGAGCTGCGCACGCCGATCACCAGCATCCTCGGCTACACGGAGATGCTCGAGGACGGCGTGTACGGCGACCTCCGCGAGGAGCAGCTCGACGCCGTGCGCCGGGTCGGCTCCAACAGCGCCCGTCTGCTGTCGCTGATCGACGACCTGCTCACGCTCTCGCGCGTCCAGGAGGACGGGATCGCGTTCGTGGACCGGCTGGTCGACCTGCGCAAGATCGTCGCCGCCGGCTGTGCGGTGGTCGCGCCGACCCTCCAACGGCGTCAGCTCGCGATGACCATCGACCTGCCCGACGACCCGATCCCCTTCCTCGGCGACCGCGACATGCTCGAGCGGGTCGTCATCAACCTGGTCGGCAACGCCGTGAAGTTCACCCCCGAGGGCGGCCGTATCGACGTCGGCCTGGTGACCGAGGGGGACTCCGCCCTGCTGAGCGTTGCGGACACCGGCATCGGCATCCCGCTCGAGGAGCAGGAGAAGCTGTTCACCCGGTTCTTCCGGTCGTCGCTCGCGCAGGAGCAGGCGATCCCGGGCAGTGGCCTGGGACTGTCGATCGCGCGCGCGATCGTCGAGAAGCACGGCGGCTCCATGTCGGTGGAGTCCGAACCGAGCGAGGGCACGACCTTCCGGGTGCGGCTGCCGGTGCTCGCGCCGGGCTGACGCCCGCTCCGGGTCGGCGACGAGACCTGCGGACCTGCCGGGTCCACGTGCGCGCCGGCCCGCTGCCGGCACCCTGACCGGAATATCCAACTTTCAACCATCGTTGGGCCGGGTACTCCGACACCGACCCCAGGAGGTGGGCAGATGCCCGCAGTCACCGTCGACGACCTGACCGTCCTCGACCGCCTCCGCGAGCCCGGTCTGGGTGACCAGCCGCGACCCGTGTGGCAGATCAGCACCGCACCGCAGGGCTACGAGGGAGAGGGGTTCCCGGTCCGTCGCGCATTCGCGGGCATCGACCTCCAGCACCTCGATCCGTTCATCATGATGGACCAGATGGGCGAGGTGGAGTACGCGCCGGGCGAGCCGAAGGGCACGCCCTGGCACCCGCACCGCGGCTTCGAGACCGTCACCTACATCATCGACGGCACCTTCGACCACCAGGACAGCCACGGAGGCGGCGGCACCATCACCAACGGCGACACCCAGTGGATGACCGCCGGGTCGGGCCTGCTGCACATCGAGGCGCCGCCGGAGTGGCTGGTCCAGCAGGGCGGCCTCTTCCACGGCATCCAGCTCTGGGTGAACCTCCCGCGCGGCGCGAAGATGAGCGACCCCCGCTACCAGGACATCCGCTCCGGGCAGGTGCAGCTGCTGACCTCGGCCGACGCTGGTTCGCTGGTGCGGGTGATCGCCGGCTCCGTCGACGGCCACGAGGGCCCGGGAGCGACGTGCACCCCGATGTCGCTGGTGCACGCCACCATCGAGCCCGGCGCCCGGCTCGAGCTGCCGTGGGAGGTCGGCTTCAACGCGCTGGTCTACGTCCTCAACGGGAGCGGCACGGTCGGCACCGACGCGCGGCCGATCAGGACGGGTCAGTCCGCGGTGCTGGGCGCCGGCGACTACCTGACGATCGCCGCCGATGGCCGGCAGGAGAGCCGCTCGCCGAAGCTCGACGTGATCGTGGTCGGCGGTCAGCCGATCCGTGAGCCGCTCGCCTGGGCCGGTCCGTTCGTGATGAACACCAAGTCCGAGGTCATGCAGGCCTACGAGGACTTCCAGAAGGGCCGCTTCGGGCACATCCCGGCCTGAGCTCCTCGGTGGTCCCGCCCGGCGAGACCGATTAGCGTCACCTGACATGGCCCGGACCCACCGCGACGCGTACGGCGTCCCCCACGTCCGGGCCGGCTCGATCTCGGACCTCGCCCACGGTCAGGGCGAGGTCACCGCGCGCGACCGCGCCTGGCAGCTCGAGTTCCTCCGGCGCCGGGCGACCGGCACGACCGCCGAGGTCTTCGGCGTCGCCGCGCTGCCGTGGGACCGCTTCGCGCGGCGCACCCGGATGGCCGAGACCGCGCGCCGGGCGCACGCGCGGCTGCGGCCGGACTCGGCGTCGTTCGTGGCGTCGTACGTCGAGGGAGTGAACGCCGGCCTGCACGCCGGCTCGCCGGAGTTCGACCGGCTCGGGATCTCGCCGACGAGGTGGGAGCCGTGGACGCCGCTCGCGGTGTTCCTCGCCCAGCACCTCCTCTTCGCGAGCCTGCCCGCCAAGCTCTGGAACGCCCGGGCCCGCGAGGTCCTGGGCGACGACGCCGGGCTGCTGTCCCACGAAGGGCCGCACGCGAGCGGCAGCAACGCGTGGGCGGTCGGCGGGTCGCGCACCGCGTCGGGCTTCCCCCTCATCGGCGGCGACCCGCACCGGCTGATCGAGTCACCCGGCGTCTACCAGCAGGTGCGGCTCTCGTGCGACGAGTTCGACGTGGTCGGGTTCGCGTTCCCCGGCGTCCCGGGCGTGCAGCACTTCGTGCACGCCGGCGAGGTCGCGTGGGCGATCACGAACGCGATGGCCGACTACCAGGACGTGTACGCCGAGACGCTGCGCCGCGGGTCCCGGGGCGTGGATGCCCTCGGGCCGGACGGCTGGGAGGCGGCCGACGCGCGGGTCGAGACGATCGCGGTGGCCGGTCGGCCCGACGAACGGCTCGAGGTCGTGGCGACCGCGCGCGGGCCGGTCTTCACGGGCTCGGTCGACCAGGGGAGCGGGCTGAGCGTGCGGGCCGCGTCCACGGTGCTCGGCGACCTCGGGTTCGACGCCTTCCTCCCGCTCCTGCACGCGCGCACGGCGGCGGACGTCGAGGCGGCCTTCGACGACTGGGTCGAGCCGGTCAACAACGTCGTGATCGCCGACCGTGAGGGCGACGTGCGCTACCGGGTGGCCGGCCGGATCCCGGTCCGTGCGGAGGCCAACCGTCGCGGTGTCGTGGCCGCCTCGGATCCAGCGACGGCGTGGACCGGCTGGCTCGACCCGCTACCGCGCCACGACGTCCCCGCCGACGGGCAGGTCGTCACCGCCAACGAGCGCCGCGGCCCCGAGAGCGACGCGGTCGGCACCGGCTTCGCGCCCCCGCACCGTGCCGCGCGCATCCACGCCCTGCTCGACGGGAGGGACGACCTCACGGCCGACGACTTCGCTGCGGTCCACGACGACGCGCTGCTGCCGCCCGCGCCGGCGTTCCAGGAGCTCGTCCGTGGGCTGTCGCCCGGACCCGTGGGCCTCGGCGTGCGCGACGCGATCGTCGCCTGGGACGGCCGGATGGACGCCTCCTCCCCGGGAGCCGCGGCCTTCGCCGCCTGGCGCTCGGCGTTCACGCTGCGGCTCGCGGCGGAGCCCGTCCTCGCCCCGCTGGCCGAACCGCTCACCGGCGACCCGGTGCTCGCGCCCTGGCTCGACGTCGCCACCCGGATCGGTCTCGCTCTCGAGTCGCTGGTGGCCGCGGGCACGCCGTACGGCATCGACCTGCGGGCGCACGCCCGCGACGCGCTCGACGACGCCGCCGGCCATCCGGCGACCTGGGGGGCGACCCACGTCGTGACGCCGGTGCACGCGTTCGACGTCGCGGCGACCGACCTCGCACCGCCGCCGGTGCCGCCGCTGCCGGTGTCGGGCGACATCGACTGCGTGCGGTGCACCGGCTCGGTGCCGGGGCTGACGGACTCCTGCTGGCGCGGCTCGGTGGCGCGCTACGTGTGGGACCTCGCCGACCGCGAGGCCGGCGGGTGGGTGGTGCCGCTGGGTGCCGTCGGCGATGCCCGGGACCCGCATCACCTCGACCAGCTGCCGCTCTGGGCGGCCGGCGGGCTGGCACCGATCGTGACGGACTGGGACCGACTCCCGGAGGACACCTGATGCTGCTCGGCTTCGAGCTCGGGCCGGTCGTCCAGCTGTCGACGAAGCCGGCGCCGCTCGCGTTCCTGACGCGGGACCCCTACGAGAGCGGCTTCTCGAACCACGCCTCCGCGTAGGGGTTGTCGTTGTAGCGCTCGATGTGTGCGTAGCCCGCGCGCTCGTACATCGCGATCGCCTCGAGCAGGGTGCCGTTGGTGTCGAGGACGACGCGGGTGTGGCCGAGCCGACGCGCCAGGTCCTCGAGGTGGCGCAGCATCCGCGACCCCAGGCCGGCGCCGCGCCAGTCGTCGTGCACCCACATCCGCTTGATCTCGCCGGTCTCGTCGTCGATCGGGCGCACCCCGCCGTACGCCACCGGCACGCCGTCGCTGGTCGCGACCACGAACGTCCCGGCGTGGTCGGGCTCCCCGGGGTCGAAGCCGTCCGGGAAGCGGCGGTCGAGCTCGGCGAAGTAGTGGGCCGTCGCTTGTCGGGCCATCGGCTCCGTGGGCGGGACCTCGCGCAGGCGCACGGTCGCCGCGCGGACCAGGAGGTCGGCCGTGTGCAGCGCCGCGACCAGGCGGTCGCGCTGGCGGGGCGTCAGCGGCTCGACGAGGGTGCGGGCCAGCGCCTCCGAGCGGTCCTCGAGCTCGCGCCACGCCGTACGCCCTGCGTCGGTCAGTACGACGACCCGCCGACGGCCGTCGGCGGGGTCCGGGTGGAGGTCGACGAGCCCGTCGTCGGTGAGCCGGCGCAGCAGCCGGGTGAGGTACCCGGAGTCCAGGTCGAGGCGCTCACGCAGCTCGCGGACGCCGCTGCCGTCGAGCCCGATCTCGAAGAGCAGGCGCGAGACCCCCAGCGGCCGCCCGGTGCCGAGGAACGACTCGTCGAGCGCGCCGATGCGCTGCGTGTAGGTGCGGTTGAAGCGGCGCAGCGTGTCGGTCGAGGCGGCCACGGACATTCTCTGACCTTAGTCAGACAACTGGCTCGTGTCGACCTGACCCGGGAAACGCGAGACAGTGAGGCATGCGCGCACACCTCGCCGCCCTTGCCGGCCTCGTCCTGGCCGGTTCGCTGCTCGTCGGCTGCGGCTCCGACGGCAGCGACGAGACCGCGTCCGACCCGGGCGTCTCGGACTCGGCGTCCGTCACGCCGAGCGAGTCGTCGTCGGGTTCTCCGAGCGAGAGCGTGGAGGCGGTGAGCGTGCAGAAGACCTGCGCCGAGCTCTACCACCCGCCGGCGCAGCTGATGCCCCGCGCGCTCGAGTTCGTGCACGGCTCCCCGTCGGCCGAGGACGCCGCCGACGCCGAGGAGCTGGTGACCGGTCTCGCCGAGGTCGAGGGTCACTCGCTCGGCCCGCTCGCCGAGGACATCGCCATCGCTCGCGAGTCGGTCGACGCCCAGCGCGCGGCCATCGAGTCCGGCTCCGGCGGCCCCGACCTGTCGGCGTTCGACGCCGCCACCCGCCGGCTCGCCCACCACTGCGAGTTCTACAACGACTGACCCGTCCTGCGCCGAGGGCTTGTGGTCGAGATCTCGGAACGACAGCCCGCGGCGACCCGTTGGCTCTGATGTGAGAACCTCGCGCCGACGACCGCGCCCTCGATGTACGTGCCCTCCTGACCGGAAGCCCGTCACGACCGGGGCCAGGAGGAGTGAGTCGTGAACGAGTGGACGATGCTCGCGGTCGGGTTGGTGTTGACGGTGGGCACCGGCCTGTTCGTGGCGTCCGAGTTCGCGCTGGTCGGACTCGATCGACACGACCTCGAACGCCGAAGGGACGACGGCGAGAAGCGTCTCGGTCTGGTGATCGGGGCGCTGAAGATCACCTCGACGCACCTGTCCAGCGCCCAGCTGGGGATCACGCTGACGACCCTGTTGACCGGGTACACGTTCGAGCCGGCGGTCAGCACCCTGCTCGAGAGCCCGTTGTCCGGGCTGGGCATGCCCGACGCAGCGGTCCGGACGACCGGCGCCGTGGTCGGTGTCGTGCTCGCGACGGTGTTCTCGATGGTGATCGGCGAGCTGGTCCCGAAGAACTTCGCCCTGGCGGTGCCGCGACAGACCGCGAAGACGGTCGTGCCGTTCCAGGTCGCCTTCACCACGGTGTTCAAGCCGTTGGTGGTGGTCCTCAACGACACTGCGAACACGATCATCCGGTCCCTGGGGATCGAGCCCAAGGAGGAGCTCTCCAGCGCCCGCTCCGCCGACGAGCTGACCTACCTGGTCCGGCACTCGGCTCAGGCCGGGGCGCTCGACCAGCACGACGCGACGCTGTTGGACCGCACGTTGCGGTTCGCTGCCCTCGACGCGGCAGACGTGATGACGCCGCGCGTCCAGATGACCAGTGTCACGGTCTCGGCGACGGCCGCCGACGTCGTCGCGACCTCGCTGGCCAGCGGCCATTCCCGGATGCCTGTGGTCGAGGACGGGCCTGACGACGTGGTCGGCGTGGTGCACGTCAAGCAGGCGTGGGCGGTGTCGCCGGACCGGCGGCACGGCACGGTCGCCGGTGACCTGATGAGCGCCCCGGCCCGGGTGCCGGAGTCGATGAAGGCGGACGCGCTGCTCTCGCTGCTGCGGGCGGAGGGCCTCCAGCTCGCGGTGGTCAGCGACGAGTACGGCGGCACCGCTGGCATCGTCACGCTGGAGGACCTGGTCGAGGAGATCGTCGGCGAGCTCGAGGACGAGTTCGACCGCGCCCGTCCCGACGTCCAGCGGCGTGGACGCTCCGTCGTCTTCGACGCCTCGCTTCGTCCCGACGAGCTCCTCGAGCGCGCCGGCGTGTCGGTGCCTCACTCCGAGGAGTGGGACACCATCGCCGGCTACGTGCTGCACCAGCTCGAACGGCTGCCGGAGCTCGGCGACGAGACGGACATGGAGACCGGGACGCTGCGCGTCGACCGCGTCGACGGCGCCCGGATCGTGCGGCTCCGCTTCATCCCGCTAACGGAGGACGCCCGATGAGCGACTACCTACCCGGCCTCGTCTCGCTGGTGGTGCTGCTGGCCGGGAACGCGTTCTTCGTGGGCGCCGAGTTCGCCGTCATCTCGGCGCGCCGCTCCCAGATCGAGCCGCGAGCGGCGGAGGGGAGTCGCGCGGCGAAGTCGACGCTGTACGCGATGGAGCACGCGACCCTCATGCTGGCCACCAGCCAGCTCGGCATCACGGTCTGCTCCCTGCTCATCCTCACCGTCTCCGAGCCGGCCATCCACCACCTGCTGGAACACCCGCTCGGCGCCACGGCCCTGACGCCGGAGTCGATCAGCATCGTCGCCTTCGTCGTCGCCCTGGTGCTCGTGACCTACCTGCATGTCGTGTTCGGCGAGATGGTGCCGAAGAACACCGCGTTCTCGGTGCCGGAGCGGGCCGCGCTGCTCCTCGCGCCGCCGCTGGTGCTCGTCTCGCGGATCTTCCGGCCGATCATCTGGGCGCTCAACTGGGTCGCCAACGGCGTCGTACGCCTGTGCGGTGTGGAGCCGAAGGACGAGGCGACCAGCACCTTCACGCTCGAGGAGGTGGCCGGCATCGTCCAGCGATCCCAGCGCGAAGGGGTCCTGGCCGACTCCGCCGGCACCTTGGCGGGCGCGTTCGAGTTCACCGCCAAGCGCGTCGCCGAGGAAGAAGTGCCCCTGGGCGAAGTGGTCCTGCTCCCGTACGAGGTGACGCCCGCCCAGGTGCACCAGGCGGTCATCGAGCACGGCTACTCCCGCTACGTCGTCCAGGACAGCAGCGGCGAGCCGAGCGGCTACCTCCACGTCAAGGACGTGATGGACCTCGACAGCACGTTCGACACCGCCATCCCGGCCAAGCGGATCAGGCGCCTGGTCTCCGTCCAGCGCGACGCCGAGCTCGAGGACGCGATGCGGCGCCTCCGCCAGCTGGGTACCCATGTGGCCCGCACCGTCGACGAGGACGGTGCCACCACGGGCCTGCTCTTCCTCGAGGACGTCCTCGAGGTCCTGGTCGGAGAGGTGAACGACGCCACAGCACGCCGCTGAGACCGGTGATGAAGGAGCCGGCGATGCCCCGCTGACGACGGCCCGGAAGACATCGAGCCCCTGACCTGCTGTTGCAGGCCAGGGGCTCGACTCGTTGGGGTGAGTAACGGGACTCGAACCCGCGACATCCGCCACCACAAGGCGGCGCTCTACCAGCTGAGCTATACCCACCATCACGGTCCTGACGGACCGAGGAGAAAGTGTAGGGGAACTACTCGGCGTTCGCTGAATCGGGTTCGTCGGTGGAGGCGGCGGCCGGCTCGGGGTCCCCGGTGAGGCCGGTGAGCGCGCCGCCGTGCTTGAGCGCGATGGCACGGGCGACGTCGCTCTCGGGGCCGGGGGAGGGCACGAAGACCGCCTCGCGGTAGTAGCGGAGCTCCTCGATGCTCTCCTGGATGTCGGCCAGGGCGCGGTGGTTGCCGCGCTTGGGCGGCGCCTGGAAGTAGGCCCGCGGGAACCAGCGGCGGGAGAGCTCCTTGATCGAGGAGACGTCCACGATCCGGTAGTGGAGGAACGTCTCGAGGGTCGGCATGTCGCGGGCGAGGAACGCCCGGTCGGTGGCCACCGTGTTGCCGGCCAGTGGCGGACGGCTGCCGTCGGGGCAGTGGTCCTTGATGTAGGCGAGCACCCGCTCCTCGGCCTCCTGGAGCGTGATGCCGAAGTCGAGCTCGCGGGTCAGCCCCGACTTCTCGTGCATCTCCTTGACGAAGTCGTTCATCTGCTCGAGCGCCTCGGCCGGCGGCTTGATGATGAGATCGATGCCGTCGCCGAGCACGTTGAGGTCGAAGTCGGTCACCAGGGCGGCGACCTCGATCAGCGCGTCGGCCCCGAGATCCAGGCCGGTCATCTCACAGTCGATCCAGACAAGTCTTTCGTTCACGAAGGGCACCCTACGCCGCAATCAGTGCGCCACTCTCAGCCGTCGTTCAGCCGTCCGCTCTAGGGTCAGGGGCGTGAAGGAGTGGCTGGGCCTGCTTGCCCGCGTGGTGACGGGTGGAGTGTGGATCGTCGCGGGTGCCATCAAGCTGCCCGATCCCGCGCAGAGCGTGGCTGCGGTCCGGGCCTACCAGCTGCTCCCGTCCTCGATCGTCCCGACGGTCGGCCAGCTGCTGCCGGTGATCGAGATCGTCGTGGGCGTCTGTCTCGTCGTCGGCCTCCTCACCCGCGGCGCGGCGGTCGTCTCCGCTCTCCTCT
Organism: Nocardioides sp.; assembly: GCA_025965275.1. Classification (GTDB taxonomy): domain Bacteria; phylum Actinomycetota; class Actinomycetes; order Propionibacteriales; family Nocardioidaceae; genus Nocardioides. The sequence continues at coordinate 25,660 of JAOPXG010000075.1, forward strand.
TCGTCGCGTTCATCATCGGCATCGCCTCGGTGTGGTCCCGCGGGATCAACATCGACTGCGGGTGCTTCGGCGGCGGTGGTGCCGACCCCGACGCCGCGTCGAGCTACCCGTGGGAGATCGCCCGCGACACCGCGCTCCTCGCCGCCTCCCTGTTCGTCGTGTGGTTGCCGAGCACCCGGCTCGCTCTCGACTCCGTGCTGTTCCGCCGTACGCCCGAACCCGAAGGAACCTGAGAATGTCGAAGAAGAACCGGGACACCGACCGCACCGCGCGCGCTGCCGCCGCGATGGCCGAGCAGCGCCGGCAGGAGGCCCGCCGCCGGAACCTCATGGTCGGCGGCGTCGTGGTCGCGATCCTGGCCGTGGTCGCGGTCGGCTACTTCATCTCCCGCAGCCTCGACACCACCGGCGACGTCGTCGCACCGGCCGCCGGGAGCGAGTTCGGTCTCACGATCGGGCCCGACGACGCACCCAACGAGGTCGTGATCTACGAGGACTTCCTCTGCCCGTTCTGCGGCCAGTTCGAGTCCGCGTCCCGCGACGACCTGGCGCAGCTGGCCTCCGACGGCAAGGTCCAGGTCGAGTACCGGCCGTTCAACTTCCTCAGCCAGCTGGGCGACTACTCGGCACGCTCGGCCGGTGCGTTCTCGATCGTGCTCGACAAGGCCGGGGCCGAGGTCGCCAAGAAGTTCCACGACCTGCTCTACGAGAACCAGCCCGACGAGTCCGGTCCGTTCCCGTCGAACGCCGACCTCGTGAAGCTCGCCGTGCAGGCCGGTGCGAAGGAGGCGGACGTCAAGACGCCGATCGAGCAGGACGCCGGCAAGACCTGGGTCACCAACGCGACCCAGGCGGCGCAGGACGCCGGCGTCCAGGCGACGCCGACCATCCTGCTCAACGGCACGCCGTTCCACGACGGGACCACCGTCGACGACCTCGCGAGCAACCTGGTCAAGAAGCTGCAGTAGTCACTGCGATGATCTGCTGATGCCGTGGCTGGCGCTCGGGCTGCTGCCCGCGGCCGTCGGTTCGTACTTCTTCTACGTCCGCTGACAGACTCCGTCGGATGAGCACCCTGTCCGGCTTCATCGCCCGGCTCCCCAAGGCCGAGCTGCACGTCCACCACGTCGGCTCGGCGTCGCCGCGCATCGTCTCGGAGCTGGCCGAGCGACACCCGGGCACGGTGCCGAGCGACCCGGACACGCTGCGTGAGTTCTTCGCGTTCCGCGACTTCGCCCACTTCATCGAGGTCTACCTCGCGGTCGTCGACCTGATCCGCACCCCGGAGGACATCCGCTACCTGACCTACGAGGTCGCCCGTGAGATGGCGACCGGCCAGGGTCTCCGCTACGCCGAGCTCACGTGCACGCCGTACACCTCGGTGCGCCCCGACGAGCCCGGCATGGGCATGCCGATCGAGGCCTACACGGACGCGATCGAGGACGCTCGGGTCGCTGCCGAGCGCGACTTCGGGCTGGTGCTGCGCTGGATCTACGACATCCCCGGCGAGTCCGGTGTCCCGGCGGCCGACGCGACCCTCGACTACGCGCTGCACCACCGCACCGACGCGCTGGTCGGCTTCGGGCTCGGTGGACCGGAGATCGGCGTGCCGCGGCCGCAGTTCCAGCCGCACTTCGACGGGGCCCGGGCCGCCGGGCTGCACAGCGTCCCGCACGCCGGCGAGACCACCGGTCCCGAGACGGTCTGGCACGCGCTGCGCCTGCTCGGTGCGGAGCGGATCGGCCACGGCACGTCGTCCGCGCAGGACCCCGAGCTGCTTGCCCACCTGGCCGCGACCGGCGTCCCGCTCGAGGTCTGCCCGTCGTCCAACATCGCCACCCGGGCCGTCGCCACGCTCGACGAGCACCCGATCCGCGCGTTCCGCGACGCCGGCGTGACGATCACGGTCAACTCCGACGACCCGCCGATGTTCGGCACCACCCTCAACCGGGAGTACGAGATCGCGGCCGACCTCCTCGGCCTCGACGAGACCGGGGTCGCCGACCTGGCGCGGACCGCCGTACGCGCGTCCTTCGCCGACGACGACCTGAAGGCGCGGGTGCTCGGCGAGATCGACGAGTACGCCGCTGCACCCTGATCGGGAAATGATCAGGCCCCGCAAAACTCATACTTTTGCGGGGCCACCACCTTTGTATCCCGCTTGTGGCCCGGAACCGTGCATTGGCGCGCGTGTCGACCGCCTCACATCAGGTAACCGCCGAAACCGGACTCCGGCGGGCGGGCGAGGCATAGGGTGACTGCATGGCAGGCGCTGGACCGATCCGCATCGCGATCGTCAACGACTACGAGATCGTCGTGGCCGGGGTGGCGGCCATGCTCGCGCCGCACCACGAGCGGGTGCAGATCGTCGAGCTCGACTCCGGCGTTCCCGTGCTCAGCGAGGTCGACCTGATCCTCTACGACACGTTCGGCCAGGTGCAGGGTGACGCGGTCGACCTCGAGGACCTGCTCCACGGCAGCTCCGCCAAGGTGGCCATCTTCAGCTGGAACCTCCAGACGGACCTCGTGCAGAAGGCCATCGACCGCGGCGCGTCCGGCTACCTGTCGAAGGGGCTCTCCGCCGACGAGGTGATCGCGGCGATCGAGGCCGTGTACGCCGGCGAGACCGTCGTACCGCGGGAGTCGGCCGAGTCCGTCGGACCCGATGCGTCCGGCGAGTGGCCCGGCCGCGAGGCCGGCCTCACCGCCCGGGAGGCGGAGGTGCTCGCGCTCATCACCCAGGGCCTGAGCAACCAGGAGATCGCCCTCCAGACCTACCTGTCCATCAACTCGGTGAAGACCTACATCCGTACGGCGTACCGCAAGATCGGCGTCTCGCGGCGCTCGCAGGCGGTCGCCTGGGGCATGCGGCACGGCTTCGAGCCCGACCGGATGCGCAGCGTCGCCCCGGCCCAGGGCCGCGCGTAGCCGAACGCCTCAGAGGCGCTCGCCGGCCTCGACCCGGGTCTCGATGGTGTTGCCGAGCGGGGCCAGCGGGCAGCGCCAACGGTCGTCGTACCGGCACGAGGGGTGGTAGGCGAAGTTGAGGTCGAGCACCAGGCTGGTGTCGTCGCCGCCGAGCCAGGCGCCCTTGATGGTGTCGAGCAGGTAGCGCCCGGCGCCGTAGCTGCCGGCGCCCGCGGTCCCGTCACGCATCGGCACGAAGATGCCGCCGCCGTACTGGTGCAGCCACCACACGTCGAGGCTCCCGCCCACCGGCTCCGGCAGCACGACCTTGCCGATCCGCTGGAGGGTCACCGACCCGTCGTCGCCACCGTCGACGTCGCGCTCGTCGGGCTCGGCCGCCTCGATCGGCAACCGGAACCGCAGGGCCGGGTCGTAGGGCCAGTACTCGACGCCCGACTCCCGCAGCTCGGGCACGTGGGCGATCGGGCTCTGCGGGTGGCTCGCGAACAGGGCGCTCCGTCCCTCCACCCAGATCCGATGGCCCTCGGCAGGATCGTCGGACGCGCGTACGGCGGCGTACAGATCGGCCACCTGCGTGCGCCAGTCGACCAGGGTCAGTGCGGACTGCGGCGTGCGAGACATGCGACCAGCCTGTCAGCCGCCCCGTACGTTGGCTGCATGGCGTTCTTCGACTTCCTGTGGGACCTGCCGCGCTACGCGGGCAAGGCCAGGTCCATCACCCGGCTCAACAAGCGGTACGACTTCCTCATCACGCCGTACGCCGACGAGATCGCCGGCAGCCGGGTCCTCGATCTGGCTGCCCACGACGGCCGCTGGTCGTACGCGTTGAGCTCGGCCGGCGCCACCGAGGTCCTCGGCGTCGAGTGGCGCCCCGAGCTGATCGCGCAGTTCGACGCCTACCCGGCGGGTGACGCCAAGGACCGGGTCAGCCTGATCCAGGGCGACGTCTACCTCGCGATCGCGCAGCTGGTCGCCGAGGGCCGGACCTTCGACGTGGTCAGCGTCTACGGCCTCTATTACCACCTGATGGACCACTATGGCCTGCTCAAGCTGATCAAGCAGCTCGAGCCCCGGCTGATCATCATCGACAGCGAGTTCTACCTCAGCCCTGAGCCGGCCGTCCGGCTGCAGCTCGAGGACCCCACCAACAAGCTGAACAGCATCGAGCACGAGCCCGGCCAGGAGCAGGCGCCGGTCGGGTTCCCGAGCCGCGCCGCGATGGAGATGATGGCGACGTCGCTCGGGTACGACGTCACCTGGGCCGACTGGGAGACCGTCCCGGAGGACCAGCGCGAGGGGATCTTCGCCTACTACCGGCCGGAGCCCCCGCACTGGAAGCGCCGCGCCACCTGTGCGCTCCGGCCCCGGGTCACCGCTTGACGGACCGGCTCTGGGCGCCCCCGGCAGGACTCGAACCTGCGACCTAGGCTTCGGACGAGTCTCGTCGGCGGCATACCCTGACGGAATGCACCTGCTGCCGCCACCGGTCCCGATGGGCTTGATCGTCGGACCGCCTGAGCTCGCCGGAGGTCGGTTGTCGCTCCTGAGGGCGCCCCGGTGGTGATCAGGCTTCGCTCGGGCGGGCTTGTGTCCCAGGGGTTGTGTGCGGGGCTTGCGGCTTTGGTTGTGCTGCTCGGGGCTTGCAGCCTGTCCCCGGGGCAGGAGTCAGCGGGGGGCGGCCGCGCTCCGGCCGGCCAGGTGCACTCGTACGGCGGCGCCGTCGCCACCGGGTCGCCCAGGTCCTATGCCCCCGCCAATGGCGGCTCCCGTCGACCCAACATCGTGTTCATCTCGACCGACGACGAACGCACCAGTGACATGAAGTGGATGCCGTACACCCGCCGCCTCATTGGCGGGAACGGAGTCACGTTCTCCGAGGCGCTGTCCCCTCACCCGCTCTGCTGCCCGGCGCGCGCGGAGTTCGTCACCGGCCAGTACGGACAGAACAACGGGGTCACGTACAACCGCGGCGTGCATGGCGGCTACCAGGCCCTCCGTGACCCCGGCAACACGTTGGCTCGCTGGCTGCACGACGCCGGCTACCAGACCGGCATGGCAGGCAAGTACCTCAACCAGTACTCACCCGACCGGCCGTCGCGGACCGGCTGGGACCACTGGAACCCCTCCGTCCGCGGCGTCTACAGCTACAACCACACGACGTTCTACAACGACGGCCACCAGGTCCTGCGTCGCGCCCACGTCGACCACGCCGTCACCGGGTACGTGAACTCCTACATCCATGAGTTCGCTCGCAAGAAGGCACCGTTCTACGTGTGGGCGTCCGATCTCGCGCCGCACGGTCGCCTCACCGGCGGCCATAGCACCGAGCGCGAAGGCACCAACCCGCTGCCTGCGAAACGGGACCGCGGCACCATGGCTGACGTGGTCAACCCGGCCACGAGTAAGCCGTCCTACGGCGTCGGCGTGCGCCACGGCATGGAGGGCAGGTTCACCACCCCTCATCTGCTCGGACCGGTCATGAACCGCAAGTTCGAGACCAGGATCGAGTCGCTGCAAGCAGCCGACCGAGGCGTGCGCAGCATCGTGAACACCCTGAAGTCGACCGGTGAGTGGTCCAACACCTACATCGTGTTCACCAGCGACAACGGCTACATGCTCGGCGAACACGGCCTCATCGAGAAGAACTATCTGTTCGACGAAGCGCTGCGCGTCCCGCTCCTGGTCCGCGTCCCGGGCGCCGAGCCCACCACGTCGCGCCTGCCGGTCACCTCGGTCGACATCGCGCCCACGGTCGCCGACCTCGCCGGGGTCACGCCGGAGCGGGTCGTGGATGGGACGTCGTTCGCGCCGCTGCTGAGCGGTGCCTCGGTGAGCTGGCGCGACACCCAGCTGGTGCAGACCGGTCGGCGCGCCCGCAGCTGGTCCGACCAGGGCTGGAAGTCCCGCGGCGTCCGCACCAGCAGATGGACCTACGGATACAGCGCCCGGTCAGGACAGGCGGAGCTGTACGACCGCGTCAACGACCCGTTCGAGCTCGTCAACCTCGCCGAGGACCCCGCCGACCGAGCTGTCAGAGCCGAGCTCGCGCGACGCGCACGGCTGCTCGAGAACTGCGCCGGCGCAGACTGCCAGCACCGGTTCGGACCGGTCCCCGACCCCCACGCCGGATAAACCTCAGCCTCCGGACTCGGCCCCGGTCTTAGCGCCCGCGCCGCAGCGCCAGCTCGAGACCCGCACCGGCCCCCGGTGACCCCCGGCACTCCGCGACCATACCGACGCGCCCCCTGGCGGTCCGACGGCCCTGGGCGCGACCTTCACTGACCTCGCCCGAGGCCCGAGCCGCGAAGCCCTGCTCGACGGTATCCCAGCTGGCTGGAACCTCCTGAAGATCGGCGCCGGTCGATGATCCCGCGCTGTCTCTACGGCGAACAGGCCGGCGGGGGCTCGACTTCTTCCCGCGCGAGCAGTGGCTGTTCTTGGACTTCCACGAGTTCGTCCGGAATCATCGGGCCGCCCTCGACCGCACAACCCAGTTTCTCGAACTCTCGCCTTTCGTCCCGCGACCCTCGCCTACCGATCATTCAGGCGGCACGGGACGACACGCCCGCCCCGCCGCCTACCCTCGAGGACATCAACCGGCTCGCGGAGCTGTACGCCCCCGACCTCGAACTCCTGAGCCGGCTCTCCGGCCTCGACGTGAGCGCGTGGCCGACACGGCAGGTAGTCGAGGGAAGGCTCACCGCGGCGGACTTCGCGGACCGGCTCGCACGCAAGGCGGGTCTCGTCAGCTAGGTGTGCCCCCTCGCGAGGAGGTGCTCATCTCGCCGCTACCGCCGGTGCTGTGACCATCGGATCGGCCTACTCGGACAACGTGAACGCCTCCTCGACCGCAGTGCGCTGCCCGTTGAACACAGCAGGACCCGTTGAACACAGCAGGACCCTATGGAGTCCCTACCTCACGCGCGCGCTGATCGGCTGCTCCGGACGGGTCGGTGTCAACCCTCGAGTTCAAACTAGGCGCCCCCGGCAGGACTCGAACCTGCGACCTAGAGATTAGAAGGCTCTTGCTCTATCCAGCTGAGCTACAGGGGCCGAGGGCCGGTGACGACCCGGCGCAAGGATAGTAGGCGCCGCCGTCGTACGCGGCCGGTGGCTCAGGCGAGCGCCGCCTCGATGCTCGCAGCCACGGAGTCGAGCTCGGCCGAGGCGGACGCGCCCGCCCCGGCAGTGGTGAGGAGGTCGATCCTCCGTCGCCCGTCG
>JAOPXG010000100.1 GCA_025965275.1 Nocardioides sp.
GTCCGTGCACCTGCCGGCGCCGCGCCACGGCAACTGGTACTGGCGGGGTTACGTCAAGGCCTATGGCGGGTATGCCAAGTCCTGGACGGGCAAGTGGAAGACCTACACGATCTGACGCTCTGACCCAGCTGCACTCGGCACCACCTCGGACACACGACAGGTCCTCGCTCTCGGGCGAGGACCTTGCGTGCGTCCGGGGGCAGATCGTTCAGCGCAGCCCGATGGGTCTCGACACGCGGGTCGCGACTTCACAAGCTCAGTCGCGCCGCTGGGAGAGACCACCATCAGCGGATCCGCTGACGCGTCTCCGCTCGGGCGAGGACCTTGCGTGTATTCGGTGGCTAGACCACGGTCCAGGTGTCGCCGCCACCGATGAGGGCGGCGAGGCGGTCGATCGGCTCGCCGGGGGCGGCGTCGCGGGCGGTGGCGATCTGGGCGCGGGCGCCGTCGTCGTACGTCGGGCGCTCGACCTGGCGGAAGATCCCGATCGGCGACTGGTTGAGGTAGCCGGAGTCGGTGAGCCGCGAGATCGCGAACGCCGTGGTCGGGTCGGGGTTGTACGCGTTGTGGACCAGGATCGCGTCGGGGCCCACGTCGGCGACCTCGACGACCTTCACGCCGCCGGTCTCGCTGTCGCGGATCAGTCCCTTGGAGCCTTCGACGCCGAAGCGGATCGGTTCGCCGTGCACGAGCGGGATGATCGCGTCGGCCTTGGTGTCGTTGTTCTTGATCGCGTCGAACGCGCCGTCGTTGAAGATCGGGCAGTTCTGGTAGATCTCGACGAACGACGTGCCGCGGTGGGCGGCGGCCGCGGACAGCACCGCGGTGAGGTGCTTGCGGTCGGAGTCGATGGTGCGAGCCACGAACGAGCCCTCGGCGCCCAGCGCCAGCGACACGGGGTTGAACGGGTGGTCCAGGGAGCCCATCGGGGTCGACTTGGTGATCTTGCCGGCCTCGGAGGTGGGGGAGTACTGGCCCTTGGTCAGGCCGTAGATCCGGTTGTTGAACAGCAGGATCGTCATGTTCACGTTGCGGCGCAGCGCGTGGATCAGGTGGTTGCCGCCGATGGAGAGGGCGTCGCCGTCGCCGGTGACGACCCACACCGAGAGGTCCTCGCGGGCGGTGGCGATGCCGGTCGCGATGGACGGGGCGCGGCCGTGGATCGAGTGCATGCCGTAGGTGTCGAGGTAGTAGGGGAACCGCGACGAGCAGCCGATGCCGGAGACGAACACGATGTTCTCGCGGCGCAGCCCGAGCTCGGGCAGGAACCCCTGCACGGCCTTGAGCACGGCGTAGTCACCACACCCGGGGCACCAGCGGACCTCCTGGTCCGAGGTGTACTCCTTGCCGGTCTGGGGCTGGTCGTTGGTCGGGACCAGCTCCACCCCCGACCGCAGGCCGGGGAACGGAAGCTTCTCGGTAGTGCTCACTTGCTCGCCTCCTCGGCGATCGGGTCCGGCGTGAGGTCGACGGTGACCCCTTCGGCCTCGGCGACCAGGTTGCCGATGGCCTCGGCGAGCTCAGCGGCCTTGATGGGCATGCCGTTGACCTGGTTGTAGCCGATGGCGTCGACGAGGTACTTGCCGCGGATCAGCAGGGAGAGCTGGCCGAGGTTCATCTCGGGCACGAGGACCTTGTCGTAGCGGGACAGGATCTCGCCGAGGTCCTTCGGGAACGGGTTGAGGTGGCGCAGGTGCACCTGGGCGACGTGGTAGCCGGCCTTGCGGACCCGGCGGCAGCCGGCGCCGATCGGGCCGTACGTCGAGCCCCAGCCGAGCACCAGCACGTTGGCCTCGCCGGACGGGTCGTCGACGACCAGCGGTGGCAGCGAGTCGGCGATCCGGTCGACCTTGGCCTGGCGGGTGCGGACCATGAAGTCGTGGTTGGCGGGGTCGTAGGAGATGTTGCCGTGACCCTCGCCCTTCTCGAGCCCGCCGATGCGGTGCTCGAGCCCCGGGGTGCCGGGGATGGCCCACGGCCGCGCGAGGGTCTCCTCGTCGCGGAGGTAGGGCCAGTACTCCTCGGTTTCCGTACCGTCCTTCGCGACGACGGTCTTGTTGCGCTCGGTCGCGAAGTTCGGGTCGATGACCGGCAGGTCGGCCAGCTCGGGGATCCTCCACGGCTCGGAGCCGTTGGCCAGGTAGCCGTCGGAGAGCAGCATCACCGGGGTGCGGTAGGTGATCGCGATCCGGGCGGCCTCGAGGGCGGCGCTGAAGCAGTCGCCGGGTGACTGGGGGGCGACGATCGGGACCGGGGCCTCGCCGTTGCGGCCGAACATCGCCTGGAGCAGGTCGGCCTGCTCGGTCTTGGTGGGCAGACCCGTGGAGGGGCCGCCGCGCTGGACGTCGATGACCAGCAGCGGGAGCTCGGTCATCACGGCCAGGCCGATGGCCTCGGACTTCAATGCGATCCCGGGACCCGAGGTGGTGGTCACCCCGAGCGACCCGGCGAACGAGGCGCCGATCGCGGCGCCCACGCCCGCGATCTCGTCCTCGGCCTGCAGGGTGGTGACACCGAACGCCTTGTGCTTGGACAGCTCGTGGAGGATGTCGGAGGCCGGGGTGATCGGGTAGGACCCCAGGAAGACCGGCAGCCCGGACTGCACCCCCGCGGCGACCAGCCCGTAGGAGAGGGCCAGGTTGCCGGTGATGTTGCGGTAGGTGCCCGCGCTCATGGGGGCGGGCTTGATCTCGTAGGACACCACGAACGTCTCGGTGGTCTCGCCGAAGTTCCAGCCGGCCTTGAACGCGGTGATGTTGGCGTCGCGGATGTCGGCGACCTTCGCGAACCGCTTCTCCAGGAACGTGATCGTGGACTCGATCGGGCGCCCGTACATCCACGACAGCAGGCCGAGCGCGAACATGTTCTTCGCCCGCGCCGCGTCCTTGCGGGACAGCCCGAACTCCTTGACCGCCTCGACCGTCATGCCGGTCAGGTCGACCGGGTGCACGAAGAACTCACCCAGCGGGGACCCGGGCTCGCCCAGGCCGTCGAGCGGGTTGTCGGCGTACCCCGCCTTGATGAGGTTGCGCCCGGTGAAGTCGTGGGTGTCCACGATGATCGTCGCGCCCTTGGGCAGGTCACCCAGGTTGGCCTTCAGTGCCGCCGGGTTCATCGCGACCAGCACGTCAGGGGCATCCCCAGCGGTCAGGATGTCGTGGTCTGCGAAGTGCACCTGGAACGACGAGACACCCGGCAGCGTGCCCTGAGGAGCGCGGATCTCGGCCGGGAAGTTCGGCAGCGTGACCAGGTCGTTGCCGAACACGGCCGACTCCTGGGTGAACCGGTCACCGGTCAGCTGCATGCCGTCACCGGAATCGCCCGCGAACCGGATGATCACCCGATCGAGCTGCTTGACCTGCTTGGACACCTGCCCACTTCCCTCGTTGCGTCACGCGCGCCGCGGGCCCGGACGGCCCGGCGAACCCGCCGATCGTACTAGCGGTACGGCCAGAACTGGAACACGTTCCAGTTCTCGGGTCGAGCCCCCGGCCGCACGGCTTCCCACGATAGTCCGCGGCCCCGCCCCGCCGAAGCCGTCTCTCTCGCTGGATCCGTGACGGACGACACGTCCATTTTTTTGCGTCCACAATGCGGATCAACTCGGCTAAGTCGACTAGGCTGCTCGGCATTAGTCAGTAGGTGCCCCTTCGTGGGCGGGAAAGAGATGGCGATGAACAAGACGATCAAGGTTGCGGCGGCCCTCTCGGCTGCCGGGGTGCTGGCCTTGACGGGGTGCTCCGGTGACTCGTCCAGCGCCAGCGGCGATGTGGTCAATGTCGTTGGATACTCCGTTCTCCAGCAGGCCAACGAGGGCGTCATCAACGCCTTCAACGACACCGACGCCGGCAAGGACGTCGAGGTCAAGGGTTCGTACGGCGCGTCCGGCGACCAGAGCCGCGCTGTCGTGGCCGGCCAGGACGCCGACGAGGTGCACCTGTCGCTCGAGCCGGACGTCACGCGTCTGGTCGACGAGGGCCTGGTCGCCAAGGACTGGAAGGACAACGACACCAAGGGCATCTGCACCCAGTCGATCGTCGTCATGGTCGTCAAGACCGGCAACCCGCTGGGCATCGACAGCTGGGACGACCTGACCAAGCCCGGCGTCGGCATCGTCACGCCCAACCCGGCGTCCTCCGGCTCCGCGAAGTGGAACCTGCTCGCGGCCTACGGCTCGGTGATCGCCGGTGGCGGCTCCGAGGCCGACGCCGCGGCGTACATGAAGCAGTTCTTCGCCAACGTCGTGGCGCTGCCCGACTCCGGCCGCGACGCGACCACCGCCTTCACCAGTGGCACCGGCGACGTCCTCCTCTCCTACGAGAACGAGGCCATCCTCGCCCGCCAGAGCGGCACCGACTTCGACTACGTCATCCCCGACTCGTCGCTGCTGATCGAGAACCCCTGCGCGCTGACCACGGACGCCTCGGGCTCCGCCCAGGCGTTCATGGACTACCAGAAGAGCGAGGACGGGCAGAAGCTGTACGCCGAGACCGGCTACCGCCCGCTCGTCGACGTCGGTGACGTCGAGGTCAAGGGCGCCAACGACGAGAGCGACCCGTTCCCGGACCCGGCGACGCTGCTGACGATCGACAAGGACTTCGGCGGCTGGGACGCCGCCAACACGAAGTTCTTCGACGAGAACGATGGCATCCTCACCAAGATCCAGGCGGAAGCAGGCCAGTAATGGCCTCCGCAGTTGCCGTGGGCGGCCGGTCGACGCGCAAGCGTCGGCCGGCCTGGTCTTCCCAGAAATCGGGTGCTGCTCTGACCCGGACGTCGGCCTTCGGGCTCGGCGTCTCCATGATCTGGTTCAGCTTGCTGGTCCTGATCCCGCTCTCCGCGATCATCGTCAAGGCCACCGGTGGCGGCTGGTCGACGTTCGAGGCGGTCCTCACCAACGACCAGACCCGCTCGGCCCTCGGGCTCACCGTGGTGGCCTCGCTGATCATCACCGCGATCAACATGGTGATGGGCACGATCATCGCCTGGGTGCTGGTCCGCGACCGGTTCCCCGGGAAGGGGCTGCTCGACCTCGTCATCGACGTCCCGTTCGCGATGCCGACGATCGTCGCCGGCCTCGTGCTGCTGTCGCTGTACGGCCCCGAGAGCCCGATCGGCGTCGAGGTCAGCGGCACCCGCTGGTCGGTGCTGCTCGCGATCGCGTTCGTCACGCTGCCCTTCGTGGTGCGCACGGTGCAGCCGGTGCTCGAAGAGCTCGAGACCGACGTCGAGGACGCCGCGGCGTCGCTGGGCGCCACCCGGCTCACGACCTTCCGCCGGGTGATCCTCCCGGCCCTGGTGCCGGCGATCTTCGCCGGCGCGGCGCTGTCCTTCGCCCGCGGCATCAGTGAGTACGGCGCGCTCGTGCTGATCAGCGGCAACCTGCCCCGCAGCACGGAGGTCGTCTCGGTGCGCCTGTTCTCGTTCCTCGAGGGCGGCAACACCGAGGCCGCGGCCGCCGTCGCGACGATCATGCTGCTGATCGCGCTCCTCGCGATCGTCACGCTCGACGTGATCCAGCGACGGGTGGCCCGCCGTGGCTAGCCCGCGCAGCACGGCGGTCGCGAACCAGTCGCAGGTCGTCAAGTGGGTGCTCCGGCTGCTGGTCGTCGGCTACCTCCTGATGTTGGTCGCCTGGCCCACGGCGTACGTCGTCAAGCACACGTTCGCCGACGGCTTCACCGGCATCCAGGACGCGCTCGCCGACCCCGACGTGGTGCACGCGCTCAAGCTCACCGCCCAGATCGCGGTGACCGCGGTCATCATCAACACCGTCTTCGGTGTGGGCATGTCGCTGCTGCTGGTCCGCCACACCTTCATCGGCAAGCGGGCGCTCTCGGTGCTCATCGACCTGCCGCTGTCGGTCTCGCCGGTCGTGGTGGGTCTAGCGCTCGTCCTCGTCTACAACGGCAGGTTCGGCTGGTTCGGGCCCTTCCTCGAGGACCACGGGCTGCAGATCATCTTCGCCAAGCCGGGCATGATCATGGCGACCTGTTTCGTGATCCTCCCGCTGGTGATCCGTGAGGTCGTCCCCGTGCTCGAGGAGCTCGGCGACGACCAGGAGCAGGCGGCGCGCAGCCTCGGGGCGAGCGGCCGTCAGACGTTCCTGCGGATCACCCTGCCGAGCATCAAGTGGGCGGTCGTGTACGGCGTGGTGCTCAGCCTCGCCCGCGCCCTCGGTGAGTTCGGAGCCGTCAAGGTCGTCGCCGGCAACGTCGGCGGCGAGACCCAGGTGGCCACCGTGCTCGTCCAGCAGAAGTACCAGAACTTCCAGCAGGAGACGGCGTACTCGGTGGCGTTCATGCTCGTCTTCGCGGCGGTGCTGTGCCTGATCGTCGTCGCCCTGTTGCGTCCGAAGGAGTCCCAGAGATGAGCGCAGTTTCATGAGTATCGAGATCAAGGGCGTCAACAAGAAGTTCGGCGACTTCGTCGCGCTCGAGGACGTCAACGTGTCCCTGCCCACCGGCCAGCTGACCGCCCTCCTCGGGCCGTCCGGCGGCGGCAAGTCGACCCTCCTGCGGATCATCGCGGGCCTCGACGCGGCCGACTCCGGCACGATCACCATCGAGGGGACCAACGCGACCACGCTGCCGCCCCAGAAGCGCAACGTCGGCTTCGTGTTCCAGCACTACGCCGTCTTCAAGCACATGACGGTGGCGAAGAACGTGGCCTTCGGCCTCGAGATCCGCAAGCGGCCCAAGGACGAGGTCGCGGCCCGGGTCGACGAGCTCCTCAAGCTCGTGCACCTGTCGCAGTTCGCCCACCGGCTGCCCTCGCAGCTCTCGGGCGGTCAGCGCCAGCGGATGGCGCTCGCCCGGGCGCTCGCGGTGGAGCCCACCGTGCTGCTGCTCGACGAGCCGTTCGGCGCGCTCGACGCGAAGGTCCGCAAGGAGTTGCGCGACTGGCTGCGTCGCCTCCACGACGAGGTGCACGTGACGACGGTGTTCGTGACCCACGACCAGGAGGAGGCCATGGAGGTCGCCGACGAGATCGTGGTCATCAACAACGGCCGGGTCGAGCAGGTCGGCACTCCCGACCAGCTCTACGACGAGCCGGCGAACGACTTCGTGATGGGCTTCCTCGGCGAGATCACGACGCTCAACGGGGTGATGCTGCGTCCGCACGACATCCACCTCTCGCTCACGCCGGAGCTCGCCGGGGCCGCGGAGGGCACCATCTCGCGGCTGCTGCGGGTCGGCTTCGAGGTGCGCGCGACCGTGCTCACCGACGACGGTGAAGAGGTCACGATCGTCCTGACCCGGACCCACGCTCGCCAGCTCGACCTGGAAACCGGCGTCCGCGTCTGGGTGACCCCGGCCGCGGGTGCGCTCACCATGCCGTCGTTGGCGGCCGCCGCCGGCTGACCTGGCTCAGTGCTGGAGGCGGACCGAGTCGTAGCACGCGCGAGCGTCGTCGGCCTCGGTCCGCCACTGGCGGTCTCGCCAGGGTGACCCCGAGGAGGAGGGTCGGGAGCCCGCCGAGATCAGTGGCTCATCGGTAGTTGGTGAACTGCACCGCGAAGTCGAGGTCCTGGCCCTTCACCAGCGCCTGCACGGCCTGGAGGTCGTCGCGCTTCTTCGACGAGATGCGCAGCTCGTCGCCCTGGATCTGCGCCTTGACGCCCTTGGGGCCCTCGTCGCGGATCAGCTTGGAGATCTTCTTGGCGTCCTCGGAGGAGATGCCCTCCTTGAGCGCGATCGAGATCTTCGACTGCTGGCCCGACGCGCGCGGCTCGGAGGCGTCGAGGATCTTGAGGCTCTGCTGGCGCTTGATCAGCTTGTCCTTGAAGACGTCGAGGACGGCGCTGGCGCGGTCGTCGGCGGACGCCGAGATCTCGATCGCCTGGTCGCCCTGCCACTCGATGGTCGCCCCCGTGCCCTTGAAGTCGAAGCGGGTCGCGATCTCGCGGGCCGTCTGCCCGAGGGCGTTGTCGACCTCCTGGCGGTCGAGCTTGCTCACGATGTCGAACGACGAGTCGGCCATCTGCACTCCTCCATCTGGGCACCCCGAAGCGGGGTCCTGGGTTTTCGTCTACCGAACCTGCTGCGCTATTGTTTCGCCTTGTTGTCGCCGAGCCAAACGGCCGGCGCGACACCCCGGCAGGTTGCCCGAGCGGCCAATGGGAACGGACTGTAAATCCGTCGGTGTATACCTTCGAAGGTTCGAATCCTTCACCTGCCACCGTGAGAAGAAGGGCCCCTGACCAGCGGAAACGCTGCACAGGGGCCCTTCGCTCGTCGTCCGGCTGGCGGCGGCCGGGATCGGTGATTCGCGGGGCTCCGGAAGCAATACGGAAGCAAGTTTCGGCGGACGCCGGGATGGACGAGCAGTCGAACAGGTGCCTGCGGGCAGCTCAACAGCCGCTCGACGTCAGTCCTTCGGGTCATCCTTCGAGTTGGCGAGCGCTTCGTCGATCCGCTTGAGCGCGATCTCGTCGTCACCTTCGACGCAGTTGGCGTAGACACACAGCAGGACGTCGACGCCGTGGCCGGCCCACTGAGCCACCCGGGCTGGCGGGACGCCGGCGTTGAGCCAAGTGGACAGGCAGGCGTGTCGTAGGTCGTAGGTCGTAGGGCCGGCGGGCGAGCATCGAGTGCACCTGCTCGTCGGTGAGGGCAGCGGCGCGGGCCTTGTGCCAGGCTCGGTAGATCGTGTTCATGCTGACCGGGTTGGCGTACGGCGGGGAGATCGGGACACCGGCCCGGCCGACCCGGGCCACGAAGAGTCGGCCGTCGATGCCGGGCTGGAAGTGGGCGATGTGTCGGCGGAGCAGCACGACGAGCTCTGGGGATGCGGGGACGAGCCGTGACGGCTGCGGTGCTTGAGGGCCCGCTCTTCGCCCGAGGTGGCTTCATCGGTCCATGCCTGCCCCGAGGTCTGGTGGCTGCCGACGAGATGAAGTTGACCCCACCCGGAGTCGGGAAGTGTGCAGTCCCTGACTCGGAGGCTGCGGGCCTCGCCTGGGCGAAGGCCTGCGTAGTAGAGGCAGCCGAAGAACGCGGCAAGGGTCGGGTCGCACTCCCAGACGGCCTGGAGCAGGGCTCGCGCCTGGTCGGGGTTGACCACGCTCCGACGATCGACGACGTCCGTGGTCTGGGGCCTCTTCCAGCGGACTCGCTTCAGAGGGTTGCTCTCGAACAGCTCGAGCTCGACGGCGTACTCCATCACGCTGTGCAGCGTGGCTCGCTTGCGCGCGACAGTGGAGGGTGCCGCCGGGGAGCCGTCCTGCTTGAGCGCCAACCGATCCAGGGCAGTGCGGACCCTGGGTGCCTCGGTCATGTCCTGGAGGAGCGGGGAGTTGCGCGACAGCCAGGCGTAGGCGGGCTCCACCGCATCCGGGATGGGAGATCGCCTGGCTGTCGCGTTGAACGCCCATCCGTACAGTGCGGGCCGCAGCTCGACATCGGCGGGCCGAGAGCCGGACTCGGGCATGATTGCCACGGTCACGTCCGTGAGCGCCTCGGCGATCCCGCGCCGGTGCCGTGCGGATGCTCCCGGCCACTTGACTGCGCAGTACTCCATCGCATGCTCGAGCCAGGTCCGTGCCGGCTCAGGCGCGTCCAGGGACGCCGGGAGCCCAGTGTCGAGGCGGAACGGAACGCCGCCGCGCGCCGCGATCATGAGGTCGGCACGGAACGCCTCGGCGAGCTTGAGCGTTCCGAACGTGCGTTGGGACCTCTTGCCCGCGACGCGCCACTTGACCGTATAGGTCGTGCCTCGGGCGCCCTTGTACCGGTGGATCCCCCACACCCGGACGTCGTAGGTCACACCGGAGCCGGCCATCACGTGTCTTCGCGGCTCCGGAGCCATCGCTCGAGGTCCGTACGGCGGATCCGGATCGCGCCGTTGGGAAGCTTGATGCAGGACGGCGCCTTGCGCGCCGCACGCCAGTCGTAGAACGTCGACTTCGAGATCCCGAGCTCCTCGCAGAGGTCTGCGACCGTCAGATGCTGGGGTTCCGCCAACTTCACCATGCCAGGCACTCCTCCACGCGGTGTCGATCCTTCAAGCGCATCCTGGACGGCGAGTGGACATGTCCAGGACGGGACGTCGAGCCTGTCGCCGCGCCCGCCCAGGGCGCGTCGGCAGACCGCACGGCTGTGGAAAGGTGCCCGACAAGCGCGGCCGTGGACACGGGCTCGTTTCAGATGGCGGTGGGCACGTCGGCGTGGTGCATCGGGTAAAGGTCACGGGCCCGAGTAGGCAGTGTGAACTCGGCGTCACCGTGGCCCACAGAAAAATTCGCCCGATCGCGGCTACGGTGTCGCAGGTCGTGCGTGCCCGAGCCGCGAAGCCTGTCGAGCCGTTCGACCTTCAAGCACCCATTGTCGCGCCGAACGCCTGCAGACATTGGCGAGGATGTGCGGCGGAACCGCGCGCTGGCGGCGCCGACTTGCGGAATGACGCTGGTCTACGCCGGATATTGCGCCGCAGCGTGCGATCCGAGTCGGTTTGGGGCAGGTCGCGGCGTCCCCTCGCGCGAGGTGCCGCCTACATCCAAGGGGCGAGGTAGCCGGTGCACTCGGCTGGCTTGATAGTGGTGTAGAGCGAGGACGCGTCGACCAGCACACGGCCCGACGCCGGGATGAGGTCTGGGTAGTCGCTGGAACCGCCAATGATCTCACCGGTCTTGTTCGTGCAGACCACCTGCAGCGACGACCCCTCTAGCGGCTCATCGGTCGGGTTCGTGACCTCGAACCGCGCTCCGTAGAAGTCGGAGTACTTCGGCTGGTAGATCTTGCCGGGGAACGTGCCCCAGTCCTCGGAGATCTGGTCATCAAAAGTTCCCTCGTCCTCGACGAGGACCGTGGCTTCGACGGTTGCGGGCTTCTTCCCCTTCGGGACCTCGACCTGGGTTGCGACTGGGAGCACCTGTCCTGGCCAGCTGAAGTGAGACACCTGAGAGCCGCTTGCAAGGAGTTCGCCGGCATCGTCTAGGAGATTGAAATTGACGGTGACGGTCTGGCCAGCGTGGTCGTCGTCGTTTTGCACCCGAGCAATCGTCCACGCGTAGCCGTACTGGGCGCCGAAGCCGGAGTCCACCAGGGTCCACGGCTCATCGTCAGGTGACGGGACACCGCTGTCCGCCTCCGTCCCCGCGGCGGCGGGGGGCTCGTCGCTGACGTCTTCACCGAGGTCCGCGGACTCAAAGATGTCAGCGTAGGCATCGGCGTCAGAGGGCTTCATGTTCCCTGTGACGCGCAGGAGAAGGTTGTCGCGGATCGTGTTCCACTCGCTTCCCAGCAGGCTACTGCCAGACTGCAGATCCTGGATGTAGTCGGACCGCTTCTCCGCGTCTTCATGCGAAGGCCACTCCTCGATAGTTGCGCCGCAGTCGACCCCTGGCGCGTCTCCTTCGCAGGAAACTCGGGAGTCAAAGATGACGGTCGCGGCCGTGTACCCGTTGGGGCGCCCGATGAGGTGGTTTGAGTCGTTGTCCTCGTCGAGCTGGACCAGGTCAGTGACGTCGGCGATCTGCGACTGCAGGACCTGCGCCGCGCTCTGAGCGGTCGGGTCGCTCGAATTGGAAGAGTCCTCAGAACCGCCACCGCAGCCAGCAAGCAGGACTAGGGCCGCGCAGCCCGTGAGCATCTTTCGCATGGTTGGACCGTAATGCGTCGGCCGGCGCCCAGGCGTGTAGGGCGCCGACTCGTCCGCAGCGGAAGGGGGTAACCGTTGGAGACAACGACGCACGCCTCGGCCACGTCGTTCTCCTGGAACCGGCCCGTGGTGCTGGGTTCTCAGATTTGGCTCCCAGCATCTCGGCCCTAGGTACGGTGCAGTGACTCACCGACTCGAACGCACCACGTCTCTCGCAGGAGCCCCGCATGCCCAAGCCGTCCGCTCGCTCTGTCCTCGCCGTAGGGGCCACCGCCCTGGCTCTGTGCGTGGGGAGCGCAGGTGGCGCCGTGGCTGATCGGCTGATCACCTCCGGGGACATCAAGGACGGCACGATCAAGTCGGTCGACCTGTCCAACGGCGTCAACAAGGCGATCCGGAAGGGCGGCGAGCCCGGTCCCGTCGGTCCCGTCGGCCCGGCTGGAGAGCAGGGCGTCGCAGGTCCGGCCGGTCCTGCAGGCCCGAAGGGCGATCAAGGTGCCCAAGGAAACCAGGGTCCGCAAGGACCGGCCGGCAACGCTGCTGGCGAGGTCTACTCCTGGACGGTCTCCTACGTCGGCGACGGAAGCGTCGAGGGCAACATCGGCGCCGGATCACCCGCGGGTGACGAACTGGTCGCTTCGACGGATTCCTTCGCGACCAGCACGCTGCTCCAAGGCATCAAGGGCGAGGTGATCAGCGGCGACTTCTCGGCCTGCCCCAACGACCACAACCTCTAGCTCGTGCCCCTGGAAGGCAACAAGATCGGCCTCAACTTCATCGGGACGCCGATGGTCTCCCCGAGCGTCGACCAGCGCATCGTGGCAGCCGGAGCCCGTCTCGGAGTCGTGGCCCAGTGCAACGCCGACGTCTCGCCGTACAAGCAGCCGATCCCGTCGTTCACCGTCAAGTTCACCTTCGCCGCCTCCGAGTTCCCGACCACGGCAACCTCCACATTCCACTAGGCACCCGAGGTTGGTTCGTTAAGGATCGCCGTGACCTTGTCCCTGACCTCGTCGGCGGTGATCTCGGAGCCGCACTTTCTATGCGGTGAACGGGCGAATTCAGCTTCGGCAGGCAGCCGTCCCCTCCTCAGAGCCAACTTTCGACTCTGGGTTCAGCACGCGACCAGCGGGGCCAACCCCTCCGCGATCCTCAGAGATGGGGAGTAGCCCGCACGCCGTGGAATGCCGCGCCGCGCCCGCAGTCCATCCTCAAGCCCACCATCCTTGAGCAGCTACGCCATCGCTTGGGCTCAATGGGGGCCAGTCAGCTCACCCGCGAGCGTGCCATAGTCGTCGGCGTATTCGGCATAAAGCCGCAAGAAATGTCGGCCGCACGTTTGAGGGGCTTGATCATGCGAATCGTCCTTGACAGCAACGCCTTGTTCGACGACCCCGTAATGGTTCGGACCGTCTCCAAGAAGGTCCTGGCTCTGCTCGTCCCGGCCAGAGCCACGTTGGTGTTCTCCCCGATCGTCCTCCGCGAGCTCGACCGGCAGCGGCGTGACGGCGTCGAAGGCCTTCAGGCCCCATCCGTAGCCGCGCTAAGAAGCTCGCAGCCTTCGCCGGCGTTGACCCGGGCGCACTGCTGACTGAGACGCAGGTGATGGTCGAAGCCGCAGACGAGCGCTGGACTTCGCGATGGAACGAGATCCTCGCGGACGACAATGTCGAGGTCGGTACCTGGCCGGAGGTCGACTCTCAGCAGATGACCGAACGCGAGTTGGGTCGCCGCCCGTTCGTGGACAAGGACCCAGGCACCATCGGCCACCGCGACACCCTGATCTGGCTCGGCGTTGTTGAGCTGGCGCGCGATGACCCCAGCGACGACATCGTCTTCGTCACAGGTGACAAGGGTTTTCTTGCTGGCTCCGACCTACACCCACACCTCATAGAGGACCTAGCCACCGTAGGCGCCCGGCACACCGTGACGTGCCTGAGTTCGATGCACGCGCTGGTTGCTGAGCTTCAGAAGGCGACTGAAACTAGTGGCTGGGAGGACTGGCGCGAACCACGGATCGCTGAACTTCTCTACGCGGAGATTCAGAACCTGGGAGCGTACGATTTCGCCGAGCACTGGGACGAACGCAGCGGTGGCAGTGCGGCCCCGACCTTTGACGTTGACCTCCCGTTTACCGGCCATGACTGGAACCTCAGCGACGTCGACGGCCCACAGGATCTCGAGATCGAAGATGCCGAGTTCGGCTCCGATGAGGTCACCTGCACGTTCTTCCTCGACATCTACATGAGCGGTTTCATGGACAAGTTCGAGTGGTACAGCGACGACCATCCGGCGGTCGAGCTCTGGGACGCCGACTGGAACGATCACGTCGTCTCCGTCGAGGCCACCAGGCGCGTGCGGCTTCGCGCCAGATTCGAGATCGACGACAATGAGGAAGTCGCGTACTTCAACGAGTTTCTAGGCGCCGAGGTCGTGCCCGAACCGGGCGCGGTCACAATCACGTAGGCGGCCCGTCGGGGGGCGACGCGAAGGTATCGAGGGCCCGGACCACGCCTCCCTAGTTGCCGCCATCCCTATCGGCGATCAAGTGCTCGTGCGCCTTCGTAAGTGCGTCTATATCCGCTTGGCGTGGAAAGTCGCCCAGGTGCTCACGTACGTAGGCGTTGCGGTCGCGGGCATCTTCAACGACCTCGGCCCAGGTGCGCACCCAGAGCTTGTACGTTGCACCGCTTTCGGCGCGAACGGTATCTGCGAGTCCATAGGGTCGGTCGAGTGACCTGCGTTTCCTGTTGACGAAATCGTCCGCGTCCCGGCCGACGAGGATGAACGTCCAATCGGTCCGGCCGTCGGCGAACTGGGCGTCGGCCATCACTGTAGAGATGTAGTTGTCGAGTTGATCGTAGTCGGCTTTGGTCAATCGGTGGCTGGGCCTCTTCAACTCGATGACCAAGTACTGTCGCCGGTCCAGCGCCTTGCTCGAACGCGCGAGTAGTAGGTCTACGCGAACCAGGGTGCCATCCGCGTCATAGACCGTTTCGGCCTTTTCGATGTCGAGGTATCCAGACTTTGCCAGTCTTGTCAGCGCGTGCTTGAGGCCCCGATCGGCAGCCATGGTCTGCCACATGTCGCCGAAGATCCAGGTGTTGGCTTCCATCAAGTCCTGGAGGCCATCTCGTTCTGCGAGCTTCTTGGTCCAGATCTCGTCGTTAAGAACGTTGTCTAGCCAGTCTAGGAACACCACTCGATCAGTAACGACCTTGTTGATGGCCAACATTGACGTCAATGGGATGCGCCGTAGGACCGCGTCCAAATCAGCGAGCTCGTCTGGTTCAAGTCCGAGTACCTGCTCTAGTACGCGGCGCAGGTCGTCTGCGTCTGACCGAACTGTCTCTTTGATGAGCCGCAGCACGAACGCCCGTTCGGCAGGCTTCGCGTCGCTGAAAGCAGGCGCTGCAGTCAATGCGACGATATCGAAGAGGTCTCGCTCGGCCATTTCGACGGCGTCTTCGATGTCCTCCTCGTAAGGGTAGGAGCCTTCAGCTCGCCATTCCGGGAGTAGTTCAGAGCGGACGTCTCGAGAACGCTGACGCATGAGGTCGCGGACGGCGTCGCGGATGACCTTCAGGAATTTGTTGAAAGCGGTGGTCGGGTCGTCCGACTGAAGTGCGTCGATCAGACTCGGCACGCGTCCCATTCGACGCGGGCCGAGAATGCGATACCAGGTGCCGTTATCCGCATCGGAGTGCTTTCGCGCGGTGTCGCGCCAGCGCGGTCAGCCAGCCAGATACGCGACTTCGCAACGGGTGAAGACCACTCAATCACCTGAATTGTTGCGGTGTCAGCGAACCCCGCCAACTCTTTGGAAGCTGTGGCCTTGACCTCTGTGACGTCAATGATCACAGGCGTGCTGCGTTTGACCAGGTCGGTATAGGTCAGTGCCCGGCCACCCATCGTCACCTTCACTTCGGGATAGCGGAACAGGTAATCGGCGAGATGGCGAGTGAGCTCGTCCTGTCCGTGACGTGTTGTGAGCGGGTCGACCGCCGGTTTCGCATCTAGGACTGTGACGGTCGTCCCTGTGCCAGCTGGGCCCGCGTCGGTGACCTCCGCATTGAACTCGATCTCGTCATCGCGCCAAGTGACAACTGTGCGGACGCGTGCGTCCTCGGAAGGGGCGAGGTCGCCATCCACTGTTCCGCGCGCGACGCTTTCCCAACGGATCGGGCTGCCGAGGCCGAACGCGTTGAACCGGCCGCGCCCTCGCCGTCCAAGCAGCTCCCGCCCGACGGCGTTGTAGTGAAGGTCGATCCCGAGTGCTTCCAAGACGAACCCATGTCTCGGAAGAACAACTCAACTTCCTGCGGCGTCATCCCACTGCCGTTGTCAGTAACCACGACCTGAGCCGCGCCACCGAAAGCGTTCGGCACGAACGACACGTCAACGTCGGTAGCGTCGGAGTCCAACGCGTTCTTGACGAGCTCGAGCAGCCCTCGGGCGGGAGTGCCCCGCATCTGTTTCATGCCTTCCGGGGTCACTCGAACCGTCATTCGCACCATGACTACATCCTGTCGGACGGAGCCGACATGCCGTCGGGGTTCGCGAACCTATGTGCCCGAGGACTTGGCAGGGGGTTGCTACCGCGGATCGCGCGTGGTGCCGCGTATGCAGGCAGCTAACCGCGTCATAGTGGGCGTTGAGGACCTTCGCTGATGTGTAGAGCGTGGCTCCATGGACCTCGTAGACGCTTGCGCCGTCGGGTCGGCCGAGCGGGGCGGGTTCTTCGATGGGGTCATCGGTGCCCAGCCGGACGGAGCGGGAGATGGCGGTCTCAACGACCTCGGTGACGGCCCGATCCAATTGCTCGCGCGCGATTCCGGACCGGCGTGCATGGCGCAGTGCCTCGGCGCGGAGGTGCCAGACGTTCCACGTTGCTCGGGCTTCCTCGACAGCGTCGATGGTCGCGGCGGCGGTGTACTCGACCCATTCCCCTGTGAGAGGTATTCCGGCGTTGCGCCGCCCGATCGCACGTGCGTACATCTCTTCGACCTCGGCAGGGTCGCCCATGACGTCGTCAGCCTCGGCCCGCCATGTCGCCCGCTGGTCGAGCTCACTGCGGGGGTCATGCTTGGCGTCGCGGGTCTCGAGTGTCGCCTGATCGCCGAGTGACTTGGCCTCGGTCGCGGTGGGAGGGCGGCCGAACCGCTGCTGGAACTCAGTGGCGATCTCGGACTGGCGAGCCTCGATCGCGATGCGGCGATGCGACCACCAACGCGTGAGGGTCGTGCTGACACCTCGGATCTCCCGAACCGGGAGTTTGCCTGCGGTGGGCTCGGCGCGTTCAACGAACTCCACGCCGAGGCG
>JAOPXG010000094.1 GCA_025965275.1 Nocardioides sp.
CCGTGCACGCGGTCGGCGTGTTGCACCGCGACGTGAAGCCCTCCAACGTGCTGATGGAGGGGCGCACCCCGATCCTCATCGACTTCGGCCTGGCCCGGGTCGCCGACGACCCCAAGCTCACCCACACCGGCTGGCTGCTGGGCACGCCCGGCTACCTCGCGCCCGAGATCCTGTACGGCGAGGACGCGACCACCGCGTCCGACGTGCACTCGTGGGCGGCGACCGTCGCGTACGCCGGGCTGGGGCGACCGCCGTTCGGCCGCGGCCCGTCGATGGCGGTCATGGATCGGGTCCGCCGCGGCCAGTTCGACCTCGAGGGGCTGCCGCCCGAGCTGCGCCAGGTCGTCGCCGCGGCCCTCGACCCCGAGCCGCACAAGCGCCCGACGCTCCCGCAGATCCTGGCCTGGCTGCGCCCGCAGACCACCCGGCGCAGCGACCCGCCGACCGCCCCTCCCGCTGCCGTGGAGCACGACCCGTACACGATCCCGCTGGCCCTCGCCTCCCAGGCCGCGGCCGACGACGTCACCGACGTCTGGCCCGGGCACAACACGGCCGAGCCGCTGACCCTCGCGCTGACCTCCTTCGAGCCGCAGGGGTCGCAGGCGCCGAAGGTCTCGGTCGCCGAGCGGTTCCGCCGCGGCGTGCTGCTCGTCGGCGCCGCGCTGACCAGCGGCGCCGCGTGCGCGGCGTACCCCTGGGTGACCGCCACGGTGCTGCTGCTCCTGGTCTGGCTGCTGCGCAGCGGATCGCTGGCCGCGTCGGCCCACGGCCAGCGCCGCGAGCTGCGCGGGCGCCGGTGGTACGACGGGGCGCAGCTGCTCGTCGCCGCGCCGTGGCACCTCGTGCAGTCGATCCCCGGCACCCTGCTGCTCGCGCTGTGGAGCCTCGGGCTGGCCGTCGCGGCGGCGCTCGTCTGCTACGCGGTCGCCACCGGGCTCGGCCTGGCGCTCTTCGTCTGCGGGCTCACGCTCACGGTCTCGCTGTGGCTGGGACCGGGCGGCTCACGGGTGCGCGGGCCGGTCGGCCGGGTCGTCGCGCCGCTCTCGGCCGACCCGCGGCGGTGGGTGGTGGCGCTGCTCGTCGTCCTCGCCCTGGGCGCGGGTCTCGGCTTCCGCGCCGACCTGAGCGGACCGACCTGGACGCCCGACGACGGCCGCCCGCATGCCGAGACCGGTGGCCTGCGCCCGCAGTCCGTGGCAGCATGAACCCCATGCAGCAGCTGTCGATCTCCACCGAGATCATCATTTCCTAGCGCGTCGAGCCCCGCCCGACGCGCTGACCTCTCGTACCCCGAGAGGTTTTTTTGTGCCCTGACCGACCTGCCCCACCTGCCGAGAGTGATATCCGATGGACCTGCACGGCGACTTCCACGTCTACGACACCACCCTGCGCGACGGCGCGCAGCAGGAGGGCCTCAACCTCTCCGTCGCGGACAAGCTGTCGATCGCGCGCCAGCTCGACGGCCTCGGGGTCGGCTACATCGAGGGCGGCTGGCCGGGCGCGAACCCCAAGGACACCGAGTTCTTCCGCCGGGCGGCCGCCGAGCTCGACCTGCGCAACGCGCGGCTGGCCGCCTTCGGGTCCACCCGGCGGGCCGGCGTACGCGCCGCCGACGACCCGATGGTCGCGGCGCTGCGCGACAGCGGGGCGGGCGTGGTGACCCTGGTCGCGAAGTCGCACGACCGGCACGTCGAGCTGGCGTTGCGGACCACGCTCGAGGAGAACCTCGCGATGATCCGCGACACCGTCAGCCACCTGCGGGCCGAGGGCCAGACGGTGTTCCTCGACGCCGAGCACTTCTTCGACGGCTACCGGGCCAACCGCGACTACGCGCTCGAGGTGCTGCGCACGGCGTACGACGCGGGCGCCGAGGTGATCGCGCTCTGCGACACGAACGGCGGCATGCTCCCCGGCTGGGTGGCCGACGTCGTCCACGACGTGCGCGAGAGCGCCCAGGTGCGGGTCGGGATCCACTGCCACAACGACACCGGCTGCGCGGTCGCGAACACGCTGGCGGCCGTCGAGGCCGGCGCCACCCACGTGCAGGGCACGATCAACGGGTACGGCGAGCGCACCGGCAACGCCGATCTCGTCTCCGTGGTCGCCAACCTCCAGCTCAAGCTGGATCGCCAGGTACTGCCGGAGGGGCTGCTCGGCGACGCCACCCGGATCGCGCACGCGGTCGCCGAGGTCACGAACTTCCCGCCGGCGTCGCGGCAGCCGTACGTCGGCAGCTCGGCCTTCACCCACAAGGCCGGCCTGCACGCCAGCGCGATCAAGGTGGACCCGAACCTCTACCAGCACATGGACCCGGCGGGCGTCGGCAACGACATGCGGCTGCTGGTCTCCGACATGGCCGGTCGTGCGTCGATCGAGCTGAAGGGGCGCGAGCTCGGCTTCGACCTCTCCGGCGACCGCGAGCTGGTCACCCGGATCACCGACCGGGTCAAGCGGCTCGAGAACGGCGGCTACACCTTCGAGGCGGCCGACGCGTCGTTCGAGCTGCTGCTGGTCGAGGAGGTCGAGGGCGTGCGGCCGTCGTACTTCGAGGTCGAGTCGTGGCGGGTGATCACCGAGACCCTCCCCAACCGGACGACGCGCGACGAGGCCGTCACCGAGGCGACCGTGAAGCTCAAGGCCGACGGCGTCCGCTACGTGGTGACCGGCGAGGGCAACGGACCGGTCAACGCGCTGGACCACGCGCTGCGCGAGGCGATCGGGCAGGCGTACCCGGAGGTCGCGAAGTTCGAGCTGATCGACTACAAGGTGCGGATCCTCGACCAGGGCCACGGCACCGACGCGATCACGCGGGTGCTGATCGAGACCAGCGACGGCGAGGCGTCGTGGGTGACGGT
>JAOPXG010000096.1 GCA_025965275.1 Nocardioides sp.
GATGGTGCCCTCGGCCTGACCGTCGCGGATCGCCGCGACGGTGAGCTCGAGGATCGCGTCCTGCGAGCGGCCGCGGCGCGAGAGCAGGTAGGGGAGCAGCAGCTCGGGGTCGAGCTCGACGATGCGCACGAAGAGCTCGTTGTCGCGGAGCCGCTGCACGGTGCCGACGATGTCGCCGACGAGCCGGTCGACGCTGGGTGCAGCGGGGTCCTCGTCGGCCAGGGTCTCGGTCACCACGCCGGCCCACTCCCGGGTCATCAGGTCGGCGAGCAGCTGGGGCATGTCGGCCCAGGTGCGATAGATCGTCATCCGCGAGACGCCGGCCCGACGGGCGACCTCGGTGAGCGTCGTACGCCGCCAGCCGACGTCGAGGATGCACGCCCGGGCCGCGTCGAGGTAGGTGTCCCGGGGCTGGGGGTGCGGCTCGCTGTTGTGACGAAGTGACGTCATGTGTCACAGTGTAACGCATGAGCCCGAGCCTGCCCACCGTCCAGCAGCCCGAGATGCACCCCTCCCGGTGGGGCAGTCCCGACCGGGCGACCGCCCTCCCGGAGTCGGCCCGCGGCATCGTCGACCTGGTGTTCGGCGCCGACGACCGGCCGGCGCTGGTCGATCCGCCGCTCGTCGCGTCGGCCATCGAGCCGGCCCTGCTCGACCAGCTCGCCGCCGTCCTCGGCGCCGAGCACGTCCTGACCGACGACGAGACCCGGCGGCTGCGGACGCGCGGCAAGTCCACGCCCGACCTCCTGCGTGCCCGCGCCGGCGACCTCGCCGACGCCCCGGATGCGGTGGTCCGGCCGGGCACCCACGACGAGGTCGCCGCCGTGCTGGCCTTCGCAGTCGAGCACCTCCTCGCGGTCGTCCCCTTCGGCGGCGGCACGTCGGTGACCGGAGGGCTGGTGGCGCGCCGCGAGGGGTTCGCGGGCGTGCTGAGCCTCGACCTGGTCCGGATGAAGCGGCTGGTCTCGGTCGACCACGTGTCGATGACCGCCACCCTCGAGCCCGGCCTGCGCGGCCCGGAGGCCGAGGCGCTGCTCGCCGCCGAGGGCGTCACCCTCGGCCACTTCCCGCAGTCGTTCGAGTACGCCACCATCGGCGGCTTCGCCGCCACCCGCTCCAGCGGCCAGTCCAGCGCCGGCTTCGGGCGCTTCGACGCCCTCGTCGTCGGCCTGACGGTCGCGACCCCGCGGGGCAGGCTGGACCTCGGCACCGCGCCGGCGAACGCCGCGGGACCCGACCTGCGCCAGCTGATCCTCGGCTCCGAGGGCACCTTCGGCGTCATCACGTCGGTGACGGTCCGGGTGCGCAAGGTCGCCGAGGTCAGGGTCTACGAGGGCTGGCGCTGGCCGAGCTTCGCCGAGGGTGCCGCCGCGATGCGCACCCTCGCGCAGGCCGGGCTGCTGCCGACCGTCATCCGGCTCTCCGACGAGGCCGAGACGTCGATCAACCTGGCCGACCCCAGCTCGGTCGGGGGCGAGGGCGCGACCGGCTGCCTGATGATCACCGGCTACGAGGGCGAGCGGGCCGCCGTCGACGCCAAGCAGGCTGCCGTGACCGCGGTGCTGACCGGGCTCGGCGGCACCGGTGTCGGCACGGAGCCGGGCGACAGGTGGGCGCACGGTCGCTTCGACGCGCCGTACCTCCGCGACTCGATGCTCGACGTCGGCGTGCTCGTCGAGACGCTCGAGACCGCGACCTTCTGGTCGAACGTGGACCGGTTGTACGCCGACGTGAAGACAGCGCTCGAGCGCGAGCTCGGCCAGCCGTCGATCGTGCTCTGCCACATCTCCCACGTCTACGAGACCGGCTGCTCGCTCTACTTCACGGTCGCGGCGAAGGAGTCCGACGACCCGCTCGCCCAGTGGGGCCGCGCCAAGGCCGCGGCGAGCGACGCCATGATCGCCGCCGGTGCCACGATCACCCACCACCACGCGGTCGGCACCGACCACAAGCGCTGGTTCGCCGAGGAGATCGGCCGGCTCGGTGTCTCGGTGCTGCGCGCGGTCAAGGCCGACCTCGATCCGACCGGCATCCTCAACCCGGGGGTGCTGATCCCGTGAGCCGCTCCTTCACCTTCCTGGTCAACCCGACGTCCGGCGGCGGCGCGGCGACCGGCGCCGTGGTCCCGGTCGCGCGGATCCTCCGCGAGGCGGGCTCGACCGTCGACGTCACCTACTCGCCCGGTCCGCACGCGATGGTCGAGCTCGTCGAGGCGGCCGTCGGCCGTGGCGACGTCGTCGTGTCGGTCGGTGGCGACGGGATGCTCTCGTCGCTCGCCGGGCTGGTCTCCGAGCGCGGCGGGACCCTGGGCGTGGTCCCGGCCGGGCGTGGCAACGACTTCGCGCGGATGCTCGGCGTACCCGACGACGCGGCCGGCCAGGCCCGGCTGCTGCTCGACGCGGCCGTGCGACCGGTCGACCTGCTCGCCGTCGACGGCTTCGGTCCGACACGTCGCCTGGTGGCCGGGTCGGTCTACGCCGGCGTCGACGCCCGCGCCGCCGAGATCGTCGACGGCGCGACCTGGCTGCCGCGCAAGCTCCAGTACCCGTACGCCGCGCTGCGCGCCCTCGCGACGTACCAGCCGGGCCGCTACCGGGTGTCGGTCGACGGGATCGAGGCCGAGTACGCCGCGGCCACGGTCGTGGTCGCGAACTCGGCGTACTACGGCAGCGGCATGCAGATCGCCCCACCCGCCTCGGTCGAGGACGGGCTGCTCGACGTGGTCGTCATCGAGGCCGCCGGCCGGCTGGCGCTGATGCGGTCCTTGCCGAAGGTGTACGACGGCGGCCACGTGCACCTGCCCGAGGTCACCGTGCTGTCCGGCAAGCGGGTCGAGTTGCGCGGCAGCGCCCGCTCCCCGATCCCGGTGGGTGGCGACGGCGAGCCGCTCGGCTCCCTGCCCCCGCTCGACGCCGCCCCGGCGGTCGTCGAGATCCTCCCCGGGGTCCTCTCCGTCCTCGCCTGACCGCGTTACAGGTGGCGCGGCCCTGGATTGTCGAGCATGTCCGCGATCGCGGCCGGGGTGCGCCGACGCTTGTAACGCGGGGTTATGTGGGCGAGGCACGTGTTCGAACGCGTGCCTGGCTCCGATAACCCCGCGTTACAAGGTCAGCGAGCCGAGGAACGCGTCGACCGCGCGGGTGACCTCGAGGTGGACCTGGGCGGTGCGTACGGCGTCACCGGGGACGGCCATCGCGTGGTCGGCGTCCGGCACCTCGAGCATCGTGGCGCCGGTCTCGCGGGCACCCTCGGACGACCAGAACCGGTCGGCGGTGCCGCCGACGATCAGCACGGGCACCCCGTCGGAGACGAGCGCCCCGACCGCGTCCACCGCCTCCGGCTCGACGAGCAACGGGGTGAGCAGCACGTAGGCGTCGGCGCGGAGACCGTCGGCCGCGGCGTGCACGATCCGGGTGCCCAGCGACTTGGCGGCGTACAGCCACCGGTCGGTCGGCGGTTCGGCCGCGACGGCCGCCGCCGCCCGGTCCGCGACCCAGCGGTTCGGGTCGGTCACGTCCGGGGGCAGCTTCCAGGACACGGCGCACGGCGACCAGCCGTGCTCGGCCAGGGCGAGCCCGGTGAAGAAGAGCAGCGGCATCGTCGTGGGGTAGGCGCGCCCGGGGAGCAGCAGCGCCCGCCGCGACGTGCTCATGCGAACGACCAGACGAGCAGCTCGGTCGGGACCGCGGCGGTGACCTCCAGGCCCGGGTGGTCGGTGATCCGGAAGGCGTCGCCGTCCGACAACGGCTCGGCCATCGACGACCGCACCAGCGCGCCGCCCGCGACGAAGAGGTGCTGGAGCGGGCCGTCGGGCAGGGTCACGGACTCGCCGGCCGACAGCCGGGCGACGCTGAACGTCGCCTCGCCCACCCGGGCGGCCACCGCCAGCTCGCCAGGTCGCAGGTCGACGGGGGTGACCGAGTACGCCGGCGTGGTGCCCGACTCTTGCGGCGCCAGCCAGACCTGCACGAAGCGGGCCGGGCCCTCGGGCCCGGCGACCTCGGAGTGCCTGACCCCGGAGCCGGCCGAGAGCACCTGCACCTCGCCGGGCCGGACCACGGCGGTGTGCCCGGCCGAGTCGGTGTGGTGCAGCGACCCGGACACGACCCAGGTGACGATGTCGAGGTCGGCGTGCGGGTGGTCGTCGAAGCCGGCGCCGGCCGCGAGCCGGTGGTCGTCGTGGCACACCATCGGTCCGAAGCGGACGTTGTCGGGGTGGTAGTGCTCGCCGAACGAGAACGAGTGGCGGGTGAAATATCCGTCACCCCGGGTGAGGTACCGGTCCGTTCCCCGGCGGATCTCCACGGTCACCTGCATCATTGTGCCGTGCCCGCACCACGGCCCGACCGGCCCCTTCCCCAGCTCCCGCCCGGCTTCCGATTCGGCACCAGCACCGCGGCGTACCAGATCGAGGGAGCCGCCACCGAGGGCGGCAAGGGCCCGAGCATCTGGGACACCTTCTGCGAGGGCGAGGGGCACATCCACGACCGGTCGAGCGGTGCCGTCGCGTGCGACCACTACCACCGCTACGTCGAGGACGTCGCGCTGATGAAGCAGCTCGGCGTGGGCGGCTACCGCTTCTCGATCTCCTGGCCGCGGATCCAGCCGACCGGGTCCGGCAAGCCGAACGCCGAGGGCCTGGGCTTCTACGACCGCCTGATCGACGAGCTGCTCGCCAATGACGTGCAGCCGATGGCGACGCTCTACCACTGGGACCTGCCGCAGGCGCTCGAGGACGACGGCGGCTGGCTGAACCGGGCGACCGTCGACCGGTTCGCGGAGTACGCCGCGATCCTCGGCGAGCGGTTCGCCGACCGGGTCGAGCACTGGATCCCGATCAACGAGCCCAACGTCGTGATGATGATGGGCTACTCGATCGGCATCCACGCGCCGGGCCGGACGCTGATGTTCGACGCGATGCCGGTGGCCCACCACCTGCTGCTCGCGCACGGCCGGGCCGCGATCGCCCTGCGCCAGGCCGGCGCCACCAGCATCGGCTGCGCCAACAACCACGCGCCGATGTGGCCGGCCAGCGACGACGCGGCCGACGTCGGCGCCACCAAGCTCTTCGACGCGCTGTGGAACGGCATGTTCACCGAGCCGATGCTGCTCGGGCGCTACCCGGTCGACCTGCAGCCGCTGCTCGAGGGCATCGCCGAGGACGGCGACATGGCGGTGATCCGCCAGCCGCTCGACTTCTACGGCGTCAACTACTACAACCCGTTCAAGATCGGCGCCGCCCGCGAGGACGCCGAGATGCCCTTCGAGTTCCGCGAGCTCGTCGGCTACGACACCACCGATCTCGGCTGGCCGATCGTGCCCGACGCGCTGCGCGAGTGGCTGATCACGCTGCGCGCCCGTTACCGCGCCGCGCTGCCGCCGATCTACATCACCGAGTCGGGCTGCGCCTACAACATGGGCCCCGACGAGCACGGCATCGTCGACGACCAGCAGCGCATCGACTACCTCGACTCCCACCTGCGCGCGGTGGCGACCGCCGTCCAGCGCGGTGTCGACGTCCGCGGCTACTACACGTGGTCGCTGATGGACAACTTCGAGTGGGCCGAGGGCTTCACCCAGCGCTTCGGGCTGGTGCACGTCGACTACGAGACCCTGGTGCGTACGCCGAAGCGCTCCTTCCAGTGGTACGCCGACATGATCGCCGCCCAGACCAAGTCGATCGGCTGACCCGGATCGCCCTAGGCTGTCCGCCATGGCGACCGACGACCTCTCCTCGGGCACGCGACGGATCGTCTTCGTGGTCGGCTCGGGCCGCAGCGGCACCAGCACGGTGGCCGGCGCCCTGCAGACGCTCGGCCTGCACGTCCCGCAGCCCGAGGTGGCGGCCGACGAGACGAACCCGAAGGGCTTCGGCGAGCCGCAATGGGTGGTCGACCTGCACCAGGAGCTGCTGAAGCGCTGCAACGTCCAGGTGTCCGACGCCCGTCCGAAGGCGTGGTTCGAGACCGGCAAGCTGTCGACGTCGGAGCCGCTGCGCAACCGGCTCCACGACTGGCTCGAGGAGCAGTTCGTCGAGGGTGGCCCCGAGCTCGTCGTGAAGGACCCGCGGATGGCGTGGTTCCTCAGCCTGTGGCGCGCGGTCGCGGTGCGCTGCGACGCGACGCCGGCGTACGTCACGATGCTGCGCCCGGTGGCCGAGGTCGTCGGCAGCAAGGAGAAGTACTACGCCGCGCCGGGCTCGGGCCAGGGCGCCACCGAGGTGGCGCGCACCGCCGCCTGGGTCAACATGATGCTGCACACCGAGCGGTCCACCCGGGGATCCGCGCGCCGCTTCGTCCGCTACCAGGACCTCCTCACGGACTGGACGATCCCGCTCTTCGGCATCGGCCAGCAGTTCGACCTCCGCGCCGTCAAGATCGCCGCGGCCAACGACGTCCGTCGCGTCCACCAGTTCGTCGACCCCACCCTGCGCCGCGTCCAGCTGACCTGGGACGACCTCGAGGTGCCGCCGCGGCTGCGTGAGATCGCCGAGGAGAGCTGGCAGCAGCTCGACCGGCTCGCGGACGAGGGCGGCGACACCGCCGACGTCCACGCCCGGCTCGACGAGCTGCGGGGCGCGTACGCCGAGCTGTACGCCGAGGCGGAGGCACTGTCGCAGTCCACCGCGATCGCCGCCCGGCGCGAGGGCAGGCCCAGTGCGCCCGGGCCGGCCGGGCGTCGCCCTGTCGACCGGGTGC
>JAOPXG010000110.1 GCA_025965275.1 Nocardioides sp.
CGACGTCCTCGACGGCACGGCGACGCGGGTGATCGAGCTGGCCAAGCAGGCCGGCGTCGCGCTGACGCCTGCGGGCTCGTCCTTCCCCCACGGCGACGACCCGCGCGACCGGAACATCCGGCTGGCGCCCACGTTCCCGGAGCAGGCCGAGGTCGAGGCCGCCACCCGCGCGGTGGCGACCTGCGCGCGACTGGCCGCCGCGGAGAAGCTGGTTGGCTAGCAACGACCGGTCCCTGCGCGAGCTCCCGAAGGCGCACCTGCACCTGCACTTCACGGGCTCCATGCGGCACGCGACGCTGCTCGAGCTCGCCGAGCGCGACGGCATCCGGCTGCCCGACCAGCTGGTCTCCGAGTGGCC
Organism: Nocardioides sp.; assembly: GCA_025965275.1. Lineage (GTDB taxonomy): Bacteria > Actinomycetota > Actinomycetes > Propionibacteriales > Nocardioidaceae > Nocardioides. The sequence continues at coordinate 359 of JAOPXG010000110.1, forward strand.
CCCCGAGCTCTCGGCGGCCGACGAGAAGGGCTGGTTCCGCTTCCAGCGGCTCTACGACGTCGCCCGCTCGGTGCTGCGCACCGAGGACGACGTGCGCCGGCTGGTGCGTGAGGCCGCCGAGGACGACGTCCGCGACGGCGGCCGGTGGCTGGAGATCCAGGTGGACCCCAGCGGGTACGGCGCGAGGTTCGGCGGGATCACGGCCTTCACCGACCTGGTGCTCGACGCGGTCCGCGACGCCTCGGCCGAGACCGGGCTCGGGATGGCGGTCGTCATCGCGGCGAACCGCACCCGCCACCCCCTCGACGCCCGCACCCTGGCCCGGCTGGCCGGCCAGTACGCCGGGCGCGGGGTGGTCGGCTTCGGGCTGTCCAACGACGAGCGGCGCGGGAGCACCGCCGACTTCGCGGGGGCCTTCCAGATCGCCGAGCGCGCCGGCCTGCTGCTGACACCGCACGGCGGCGAGCTGCGCGGTCCGGAGCACATCCGGCTCTGCCTCGACACCCTCCACGCCGACCGCCTCGGCCACGGCGTCCGCGCCGCCGAGGACCCCGCGCTCCTCGACCGGATCGTCGAGGCCGGTGTCGCCCTGGAGGTCTGCCCGGTCTCGAACGTCGCGCTCGGCGTCTACTCCGACCTGACGTCGGTGCCGCTGCCCACGCTCCTGGCCGCGGGCGCCACGGTCGCCCTCGGCGCCGACGACCCGCTGCTCTTCGGCTCCCGGCTGGCCGGGCAGTACGCCACGATGCGGGCCGCGCACGAGCTCGACGACGCGCAGCTGGCCGAGCTGGCCCGGATGTCGGTGCGCGCCTCCCGGGCGCCGGACGACGTGAAGGCCGCGATCACCACCGACGTCGACCGGTGGCTGGCGGCCGAGCCTGAGACGATGACCCCATGAGTTCCTCCGACCCCGGCCCTGGACCCGAGCAGCCCCCGCCGACGCACCAGCCCTACGGGCAGGACCCGTACGGCCCCCCGCAGGCGGGCCAGCCGTACCAACAGCCCTACCAGCAGCCCCAGCCCGGGCAGCCGTCGTACGGCCAGTACAGCTTCGCACCACCGGTGCCGGCGCACCCCTCGGCGACCACGGCGCTGGTCCTCAGCCTCATCGGCCTCGCCGGCATCCTCGTCTGCGGCGGCATCACGCTGGTGCTGTCGCCCTTCGCCTGGGTGATCGGCGGCCGGGCGGTGAAGGAGATCGACGCCAACCCGGGTGCCTACAGCGGCCGCGAGCTCGCCAACGCCGGCCGGATCATGGGCATCATCGGCACGGTGCTCCTGATCGTCGCGATCGTGGTCCTGATCGCGTTCATCGGACTCGTGGTCGTCGCCGCGGGCGACAGCGGCACCACCATCAACAACAACGGCTACTAGCGGCTACAGCTCGACGCCGACCAGCACCGGCTCGTTGACGAGCCGGATGCCGAAGCGCGCCTCGACGCCGTCACGCACCTCGCGGGCGAGCGCGAGCAGGTCGTCGGTGCTCGCGCCGCCCCGGTTGGTCAGCGCCAGCGTGTGCTTGCCGGAGAGGGCCGCCCGGTCGGTGCCGTGGCCCTTGGCGAAGCCGGCGTGCTCGATCAGCCAGGCGGCGCTCGTCTTGACCGAGCCGTCGGGCTGCGACCACGCCGGCGCGCCCGCCGGGACCGCCTCGGCCGCGACCACCGGGTTGGTGAAGAACGACCCGGCGCTCCAGGTGTCGTGGTCGGCCGGGTCGAGCACCATGCCCTTGCCGGCCCGCAGGCCGAGCACGGCCCGACGTACGTCGGCGAGCGGGGCGCGGGCGCCGATGTCGACGCCCAGGGTGCGGGCCAGCTCGGCGTACGCCACCGGCTCGCCGAGGCTGCCCTGACGCAGCTGGAAGGTGACGGACAGGACGACGTGTCGTCCGGGGTCCGCCTTGAAGCGGGACGTCCGGTAGCCGAAGCCGCAGTCGGCGTTGGCGAAGGTGCGCACACCACGGAGCTTGCGGTCCCAGACGCGCACGGACGCGATCGTCTGACTGACCTCCTGACCGTAGGCGCCGACGTTCTGGATCGGCGTCGCGCCGACCGAGCCGGGGATGCCGGAGAGGGCCTCGATGCCGATCCACTCCCGTTCGGCGGCGAGGGCGACCAGGTCGTCCCAGATCTCCCCCGCGGCGACGGTCACCAGGACGCCACCACAGGAGGCCTCGTCCTCGACGTCCGGGCTGGCGCCCCGCGTCGCGACGTGGACGACGGTCCCGGGGAAGCCCGCATCGGCGACCACGAGGTTGCTGCCGCCGCCCAGGACCAGCAGCGGCTCGCCCGCGGCGTCGGCGGCTCCGACCGCCTCGACCAGCTCGTCGTCGGTCGTCGCGCTGACGAACCGGCCGGCAGGCCCGCCGAGGCGGAGCGTGGTGTGGTCGGCGAGCAGCTCAGCCACGCAGGGCTGCTTCCCGCAGGACAGCACGAGGCATGCCGAGGACCTTCACGCCGTCGCAGGTGACCGTGAGCAGCACCGTCGTCAGGCCGTCCTCGGTCCCCTTGACCTCGCCGACGACCTCGAGCTCGACGCCGCCGTCGGCGGGGACGACCACGGGGTTCGTGAACTTGCAGCCGAAGGAGACCACCTCGGAGTCCGGGAACCACTCCGAGACCGCGCGGGCGGCGAGCGCCATCGTGTACATGCCGTGCGCGATCACGCCGGGCAGGCCGACGCCCACCGCGACGGACTCGTCCTGGTGGATCGGGTTGTGGTCGCCGCTCGCCTCGGCGTAGCGGACGAGGTCGGCGCGGGTGATCGTGAAGACCTGCGTGTCGAGGGTCATCCGTCGGCCCCCCGGTGCACGAGGGTCGCCGACGTCGAGCAGACCAGGGCGCCGGAGCCGTCGGTGATCTCGCTGGTGGTGCCGATGATGTCGTTGCCCGCGATCTGGCGCAGCGTGGCGACGGTGAGGGTCGCGGTGAGCACGTCGCCGGGCACGACGGGGCGCTCGTAGGCGAACTTCTGCTCGCCGTGCACGATCCGGAAGAGGTCGATCGACTCGGCCTCGAGGAACGCGTTCATCGCGTCGAAGGCGAGCACGATCGGGAAGGTCGCGGGCGCCGGGCCGCCGGCGTAGTCGCCACCCGTGGACTCGACGAAGGTGCGGATCTTCTCCTCCGACACGACATAAGGTCGGGTGGGTGGGAAGACCCGGCCGACGAGAGACTGGTCGACTGGCATGCCGCCAACCTAGCCAATGGCCGAGCCGATGGTTCCGGGTGCGGGGGGTGTCGGTCCTGCTCGCCCTGCTCCTGGGAGCCGCGGCCTGCACGTCGGGTGCCGGCGGCACCCCACCCGAGGGCTACGACGCCGGCAAGGTCGACGCCCGCGAGGGCTGCGGCCCGATCTCGTACGACGACGTGCGCGGCCGGCCGCCGTCGTACCTGCCGAAGAAGGAGCTCGACCGGTTCGCCAACGACCACGCGGTCTGCGCGGGCGTCTGGCTGCGCACCGGCAGGGGCTTCATCCCGCAGGGCGTCACCGTCGCGGGGGGCACCGCCTGGGTGAGCGGCTTCGACGGCGCGTCACCGGTGCACTACCGCTACTGCATCATCGAGCGGGTCGACGTGCGGACGGGCAAGGTCGTGGACCGGCTGGACCCGGTGGCCGGCCAGGTCGGTGATCGGGACCCGCTCAAGTGCCGCCACGGCGGCGGGCTGGTCCGCGACGAGCACGGGCTGTGGCTGGTCGAGACGACCCGGCTGTGGCTGATCGACCCGGAGACGCTCGACGTCGCGCGGGTCTGGGCGCTGACACCGCCGCTGCGCGGGTCGTTCGCGTTGGTCGACGGCACGGGCCGGCTCGGTGTCGGCCGCTGGTACCCGCATCGGCGGGCCCAGGTCGACTGGTTCGACACCGACACCATCCTCGGCTCGTCCGTCCTGGACGTCACCCCGGACATGGCGAGCGGCTCGACCAGCGCGCCGCCGGCCACGCAGGGCGCCGTCTGGGGCTCGTTCGGCGGGCGGCCGGCCGCCGCGTGGTTCGCCCAGTCGGTCACCCGCTGCGGCGTGCTGGTCGGCCCCGCGGGCACGCACCGGCGGGCGTTCGTCCCCGGCGCCGAGGGGATGGACCTCGTCGGCGACGACTCGCTCTGGGTGGTCAGCGAGGCCGGTGCGAAGCGCTACCAGGACCTCGGCGGGCGACCCGTCGTCCCGATGCTGCTGCGTCTCGACGTCTCCGACTTCGCGCGCTGGCAGCGCCCCGCCTGCTCGGTCTGAAATGACGTCGGCCCGCCAGACGATGTCTGGCGGGCCGATGGAAGAGCTGGGATCAGCGGGTCTCGCGGTGATCGGTGTGGGTGCGGCAACGCGGGCAGAACTTCTTCAGCTCCATGCGGTCGGGATCGTTGCGGCGGTTCTTCTTGGTGATGTAGTTGCGCTCCTTGCAGTCCACGCACGCGAGCGTGATCTTGGGGCGAACGTCGGAGCTCTTGCTAGCCACGGGAAGTCCTTTGTCGATGGGCGTTGCTGGGTGCTGCGGTCGAACACGTACGAGTAGCGGGAGCGGGACTCGAACCCGCGACACCACGATTATGAGTCGTGTGCTCTAACCACCTGAGCTACCCCGCCACGGGGACAGGGTGCACATCGGCCAGCGTACTGGCCGATGCCTCCCGAACCCAGAGCCCCTTTACGGAATCGAACCGTAGACCTTCTCCTTACCATGGAGACGCTCTGCCGACTGAGCTAAAGGGGCAACGACGGAGAACGATACACAGGGGGGTACGTGATCGAGAAATCGGCTGAACAGACCTGTTTCTACCGCTCGATCGGCCCCTCCCCGCAGGGTGCGGCAGGCCCCCGCGAGACCTTCGAATCACTGCCCACGACGGCCGGTCCGTGGTCGCCGGAGGCCCAGCACGGCGGCCCTCCGGCGGCCCTCCTGGCGCGCTCCGTGGAGCGTCTGTCCGACGCCCGGATCGGCCGCTTCACGATGGAGCTGCTCGGCCCGGTCCCGGTCGGCCCGGTGGCCGTCAGCGCCTCGGTGCTGCGGCCGGGCAGGTCCGTGCAGCTGGTCGGCGCGGAGCTGGTCGACGTGGAGCGCGACCGGGTCGCGGCGTCGGCCCGGGCCTGGCTGTTCCCGAGGTCGGAGGGTCCCGGCGGTGCACCCGGGCCGCTGCCGCACGCACCGTCCGACGGCGTCCGCCACGACCGGCCGCGCGGCTGGCACGGCGGCTATCTCGACGCGGTCGACTGGCGCTGGATCCGCGGCGGCCTCGAGCAGCCCGGCACCGGCGTGGTGTGGATGCGGACGCCCGACCTGGTCGAGGGCGAGCCGATCTCGCCGGTGCAGCGACTGCTCGCCTGCGTCGACTCGGCCTCGGGCGCGAGCGCGGCCCTCGACGTGGCCGAATGGGGGTTCCTCAACACCGAGCTGACCGTGCACGTGCTCCGCGACCCGGTCGGCGCGTGGGTCTGCCTGGACGCCGAGACGACGCTGGGCGACGGCGCGGTCGGCGTCGCCACGGCAGCGGTGTACGACGAGCTCGGGCTGGTCGCCCGGTCGGCGCAGACGCTGCTCGTCGTACGACGATGACCGCGACGCTCAGCCGGTGATCCTGGGCCAGGGCGCGGCCTCCTCGAGCTCGTAGGCGAGCTCCAGGAGCGTGGACTCGCGACCCGCGCCGGCGGCGAACATCATCCCCTGCGGCAGCCCCGCGGCCGTGGTCGCGAGCGGCAGCGACACCGCTGGGTCGCCGGTGGCGTTCTGCCACGGGGTGAACGCGACCCACTCGAGGATCCGCTCCATCACGGTGTCGAAGTCGTTGGTGGGGTCGAGGTGGCCGACCAGCGGCGTCTGCAGCGCGAGCGTCGGGGTCAGCGCGACGTCGTAGCGCTGGTGGAAGTCGGCCGAGACCCGGCTCAGCCGCCGCAGCCGACGGATCGCGCCGGGCAGCCGGTGCATCCGGCGGCTGCAGTGCCGGTCCAGCCCGAGCGTGAGGTTGTCGAGGCGGGTCCGGTCCCAGGTGGGACCGTACTGGCGCCGGCCGGTCCGGGTGATCGCCATCGCGAGCATCGACCAGTAGAGGAGGAAGTCGTCGGGCGTGCTCGCCGGGGCAGGGTGCTCGACCTGCTCGACCTCGTGGCCCAGCTCCTCGAGCAGCCGCGCGGTCTTGAGGGTGAGCTCCACGACCTCGGGGGACGCGGGGCGGCCGATGCCGCCGGTGTGGACGGCGATGCGCAGCCGCTTGCGCCCGGGCCGGGTCACGTCGCCGACCGGGGGGAGCGGCAACGCGCGGTAGACCTGCTCGGCCTCGCGCAGGAACGCCGCGGTGTCGCGTACCGACCGCGTCAGCACGCCGTCGGAGACGATCCGCACGGGCATCTGCCGGTTCATCGCGTCCTGGGCCAGCCGGTCACGGGTCGGCTTCAGCCCGACCAGGCCGTTGACCGCCGCCGGGATCCGGATCGAGCCGCCGCCGTCGTTGCCGTGCGCGAGGGGTACGGCGCCGGCGGCGACCAGGGCCGCCGTACCGGCCGATGACGCGCCGGCGGTGTGCGCCGGGTCCCACGGCGAGCGGACCGGCCCGATCCGCGGGTGCTCGGCCGAGGGGCTGAAGCCGTACTCGGAGAGCTGGGTCTTGCCGAGCGGGACCAGGCCGGTGGCCAGGAACATGCGGGCGAAGTCGCCGTCCTTCGCGAGCGGCGTCGGCGAGTAGGCGTCGGCGCCCTGCTGGGTCGGCATCCCGGCGATGTCGACGTTGTCCTTGAGGAACGTCGGGACGCCGGCGAAGAAGCCACCGCGGGGGTCGCGCGCCTCGGCCCGGGCGCGGTCGTAGGCGACGTACGCGACGGCGTTGAGGTCGGTCTGGAGGCGCTCGGTGCGCGCGATGGCGGCGTCGATCACCTCGGGGATCGAGACCTCCCCGTCCTGGATCGCGGCGACCAGGCCGACCGCGTCGTGGTGCCCGAGGGCGTCGTCTCCGAAGGCGTGTACGCGCATCACGCGGGTCACGCTACCGACCCGGACGTCACCAGGGGGTCAGAACGCCTGTGGTCCGAACCGGTACGCCGCCAGCACGACGCACATGACGACGACCGCCAGGGAGCGCAGGGCGTCGGGCAGGAACTCCCGGCGGCGGATGTGGACGGCGGTGGCGCCGGTCATCCCGAGGGCCAGGCAGCTCGCGGCCACCGGGGACAGGACCGGCACGATGTCCAGCAGCGGCGGCACGACCAGGCCGACCGCCCCCAGCAGCTCGGCGATCCCGATCAGCCGGATCTGCTCCTGCGAGAACTCCCGCGCCCAGCCCATGCCCGCGGCGACCAGCCGGTCGCGCGGGGTCGTCAGCTTGAGCAGGCCGGTGCCGACGAAGATGGCCGCCAGGAAGCCGGCCAGGATCCAGAGCAGGGTGTTGGGTTCCACGGGGGTCAAGGTACGGGGTCCGCCGGCGTCAGCCGGTGGCGGCGAGGCGGGCGTCGACCGCGAGCGGGCTGAGCACGTGGTCGAGGGCCAGCGCGGCGCAGCCGACCACGCCGGCGCGGTCGCCGTGGGTCGCCGCGAGGAACTGCAGGTCGCGGGTGGCCAGCGGGGCCGACCTCCGGTAGACGCTCTCGCGCACGCCCGCGACGTAGAAGTCGAACGCCGCGGCCATGTCGCCGCCGATCACGACGGCGGCGGGGTTGAGCAGGTTGATGGCGACGGCGAGCACCTCGCCGAGCTCACGGCCGCTGTCGCGGAGCAGGCCGCGGGCGAACGAGTCGCCCTGGAGGGCGAGCGCGACGAGGTCGCGCACGTGGCCGACGGGCTGGCCGGCCTCGGCCATCCTGGCCACCAGCGCCCACCCGGCGGCGATCGTCTCGAGGCATCCGGTCGCACCGCACCGGCAGGGCAGCTCGCCGGCCGCGTCGACGATGGTGTGCCCGATCTCGCCGGCCGCGCCCAGGCTGCCGCTCAGCACCCGGCCGTCGGCCACGATGCCGAGCCCGAGCCCGGTGGACGCCTTCACGACGAGGACGTCGTCGAGCGAGCCGGCCCCGCCGAGCAGCTCCGAGCGGGCCAGCACGTCCGCGTCGTTCGCCACGAAGAGCGGCGCCTCGCCCAGGCCGGCGAAGAACGGCGCGAGCTCGACGCCGTCCCATCCCGACATCACCGGCGAGCCGATGCTCAGGCCACGCACCGGGTCGAGCGTGCCGGGCAGGCTGAGCCCGATGCCGAGGATCGGCGGTTGCCCAGAATCGGACTGAGCGCCGTCGAGGAGCGTGCGGAGCCGCTCGACGATCTGGGGCATCAGGTCGTCGGGACCGACCCCGACCTCGTGGTCGCGCGAGTCGGAGGTGAGCTCCTGGCCGTCGAGGTCGAGCACGGCCAGCTGGCTGCGCGACCGGCCGATGGCGACGGCGAGGACGACCGCGGCGTCCTTGTTGAAGACCAGGGCGCCGGGCGGGCGGCCGCCGGTGGAGGCGAGCTCCTCGCCGAGGAGGAGCAGCCCGGCGGCGGTCAGCGACGAGACCCGCGCGGTCACGGCGGTGCGCGAGAGGCCGGTCAGCAGCCGCAGCTGGGACCGCGTGCTGGCCCGCCCCGAACGCACGAGCTCGAGCAGCTCGCCGGCCGTGGCAGGCGCGGTCGTCTCGCGGGTCTCGACCAACTCGATCACGGAGTGAGCATAATCGGACCTACTTTGACCTTGAAAAAACCTTACTTAGACTTGTATCGATCCAAAGTCGTCCCTACCGTGGATGCCATGGACCCTCATCCCGCTCCGCACGCGCTTCCGGACATGTGCGACTTCACCGTGTTCGGCGGGACCGGCGACCTGGCGCTGCGCAAGCTGCTGCCGGCGCTCTACCAGCGCGATCTCGAGGGACAGCTGCCCGCCGACTACCGGATCCTCGGCGTCTCGCGCTCCGATCTCGACGACGCCGGCTGGCGCGATGAGGTGCGCGCCGCGCTCACGACGTACGTCGACGCCGCCGACCTGTACGACGGCGCCGTCGACCGCTTCCTCGACCGGTTGCACCACCTGATGCTCGACGCCGAGGACCCCGACGACTGGTACCGCTTCCACGCGCTGCTCAAGGACCGGCCACACCCCGAGGACGCCGTGCGCGTGTTCTACCTCGCCGTGGCGCCCAAGCTCTTCGGCTCGATCTGCCAGCGCCTCGACGAGATCGGGGTCGTCGACGAGCACGCCCGGGTCGTCCTCGAGAAGCCGATCGGCCACGACCTCGCGTCGGCGCAGGCCGTCAACGAGGCCGTCGGGCAGGTCTTCGCCGAGTCGCAGATCTTCCGCATCGACCACTACCTGGGCAAGGAGAGCGTGCAGAACCTGCTGGTCACGCGCTTCGCCAACACGTTCCTCGAGCCGCTCTGGAACTCGCGCTGGGTCGACCACGTCGAGATCACCGTCGCCGAGACCGTGGGCGTCGGCGGCCGGGGCGACTACTACGACCACGCCGGCGCGCTGCGCGACATGGTGCAGAACCACCTCCTCCAGCTGCTCTGCCTGGTCGCGATGGAGCCCCCGACGTACGTCGGGCGCGAGACCGTGCGCGACGAGAAGCTCAAGGTGCTGCAGGCTCTCAAGCCGATGACCCCCGCCGACGTCGACCAGGACACCGTCCGCGGCCGCTACACGGCGGGCCTGGTCGACGGCGTCGCGGTGCCGTCGTACTCCGACGACCTGGGCCACGGCGGCAGCCGAACCGAGACCTTCGTCGCCCTCAAGACCGAGGTGCAGAACTGGCGCTGGGCGGGCGTGCCGTTCTACCTGCGCACCGGCAAGCGGATGGACCGGCGGGCCTCCGAGATCGTGGTCGTCTTCAAGGCGCCGCCGCACGCGATGTTCCCCAACGCCGAGGGCGTCACCACGCCCAACCGGTTGCACATCCAGGTGCAGCCCGACGAGGGCATGCGCCTGCACCTCACGGCCAAGGAGCCCGGCCCCGGCGGCTACCGCCTCCGCCCGGTGTCGCTCGACCTGAGCTACGCCACGGCGTTCGAGCAGCGGATGCCCGACGCCTACGAGCGGCTGCTGATGGACGTCATCAAAGGCAACCCGACCCTCTTCATGCGCCGCGACGAGGTCGAGGCCGCGTGGACGTGGGCCGAGCCGATCCTCACGCGGTGGGCGGCCTCGCCCGACCGCCCCAAGCGCTACAACGCAGGCACCACCGGACCCACCGCCGCCACCACGCTCATCGAGCGTGACGGCCGAACCTGGCAGGAGCCCGACCAGTGACCCCTCCCCATCCCGTCCTCGCGGAGGTGACCGCGCGGCTCGTCGAGCGCAGCACCGTCGGCCGCGCCGAGTACGTCGCCCGGATCCGCGCCGCCGGCCAGGCCGGACCGGCCCGCGGGCAGCTCGCCTGCGCCAACCTCGCCCACGGCTTCGCCGCCGCAGAGCCCACCGAGAAGCAGGCGCTGCGCGGCCGGACCAAGCCGAACGTCGCGATCGTGTCGTCCTACAACGACATGCTCTCGGCCCACCAGCCCTACCGCGACTACCCCGAGCTGCTGAAGAAGTCGGTCATCAAGGCGGGCGGCATCGCGCAGTTCGCCGGCGGCGTGCCCGCGATGTGTGACGGCATCACCCAGGGCCGCGACGGCATGCAGCTCTCGCTCTTCAGCCGCGACGTGATCGCCATGTCGACCGCGATCGCGCTCTCCCACGACATGTTCGACGGCGCGCTGATGCTCGGCGTCTGCGACAAGATCACGCCCGGGCTGCTGATCGGCGCGCTGTCCTTCGGTCACCTGCCGACCGTCTTCGTGCCGGCCGGGCCGATGGCCTCCGGCCTGCCGAACTCCGAGAAGGCACGGATCCGCCAGCTGTACGCCGAGGGCAAGGTCGGCCGCGAGGAGCTGCTCGAGGCCGAGGCGGCGTCGTACCACTCGGCCGGGACCTGCACGTTCTACGGCACCGCGAACTCCAACCAGCTGCTCATGGAGGTGCTCGGCCTGCACCTGCCGGGGTCGTCGTTCGTGAACCCCAGCACGCCGCTGCGCGAGGCGCTGACCCGTGCCGCCGGCCGCCGGGTGGTCGAGCTGACCGCGCAGGGCGCCCCCGATGGGCAGAGCCTCACGCCCATCGGCGAGATCGTCGACGAGAAGGCGATCGTCAACGCGTGCGTGGCGCTGCTCGCCAGCGGCGGGTCGACCAACCACACGATGCACCTGGTCGCGATCGCCCGGGCCGCGGGCATCACGCTGACGTGGGACGACCTGTCCGACCTGTCGGCCGTCGTACCGCTGCTCAGCCGGATGTACCCCAACGGCGAGGCCGACGTGAACCACTTCCACGCGGCCGGCGGGATCGCCTTCCTGACCCGCACGCTGCTGGACGCGGGGCTGCTCCACGACGATGTGCGGACCGTCGCCGGCCACGGCCTGTGGCGCTACACCCAGGAGCCGGTGCTCCGCGGCGACGACCTGACCTGGGAGGACGGGCCGACGGCCTCGCTCGACCACGCGGTGCTGCGTCCGGCGAGCGACCCCTTCTCGGTCGACGGCGGGCTGCGGATGCTCACCGGCCCGCTGGGCCGCGCGGTCATCAAGACCTCGGCGGTCAAACCCGAGCACCGGCTGGTCACGGCAGCCGCGGTCGTCTTCGACGACCAGCACGACTTCCTCGAGGCCTTCGCCGCCGGCTCGCTCGACGGCCGCGACTTCGTGGCGGTGATCCGCTACCAGGGGCCGGCCGCCAACGGCATGCCCGAGCTGCACAAGCTCACGCCCGCGCTCGGCGTGCTGCAGGACCGCGGCCAGCGGGTCGCGATCGTCACCGACGGGCGGATGTCCGGCGCGTCGGGCAAGGTCCCGGCCGCCATCCACGTCACGCCGGAGGCCGCGCTCGGCGGTCCGCTGTCGCGCATCCAGGACGGCGACGTCGTGACCGTGGACGCCGACGCGGGTCGCCTCGACCTGCACGTCGACCACCACGACTTCGTCGCACGACCCATCACCGGCCGCTCACCGCAGGGCCGTGAATGGGCCGGGACCGGCCGAGAGCTCTTCGCGGCGTTCCGCGCCACCGTGGGCCCGGCCGACGCCGGCGCCAGCGTCTTCCCGGGCGTCGCCGCCCCTCGCCAGGAGGTCCCCCTTGTCCAGCCCGCGTGAGATGTCCGTCCTCGACGTCGTGCCGGTGATGCCGGTGGTCGTCGTCGACTCCGCCACCGATGCCGTGTCGATCGCCAAGGCCCTCGTCGCCGGAGGGCTGCCCGCCATCGAGCTGACACTGCGCACCCCCGCGGCCCTCGATGCGATCCGCGCGATCGTCGACGAGGTGCCGGGGATCCTGGTCGGTGCCGGCACCATCGTGAAGCCCGGCCAGGCCAAGCTGGCCATGGGCGCCGGCGCGCAGTTCCTCGTCTCCCCCGGCGTGACCGGCTCGATGCTGCACGCCATGCAGGACACGGGCCTGCCGTTCCTGCCGGGCACGGCCACCGTCTCCGAGGCGATGGCCGCGCTGGAGGCGGGCATCACCGAGCTGAAGTTCTTCCCGGCGGAGGCGTCGGGCGGCGTGGCCTTCCTCAAGGCGATCGCCTCGCCCGTGCCGGCCGCGCGGTTCTGTCCGACCGGCGGGATCACGGCCGCCTCGGCTCCGTCGTACCTCGCGCTGCCCAACGTGGGTTGCGTCGGCGGCTCCTGGCTGACCCCGGCCGACGCCGTCGCGTCCGGGGACTGGGACCGGATCACCACCCTCGCCGCGGAGGCCGCAGCTCTGGTTCCCTGACGCTCGTGCGCGAGTACGACGTCAGCCTGCCGAGCCACCCGGTCCACGTCCTCGAGTGGGGACCGCCGGACGGGCGGCTGGTGGTGGCGCTGCACGGCTTCCCCGACACCGCGTGGACGTGGCGCCGGGTCGCACCGCTGCTCGCCGAGCGCGGGCTCCGGGTCGCGGCGCCGTTCCTGCGCGGCTACGCCCCGTCGGGGATCCCGGCCGATGGCGACTACTCGGTGCGGGCGCTGGTCGGTGACGCGTTCGCCCTGCACACGGCCCTCGGTGGGGGCGCGGACGCCGTCCTCCTCGGCCACGACTGGGGCGCGATCACGACCAACGCGGTCGCGGCCGACCCGGCGTCGCCGTACGGCAGGCACGTCGCGCTGGCGGTGCCGCCGTTCTCCTCCATGAACCCGACGCGCGCGACCTTCGGCACCTGGGCGGGCGCGGTGGTGCGGCAGCCGCTGCACTCCTGGTACATCGCCTACAACCAGGTGCCCGGTCTCGCGGAGCGTCGCTTCGACCGGCTCGCCGCGCGGCTGTGGCGCTCGTGGTCCCCGGGGTACGACGCGACCGAGGAGCTCGCCCTGCTGCGCGACGCGGTCCCGAACCATGCGCACGCGCGGGCGGCCGTGTCGTACTACCGGGCGATGCTCGACAGCGGCATCAAGCCGGCCCTGGCCGAGCCCGTCCACCCGCTGCTGGTCCTCCACGGGGCGGGCGACCGGTGCCTGGAGCCGCGCCTCGCCCGGCTCGCCGGCGCGACGCTCATCGCGGGCGCGGGGCACTTCCTCCAGCTCGAGCAGCCCGGCGCGGTCGCCGAGGCGGTGCTCAGCTTCGTCGCCTGAAGCACCCCACCAGGTGCGGGTCGAAGATCCCGATCGCCTCCATCAGGGCGTACATCGTGGTCGGGCCGACGAACACGAAGCCGCGCTTCTTGAGCTCCGTGGAGAGCGCCTTCGACTCCGGGGACATCGTCGCCATCTCGCCGGTGTCGCCCGGCGCCGGCGGGACCTCGGGGGCGAACGACAGGACGAACGCCTCCAGGCCCTCGCGCTCGCGGAGCGTCACCGTCGCCCGGGCGTTGGTGATCGTGGCCTGGATCTTCAACCGGTTGCGCACGATGCGGGCGTCGTCCATCAGCCGCGCGAAGTCGGCGTCGTCGAAGGCGGCGATCGCCTCGGCGTCGAAGTCGTGGAACGCCTCGCGGAACGCCGGGCGCTTGTTGAGGATCGTCGACCACGACAGCCCGGACTGGAACGCCTCGAGCGTCAGCCGCTCCAGGTAGCTCGCCTCGCCGTGGACCCGGTTGCCCCACTCGGCGTCGTGGTAGTCGCGCATCACGCCGGGCCCGCCCGCCCACGGGCAGCGGGTGAGGCCGTCGTCGCCGGTCACGGGTCGCATGCGGTCATCCTCCCGGACGCCGCCGACAGGGGTGGTTTCGAGGCTCGCTTCGCTCGCACCTCAACCACCGGGTCGTTTCGCTAGCGGCGCTCCTTGAGCCTCGCGTTGGGCAGCGGCGGGGCCGGGATGGGCGGGAGGTGGTCGCCGACCGGGATGCCGAACCAGCCGTCGGTGAGGTGCCCGTCGACGATCTGGGCCTGCCACTCGGTGCGCCAGGCGACGACCTCCTCGTGGGTGCGGGCCACGATGTTCCACCACATAACGATGGACTCGCCGAACGGCGCGCCGCCGAGCAGGAGCAGTCGGACCGGTTCGTCGTACGACGTGATCTCGAGCGTCGCGCTGCCGGGCGGGACGTAGGCGAGGTCGTGCTGCTTGGTCTCGACGCCCGCCACCGAGAGGACGCCGGTGTCGACCAGGACGCCGTGCTCGAAGGTCGCGTCCACATCGAGCGCCAGCGTGGTCCGCGGCGAGAGCAGCAGCTCAGCGCCGAGCAGCGGCGTGTACGTCGGGACCGGCGACGTGTCGCCCAGCAGCGAGCCGAGGAAGACCCGCGCCTCCCAGCCGTCGCCGGTCACCGGCGTCGGTGCGTGGTGGGCGAAGCCCGGCTCGGTGTGCCGGTCGCTGTCGGGCAGCGCCACCCAGAGCTGCGCGCCGTGGAGGGTCGTGGTGGTGGCCGGCGAGACCTCGGAGTGGCTGATCCCGCGGCCCGCGGTCATCAGGTTCACCTCGCCCGGCCGCACCATCGCGTGGGTGCCGGCGCTGTCGCGGTGCTCGACCTCGCCGGTGAACAGCCAGCTCACCGTCTGCAGCCCGGTGTGCGGGTGCGGGGCGACCGACATGCCGCCGGAGTCCGCGACCTCGTCCGGCCCGTAGTGGTCGACGAAGCACCAGGCGCCGATGAGCGACCGGTGCCGCTGCGGGAGGGTACGGCGCACGTGCATCGCCCGCGGCCCGCCCAGCGGGACCTCGCGCGGCGTCATGATCTCGACGGACCCGGTGACCCTGCCCGCGGCGGTGACCTCGTCCGGTCTCTCCTCGAGGTTGCTCACCTGCTCATTGTGGGCGGTTCCGATGCGATCGACCACCGGCCGGCGTCAGCTGAGGTGGAACGGCTCGACGTGCCGCTTCTCCTCGTCGCCACGTCCGTTCTCGGCGGCACCGGACGGCTCGCTCAGCTCGGGTCGACCCTCGCCCGGCTGCTCCCCGACCACCGCCTCGAGCCGGACGATGACCGACTTGAAAGCCGGCTGGTTGCTGCCCTCGGCCTTCGAGTTGAGCGGCACCAGCGCGTTCGTCTCGGGGTAGTACGCGCCCGTGCAGCCCCGCGGTGTGTCGTACGAAACCACCCGGAACCGCGGCGCCCGCCGCTCCGAACCGTCCTCCCACTCACTGACGATGTCGACGATCTGGCCTTCCTCGAGGCCCAGCCCCACGATGTCGTCGGGGTTCACGAAGACCACCCGGCGACCGTTCTTGATGCCGCGGTAGCGGTCGTCGAGGCCGTAGATCGTGGTGTTGAACTGGTCGTGCGAGCGCATCGTCTGGAGCAGGAGTCGGCCCTCGGGCACGTGCAGCACCTCGGTCGGGCTCACCGTGAAGATCGCGAGGTCTTTCTCGGTGGGGAAGGTTCGGGTGTCGCGCGGGGGGTGCGGCAGCACGAATCCTCCCGGCTGGTCCACCTTCTCGTCGTAGCCCGCACAGCCGGGCACGACGCGAGCGATCCGGTGTCGGATCTCGGTGTAGTCGTCGCGGAACGCGGCCCACGGGATGCTGTGCCGGTCACCCAGGGTCGCGAGCGCCATCGAGCAGACGATGTCGACCTCCGACCTGAGATGCGACGAGGCCGGCGGGAGGGGTCCCTGCGAGGCGTGCACGGCGCAGACCGAGTCCTCGACGGTGACTCGCTGCGGCTGACCGCCGGTGAGGTCCTTCTCGCTGCGTCCGAGCGCCGGCAGGATCAGCGCCTCGCGGCCGTGGACGACGTGCGAGCGGTTCGGCTTGGTCGAGACGTGCACGGTGAGTTCGGCCTGGCGCAGAGCGTCCTCGGTGACGGCGGTGTCGGACATGGCGGCCACGAAGTTGCCGCCCAAGCCGAAGAAGACCTTCGCGTGGCCGTCGCGGAACGCCTTGACGGCCGCGACGGCGTCGAAGCCGTCTTCGCGCGGCGGCTCGAAGCCGAACTCGTCGCGCAGCGCGTCGAGGAAGTGCCCGGGCGGGCGCTCCCAGATGCCCATGGTCCGGTCACCCTGGACATTGGAGTGGCCGCGCACCGGGAAGAGACCGGCTCCCGGCTTGCCGATGTTGCCCTGCAGGAAAGCCACGTTGGCGATCTCCTTGACGTTGGCCACGCCGTTCTTGTGCTGGACGAGGCCCATCGCCCAGCAGTAGACGGTCTTCCCGGAGGCCGCGATCATCCGGGCCGCCGCCTCGATCTCCACACGCGTCAGCCCCGTCGACGCGAGGACGAGGTCCCAGTCCAGCGCCCGCAGGTGGGCGGCGTACTCCTCGAAGCCGAAGGTGTGCTGATCGATGAAGTCCCGGTCGAGCTCGCCCCAGGCCAGCAGCAGGGACCCGATCGCCTGGAACAAGGCGAGGTCGCCGTTGATCCGCACCGCCAGGTGCAGGTCGGCGATCCCGGTGCCGTGCCCGACCACGCCCTTGGGACGCTGGGGGTTCTTGAAGCGGACCAGTCCCGCCTCCTTCAGCGGGTTGATCGCGATGATCTTCGCGCCGTTCTTCTTGGCCTCCTCCAGGGCGGTGAGCATCCGGGGGTGGTTGGTGCCCGGGTTCTGCCCGGCGATCACGATCAACTCGGCCTCGAGGACGTCGTCGTAGGAGACGGACGCCTTCCCGATGCCGATCACCTCGGCGAGACCGACCGAGGTCGACTCGTGGCACATGTTGGAGCAGTCGGGCAGATTGTTGGTGCCGAACGCACGCACGAAGAGCTGGTAGACGAATGCGGCCTCGTTGGAGGTCTTCCCCGAGGTGTAGAAGACCGCCTCGTCCGGACTGGCCAGCCCGTTCAGGTGGCGCCCGATCAGCTCGAAGGCGCCGTCCCACGAGATCGGCTCGTAGTGCGTGGCGCCCGCGCGCAGCACCATCGGCTCGGTGATCCGGCCCTGCTGACCCAGCCAGTAGTCGGACTTGTCGGCGAGGTCGGCGAGTGAGTGCTCGCGGAAGAAGCCCGGCCCGGCCCGGCGCAGGGTCGCCTCCTCGGTGACCGCCTTGGCACCGTTCTCACAGAACTCGGCGGTGTGCCGGTGCTCGGGATCGGGGTCCGGCCAGGCACAGCCCTGGCAGTCGAAGCCGTCGACCTGGTTGAGCTTGAGCAGGGACTGCGCCGTACGACGGACCCCCATCTGCTCGAGGGATCGCTTCATGCTCACGGCGACGGCGGTGACTCCTGCCGCGGCGTGGGCGGAGCCCGACACCTCCAGCTCCCGCTCGTCGATATCCCGGCTCGGTGGCTTGCGGCTCATGTCCCCATCCTGTCCCTCGTGGCAAGTGCGCCTCCGTTCTGTACCCGATGTGGCGCTTCACGATGCCGTGTGAATAGCCCGTTTCGGCCCTGTACCTCGCGGGCAGCGCGCGACTAGGTTGCCAACTGGCCAAGCCTTGAAGAGAGATCCAGGAGTCCCCGGATGTCAACGAACGAGCCACCTTCCGAGCAGCCGCCCCCGCCGCCCACGTACGGTGAGGCCGCCCCGCCTCCCCCGCCCCCGCCACCACCGCCGTCGTACGGCGATCCCGGCGGCACGCCCCCGCCGCCCCCGCCCGCTCCGCCAGGACCGGGTGGCGCCTACAGCGCCACCACGGCGTGGAGCTACGGCTGGAACAAGTTCACCGGCAACCTGGGGTCGATCCTGATCGCGATCCTGGTGCTGGTGGCGGTCCAGCTCGTGATCACGATCCTCAGCTATGTCGTGAGCGACAGCATCATCATCCGCTGGATCTTCAACCTGGCCTCGTGGATCATCTCGATGATCATCGGCGCCGGGATCGTCCGCGGCGCCCTCGACATCACCGAGGGCAAGGAGCTCGACCCGAAGACCCTGCTGTCGCCCCACAAGCTCGGCGAGGTCGTCGTCGCGTCCCTGGTCATCGGCATCGCCACCTTCATCGGCCTGATCCTGTGCGTGATCCCTGGCCTGGTGGTCGCGTTCTTCACGTCGTTCACGCTGTACTTCCTGATGGACCGGCAGGAGCTCGGCGCGATCGACGCGATCAAGGCGAGCTACGAGTTCACCAAGAGCCACGCCGGCGAGGTGATCATCTGGTTCCTGCTGAGCATCGCGACCTACTTCGTCGGCTTCCTGATCTGCGGCGTCGGCCTGATCGCGGCCATCCCGGTGATCCTGATCGGCACGGCGTACACGTACAAGACGCTCACGAACCAGCCGGTCGCTCTCTGACCCACCGAGCGTCAGCTGTTGGAGAAGACCGCCGGGTCGTCGCCGCCGCGGCCGGCCCAGGTCCAGGCGTACGCCGGGTCCTCGACCGCGAGGGCGGCCTCGCCCAGGTCGAGCGGGGCGAACGTGTCGACCATCACCGCCGACTCGTCGAAGAACTCCGCGCCCAGCGACGCCTCGACGGCGGCCGGCTGCGGACCGTGGGCGTAGCCACCCGGGTGCAGCGAGATCGAGCCGAGGTTGATGCCCGAGCCCTTGCGCGCCTCGTAGTCGCCGCCGACGTAGAACATCACCTCGTCGCTGTCGACGTTCGAGTGGTAGTAGGGCACCGGGACCGCCAGCGGGTGGTAGTCGACCTTGCGCGGCAGGAAGTTGCAGATCACGAAGTTGTGCCCCTCGAAGACCTGGTGCACCGGCGGCGGCTGGTGGATCTTGCCGGTGATCGGCATGTAGTCGTCGATGTTGAACGTGTAGGGGTAGAGGCAGCCGTCCCACCCGACCACGTCGAAGGGGTGGGTCGCGTAGGTCATCCGGGTGCCGACGATGCCGGTGCTGGTGCGGTGCTTGACGAGGACGTCGACGTCCGTGCCCTCCTGGACGAAGGGCTGCGTCGGCCCGTAGAGGTCCCGCTCGCAGTACGGCGCGTGCTCGAGCAGCTGGCCGTAGCGGGAGAGGTAGCGCTTGGGCGGCGCGATGTGGCTGTTGGCCTCGATGGCGTAGAGCCGGCTCGGTTCGGCCGGCACCCAGCGGTGCGTGGTCGCGCGCGGGATCATCACGTAGTCGCCGGTGCGGTAGCCGATGACGCCGAAGACGCTTTCCACGACGCCGGCGCCGGATTCGACGTAGACGCACTCGTCGCCGATCGCGTTGCGGTAGTACGGCGCCGGCCCTGAGTCATGGCCGCCGGTGACGACGTAGGAGATCCGCACGTCGTTGTTGCCGAGCACGAGGCGCCGGTCGTTGACGGCATCTTGGTTTCGAGACAGGCGCTGCGCGCCTTCCTCAACCACCGGGAACAAGGAGTGGAGCTTCAGGTGCCGCGGCTTGAGCGGGTGGTTGGGCGTGCGGGTCTGGTCGGGCAGCTCCCAGACCTCGGAGGCGACGATCGCCGAGGGGACGCCGCGGTGGTAGAGCAGCGAGGAGTCCGAGGAGAAACCCTCCTCCCCCATCAGCTCCTCGAAGTAGAGCCGGCCGTCGGGGTCGCGGACCTGCGTGTGCCGCTTCGGGGGCACCTCACCCAGGCGTCGGTAATGGGCCACCAGCACTCCAATTCATCCGATAGTCGGACACCTTCGTCCGTTATGTGCTTCATGGTTAGAGTAGCCAGCGTGTCAACGAACCCCACCGGTCCGGCCTGGCGTGGCCTGGTCGACGACGCCGCCATCTTCCCGCCCGGCGACGCCCCGCTCGGCGACGCGGCCAGGGCCCATGTCGCCCGCCGCTCACAGCCGTACGGCGACCTGGTCGGCACCTTCGTGGTCCGCGACACCGACATCCCGGCGCTCAAGTCCACCCCGACCGCGCTCTCGGTCGTGCTCACCGGCGGTGCCGGTCAGGTGGCGGGGCCCGCCGACCTCTGCCGCAAGCTGCACATCGCGCTCGAGGGCCTGGAGCTCGCGCTGCGCGACCTCGACGACCTGGCCGGCAACGCCCGACGGGTGGTCGCCGCGGTCGACGCCGCCCGCGCCGACGGGGTGCTCGACGACCACGTGCCCGTCTACGTCGAGCTGCCGCGGGTGGGCTCGACGGCGGGGTGGCTGGCCGCCGCCGACGTGGTCGCGGAGAACGAGCTGCGGCTCAAGTTCCGCACCGGCGGCCTGGACGCGGTGGCCTTCCCGTCCGCGCCCGCCCTGGCCCGCTGGATCGACGCCTCGCTCGACCGGGAGACGCCGTTCAAGTGCACGGCCGGCCTGCACCGCGCGGTGCGCCACACCGGCGCCGACGGCTTCGAGCACCATGGCTTCCTCAACGTGCTCGTCGCCACCCGGCTGCTGTTCGACGGCACCCCGCTCGACGACGTTGTCGAGGTCCTCGAGCTCCGCGACGGCACCGCGCTGGCCGACCAGGCCCGCGACCTCGACCTGGCCGGCGCACGCCGGTGGTTCACGTCGTTCGGGTCCTGCGACGTCGAGGAGCCCCTCGCCGACCTGCTCGCCCTCGGACTCCTGGAGGACTCATGACCACCTGGGTGGACGGCGCCGAGGGCTCGCTCTTCGACATCGACAACCTGCCGTACGGCGTGTTCTCGCTCGCCGGCGAGGAGCCGCGCGTCGGGGTCCGGATCGGTGAGCTGGTGCTCGACCTGGCTCCGGTCGCGGCGGCCGAGATGCTCGACGTCCACCACGTCTTCCAGGAGCCCTCGCTCAACGCGCTGATGGCGGAGGGGCGCCGGGTCCGCGAGTCCGTGCGCCGCTGGATCACCGGGCTGCTCACCGACGAGACCGAGCGCGACCTCGTCGAGCCCCACCTCGTGCCGGTCGCCGACGTGACCCTGCACCTGCCGGTCGAGGTCGCCGACTACGTGGACTTCTACGCGTCCCTCGACCACGCGTCCAACGTCGGCCGGATCTTCCGCCCCGACCAGGAGCCCCTGCTGCCCAACTGGCGGCACCTCCCGGTCGGCTACCACGGCCGCGCGGGCACGATCGTCGCGTCTGGGACGCCCGTGATCCGGCCCAACGGCCAGCGCCGCGGCGACGACGGCCCGACGTACGGCCCCAGCACCCGCCTCGACATCGAGGCCGAGCTCGGCTTCGTGGTCGGCACGCCCTCCGAGCTCGGCAGCCCGGTGGCGTACGACGCGTTCGCCGACCACGTGTTCGGCGTCGTCGGGCTGAACGACTGGTCGGCGCGCGACATCCAGGCCTGGGAGTACGTGCCGCTCGGGCCGTTCCTCGGCAAGTCCTTCGCCACCTCGATCTCCCGGTGGGTGACGCCGCTCGAGGCGCTCGCCGCGGCCTGGGTCGACCTGCCCGGCCAGGACCCCACGCCGCTCCCCTACCTCGGCCCCGGCGACGTGCAGGGCCTCGACATCGACGTCGAGGTGCTGCTCAACGGCACGGTCGTGAGCCGTCCGCCGTACCGCACGATGTACTGGTCGCCGGCGCAGATGCTGGCCCACATCACCGGCAACGGAGCCTCTCTGCGCACCGGAGACCTCTACGCCTCCGGCACGATCAGCGGCCCCGAGCGCGACCAGCGCGGCTCGTTCCTCGAGCTGAGCTGGGGCGGCACCGAGCCGTTCGGTGCCGAATTCTGGGGAGACGGTCGCACCTTCCTCGAGGACGGCGACGAGGTGATGCTCCGCTACACCGCGCCCGGCACCGCCGGCGGCCGGATCGCGCTCGGCGAGGTTTCCGGAGTCATCGAGCCGGCGCGGACCTGACGCGCGCTGTCGCGGGCCCGGCGTACGTCCTCCTGCCAAGCTGAGTGCCCCACGTGATTCCCGCGGCACGCCGGGTCAGTCGGCGACGCGGTCCGCGACCTGCTGGTGCGGTGACCCGGTCCCGAACGCCTGTCCGACGTGCCGCATCGCCTCCACCAGGCCGGCGACGCGGCCGCCGGCGAAGCGGTCGGCCGGACCGGAGAGCGACATCGCCGCGAGCGTCGGGCCCGGACCGCCCACGGGCACGGCGACGCAGCGCACCCCGGCCTCCTGCTCCTCCTCGTCGGCGGCCCAGCCCTGCGCCGCCACGAGGTCGAGCTCGGCCTCGAACGCCGCGAGGTCGGTGATGGTCGCGTCGGTGCGCGGGGCGAGGCCGGTCCGCCGCAGGATCGTCAGCGCCACCTCGCGCGGCAGCGCGGCAAGCAGCACCTTGCCGACCGCAGTGGAGTGCGGCGGCACGTGCCGCCCGACCTCGGCGAACATCCGCAACGTGTGCGGCGAGGACACCTGCGCGATGTAGACGACGTCGTCGCCCTCGCGGACGGCGAGGTTGGCCGTCTCGCCCGACAGCGTGACCAGCTCGGCGAGGTAGGGCCGGGCACTCCGGGCCAGGGCGCGCTGCGCACCGTCGGCGAGCCGGACGGCGGAGGTGCCGAGCGAGTACTTCCGCGACCCGTCCCGCCGCACGTAGCCGCGCTCCTGGAGGCTCTGGAGGATCCGGTGCGCGGTGCCCTGGGGCAGGCCGGTGCGCGCCGCGAGCTCGCCGACGCCCAGGGGCTTGCCTGCTTCGGCCAGCGCCTCCAGGACGTCGAGGGCCCGGTCGACCGACTGCACCGCCATCCGACCTCCCTCTAGGGCACCATCCAGTCCAGGACCGGCGTGGACTGCAGGCCGACGATGATGCACATCAGCAGCAGCAGGCCGAGGCTCCAGCCTATGACCTTGCGGAAGATGTCGCCCTCGCGACCGGCCATGCCCACGGCGGCCGCCGCGATGGCCAGGTTCTGCGGGCTGACCATCTTGCCGAGCACGCCGCCGGACGAGTTCGCGGCGGCCATCAGGGTCGGGTCGAGGCCCGCCTGCGAGGCGGTCTGCACCTGGAGCGCACCGAACAGCGCGTTCGCCGAGGTGTCCGAGCCGGTCACCGCGACGCCGATCCAGCCGAGGATCGGCGAGAGGATCGCGAAGCCGGCGCCGGCGCCCGCGAGCCAGGCCCCCAGCGAGCCGGTCTGGCCGGACAGGTTCATCACGTAGGCCAGCCCCAGCACGGCCATCACGGTGATGATGGCCGAGCGCAGCTCGACGTACGTGCCGACGTAGGTGCGCGCCATCGTCGACGGCGAGATCCGCAGGAGCACGGCCGTGATGAGTCCGGCGACGATCATGAGGGTGCCGGCCGCGGGCAGCCAGTTGAGGGCGTACGTCGTCGTCGACACCGGGTCGCCGGCCGTGTTGAACACGTCGAGCCCCGGCCAGGCGAAGGAGTAGGTCCACGGCTCCTTCGCGAGGAACTCCTTGACCGCGGTGATGTTGGTGATGGAGAAGATCGCGATGATCACGAGGTAGGGCGCGTAGGCGCGCGCCACCTCGGCGCGGCTGTCGTCCGGCACCTCGGCGGCGGAGCCGGCCGAGCCGCCCCGGCCACCGCTGCTCGCGGTCACCGGCACCGGCGCGTCGGTCCGGGGCTCGGCCACCAGCACGTCGGCCGGGGTCCACACCCGCAGCAGCACCACCACGGCGGCCGCGGCGACCAGGGCGGCGACGATGTCGGCGAGCTGCACGGAGATGTAGTTGGACGCGACGAACTGGGCGAGCGCGAAGGCGACGCCGCAGACCAGCGCCGCGACCCAGGTGTTGCGCAGCCCGCGCTTGCCGTCGACGACGAAGACCAGAATCAGCGGCACGACGAGGGCGAGGATGGGCGTCTGCCGGCCGACCATCGCGCCCAGGGTGTCGACGTCGAGGCCGGACGCGTCGCTGGCGCCGGACGCGACCGTCGAGAGCGTGACGATCGGGGTGGCCAGCGCGCCGAACGCCACGGGGGCGGTGTTGGCGATCAGCGCGACGGCCGCCGCCTTGAGGGGCTCGAAGCCCAACGCCATCAGCATCACCACGGTGATGGCGACCGGCGTACCGAACCCGGCCAGCGCCTCGAGCAGCGCGCCGAAGCAGAAGGCGATGATGATCGCCTGGATCCGCTGGTCGGGGCTGACCTTCTCGAACGAGCGGCGCAGCACGTCGAAGTGCCCCGTCGCGACGGTCAGGTTGTAGACCCAGATGGCGTTGATGACGATCCAGAGGATCGGGAAGAACCCGAACGCCGCGCCCTCGGTGCCGGCGAGCAGCGCCTGGCCGGTGGGCATGTCGAAGAGCGCGATCGCGACGACGAGCGACACCGCGAGCGAGATCAGCCCGGACAGCCAGGCCCGGACCTTGAGGCCGCCGAGCAGCACGAAGAGGGTGAGCAGCGGGATCGCGCCGCACAGGGCGCTGAGGGCGAGCGACCCGCCGACCGGGTCGAGGTCTTGCTGGAACATGACGGTGTCTCCCGAGGTGGCGCGGATGGGTCAGGGCATCAGGGTCGCGGCGGGCCTCCCCGTGATCGACGCATCGAGGACCTCGACGGTGTGGGCCATGCCCATCGGGTGGCCCGACCTGTCGATGGCCGAGGCCACCTGCATCAGGCAGCCCGGGTTGGCGGTGACGAGCAGTTGGGCGCCGGTGGCGACGATGTTGGCCGCCTTCCGGTCGCCGAGCTCGCGCGCGGGCTCGGGGTTGAGCACGTTGTAGATGCCGGCGGAGCCGCAGCAGATCTCGCCCTCCGCGATCTCGCGCAGCTCGAGTCCGGGGATCGCTTCGAGCAGCCGGCGCGGTTCGGCGCGCACGCCCTGGGCGTGGGCCAGGTGGCAGGCGTCGTGGTAGGCGATGGTCATCTCGAGCGGGTGCCGCGGGGCGACCGGCCCGAGCTCGTCGAGGATCTCCGAGACGTCGCGGACCCGGTCGGCGAAGGCGCGGGCGCGGTCGGCGTACGCCGGCTCGTCGGCCAGCAGCTCGGCGTACTCCTTCATGGTGGAGCCGCAGCCGGCGGCGTTGACGACGATCCACTCGACGCCGCGGTCCTCGAACGAGTCGACGAGCCTGCGGGCGAAGCCCTGCGCCTCGGCCTCGCGGCCGTTGTGGACCGACAGCGCGCCGCAGCAGCCCTGCGCGGGCGGGACGACGACGTCGCAGCCCTCGGCCCGGAGCACCCGCGCGGTCGCGGAGTTCACCCCGGGGAAGAACGCGCTCTGCACGCAGCCGGTCAGCAGCCCGATGGTCGCCCGGCGCTCGCCGGTCGCAGGGATCAGCTCGGGCAGCGGCTCGGGTCGGCCGAGCCGCGGAGCGAGCCGCTCCATCGCGGCCAGCTGGGGGGCCATCCGGTCGAGCAGGCCGGTGCGCCGCATCGCCCGGTCGAGCCCGGTGCGCTGCAGGAGCCGGAGCGGACCGCGCAGCAGCCGCAGCCGCTTCGGGTGCGGGAAGAGGGCGAAGATCAGGCCGCGGAGCGCGCGGTCGCCGGCGGAGCGGTCGTGGTGGCGCTCGACCTGGGCGCGGGTCTGCTCGATGAGGGTGTCGTACTGCACGCCCGACGGGCAGGCCGTCACGCAGGCCATGCACCCGAGGCAGGCGTCCCAGTGGGACACCATCGCGTCGGTCATCGGCGCGCCCTCGAGGCCCTCCTTCATCAGGTAGATCCGGCCGCGCGGCGAGTCCATCTCCTCGCCCCACAGGATGTACGTCGGGCAGGTCGGCAGGCAGAAGCCGCAGTGCACGCAGTCGCCGACCAGGGCGGCGTCGGGCGGGCGGTGCTCATCGAAGGCCCCGCCCTCGACGGGCGCGCCGAAGTCGACGATGGCGCCGGTCTCACCGAGGTCCGTCACTAGATGCCTCCTACGAAGCGGCCCGGCGCCAGGCGGTGCTCGGGGTCGAACTGGTCCTTGACCCGGCGCATCAGGTCGAGGGCCGGCACCGGCCCCCACACGTCGACGGCCTGCTTGACGTCGTCGGGCGCGTCGACCACGACGACCGAGCCGCCGTGCCGCGCGCAGACCGCCCGCAGGGCGTCGAGCGCGCCGGCGTCGTCGGCCGCGGCGTGCACGACACCGGCGCCGGCCGAGCCGCGGACGTGCACACCCGCCTCGCGCGCGGCGGTGAGCACGTCGCGCAGGCCGGACAGGGCGAAGGTGAGCTTGAGCAGGACGGGTCCGGCCGGGTACGCCGCCCAGCCCGGCGGGGTCGTGTCGGTGACCTCGGCGGCGTCGCCGAGGAGGCGTCGTACGGTCTCCGCACGGTCGGCGACGCCCTCGGCCTTGCCGCCGAGCAGCACCCCGAGGGTGCCGGGCCCGGACGCCGGGAGGTCGACCTCCACCGCCCACGGCACGGCCTGCGAGTGGACGACCGCCTGCGCGAGCTCGTGGGCACGGCCGGGGCCGTCGACCGGCGTGACGACCCAGCGCTCGACGTCGGGGAGCGGGTGCAGCCGGAAGACCGCCTCGGTGATGACCGCGAGGGTGCCGTAGGAGCCGATCACCAGCTTGCCGAGGTCGTAGCCGGCGACGTTCTTCACGACCCGGCCACCGGCCTTGGCGACGACGCCGTCGGCGCGGACCACGGTGACGCCGATGAGCAGGTCGCGGGCGGTGCCGAAGAACATCCGCTGGGGGCCCGAGGTGTTGGTGGCCAGGGCGCCGCCCACCGTCGTGCCGGGCACGGTCTCCTCGAGGACGAGTCGCTGGCGCTCCGTGCCGACGACGTCCTGCACGTCGGAGAGGAGCGCGCCCGCCTGGGTGTCCACGATCAGGTCACCCGCCTGGTGGTCGAGCACCCGGGCGAGGCCGCTCAGGTCGACGACGAGGTCGGCCGAGGTCGGCGGCATTCCCCACCCCTGCTTGGTCCCTCGACCGCGGGCGACGACGGTGAGCCCGCGCGACGTGGCGTCGCCCAGCACCTCCGCGACCTCGGCGGTGCTGGTCGGGTGCGCCTCCTCCACTAGTGGTCACCACCGGAAATTCGTCGGGTGTCCCGCACCCCGGGCACGCACCTCGCGGCGTTGCCGCCCCTCGCGGGACGACCAAGTACGGCTTCGCGACGGCGCCTTGCGATGCACGCACCCGAAGCACGGGCCACCGCCGATGAACTTCCAGTGGCAACCACTAGAACACCTCCGCCAGTCCGGCTTCCTGGAGCGGGTGGGCACCCTTGTGCCGGCCCGGCACCTCGCCGCAGAGGCGCGGCGTCGGGAAGACCTTGCCGGGGTTGGAGATGCCGTCGGGGTCGAACGCGCAGCGCACCAGCTGCATGGTGTCGAGGTCGGCCTCGTCGTACATCCGCGGCATGTAGCGCGCCTTGTCCATGCCGACGCCGTGCTCGCCGGTGATCGACCCGCCGTGCTCGATGCAGAGGTCGAGGATCGCGCCGCTGACCTCCTCGGCCGCCTCGGCCTCGCCGTCCTTCGACTCGTCGAAGAGCACCAGCGGGTGGAGGTTGCCGTCACCGGCGTGGAAGACGTTGGCGACCCGGACGCCGGACGTGCCGGACAGCTCGGCGATGGCCTTGAGCACCTCGGGCAGCGCGGTCCGCGGGATCACGCCGTCCTGGACGATGTAGTCGGGGCTGATCCGGCCGACGGCGGCGAACGCCGACTTGCGGCCCTTCCAGATCAGCGCCCGATCGGCCGGGTCGGTCGCGAGCCGCTGCTCGAAGGCGCCGTTGTCGTTGCAGAGCCGTTCGACCTCGTCGTACTCCGCGGCCACCTCGACCGCCGCGCCGTCGAGCTCGATGACCAGGACGGCGCCGGCGCCGTCCGGGTAGTTGCAGTGCACGGCTGCCTCGGCGGCCTCGATCGCGAGGGCGTCCATCATCTCGATGGCCGCGGGCACGATGCCGGCCGCGATGATCGCGGAGACCGCGGCGCCGGCCTGGTCGGTCGACGCGAAGCCGACCAGGATCGTGCGCACCTCCTCGGGCAGGCGGACCAGCCGCACGGTCGCCGACGTGACGATGCCGAGGGTGCCCTCGGAGCCGACCACCGCGCCGAGCAGGTCGTAGCCCGGGGTGTCCGGCGCGATCCCGCCGAGCTGGACGACGTCGCCCTGCGGGGAGACGAACTCGGCGCCGAGCACGTGGTTGGTGGTGAAGCCGTACTTCAGGCAGTGCGCACCGCCGGAGTTCTCGGCGACGTTGCCGCCGATCGAGCAGATCTGCTGGCTCGAGGGGTCGGGCGCGTAGTAGTAGCCGTGCGGCGTCGCGGCCCGGGTGACGTCGAGGTTGATGACGCCGGGCTCGACGACGGCGCGCTGGTCGTCGGGGCGTACGGCGGTGATCGTGCGCATCTTCGACGTCACGACGAGGACACCCTCGGCGTGCGGCAGCGCGCCGCCGGACAGGCCGGTGCCCGAGCCGCGGGCGACGAACGGGACGCCGTGCTCGGCGCAGGCCCCGACCACGCCCGCCAGCTGGGCGGCGTCCTCCGGGATGACCACGAGCGCGGGCACGACCCGGTAGTGGGACAGCCCGTCGCACTCGTAGGTGCGCAGCCGGGCGACGTCGGTGATCACGCCCTCGGGCGGGATCAGCTCCCGGGCCCGCTGGGTGACCGCGTCGACGCCTGGCATCCCCGGCATCAGCCGGTCTCGGCGGTCAGGCCGGCGCTCTCGATACCCGCCACGGCGGCGGCCTCGTCGTTGTCGGACGTGTCACCGGTGACGCCGACCGCTCCGACCAGGGCGCCGTCGGCATCACGCACCAGCACCCCGCCCGGGACCGGCACCAGCGCGCCGCCCACCGCCGAGGTGACCGCGGCGATGAAGTACGGCTGCTGCTCGGCGCGGCCCATGATCGCGCGGGACCCCATCCCGAGGGACAGCGCGCCGTGGGCCTTGCCGAACCCGATCTCGAAGCGCTTCATCGAGGAGCCGTCCTCCCGCTCGACGGCCACCACGTGGCCGCCCGCGTCGAGGACGACCACGGTCAGCGGCTTGAAGCCCGCCGAGCTGCCGTGGGCGCGGGCTCCCGCCACGATGGTGCGGGCGGTGTCCAGGTCCATCAGGAGCTCTCCTTCTTGTGGGCACGGCGGCGGTGCAGGATCGGTTCGGTGTAGCCGCTGGGCTGCTCGAGCCCCTCGAACACCAGCGCACGCGCGGCCTCGAACGCGTCGCCGTCGTAGCCCGGAGCCATCGGGACGTACGACGGGTCGCCGGCGTTCTGCTCGTCGACGACCTTGGCCATCCGGCGCAGCGTCTCCTCGACCTGGTCGCGGGTGACGACGCCGTGGTGCAGCCAGTTGGCGACGTGCTGCGAGGAGATCCGGCAGGTGGCCCGGTCCTCCATCAGCGCCTCACCGGTGATGTCGGGGACCTTGGAGCACCCGACGCCGGCGTCGACCCAGCGGACGACGTAGCCCAGCAGGCTCTGGAGGTTGTTGTCGATCTCGTGCTGGCGGTCGTCGTCGGACCACGAGCCGGGGTCGCCGAGCGGGATCTCGAGCAGCTCGCCGCGGTCGCGTCGCCGACCGCCCGCGGCGAGCTCCTCCTGGCGGGCGCGCACGTCGACCTGGTGGTAGTGCAGTGCGTGCACGGTGGCCGCGGTCGGCGACGGCACCCAGGCACAGCTGGCGCCGGCCTCCGGGTGGGCGACCTTCGCGTCGTACATCGCGGCGAGGCTGTCGGGCGCGGCCCACATGCCCTTGCCGATCTGGGCGCGGCCGAGCAGGCCGCACTCGAGGCCGATGTCGACGTTGAGGTCCTCGTAGGCCTGGATCCAGGTCTCGCCCTTCATGTCGTTCTTGCGGACCATCGGGCCCGCCTGCATGGAGGTGTGGATCTCGTCGCCGGTGCGGTCGAGGAAGCCGGTGTTGATGAAGGCGACCCGCTCGCTGGCCTCGGCGATGCAGGCCTTGAGGTTGAGCGACGTACGCCGCTCCTCGTCCATGATGCCGACCTTGATCGTCAGCCGTGGCAGGCCGAGCATCTCCTCGACCCGACCGAAGAGCTCGACGGCGAAGGCGACCTCGTCGGGCCCGTGCATCTTCGGCTTCACGACGTACATCGACCCGGTCCGGGAGTTGCTCAGCTCGGAGCCGCCGCGCAGGTCGCGCAGGCTGCCGAGGGCGGTCATGACCGCGTCGAGGATGCCCTCTGGGACCTCGTTGCCGTCGCGGTCGAGCACCGCGTCGCTGGTCATCAGGTGGCCGACCTGGCGGATGAACAGCAGCGAGCGGCCGGGCAGCGTGACCTCGCCACCGGAGGTCGTCGCGTAGGTGCGGTCGGGGTTCATCGCCCGCGTGAAGGTCTCGCCGTTCTTGGTGACCTCCTCCGCGAGGGTGCCCGACATCAGCCGCATCCAGTTGCGGTAGCCGAGCACCTTGTCGTCGGCGTCGACGGCCGCAACGGAGTCCTCGAGGTCCATGATCGTGGAGACCGCCGACTCGAGCAGCAGGTCCTTGACCCCGGCGGCGTCGGTGCTGCCGACCGGGTCGTCGTGGTCGACCTGGATCTCGACGTGGAGACCGTGGTGGACCAGGAGCACGGCCTCGGGCGCATCGGCCGCGCCGCGGAAGCCGACCAGCTGCGCCGTGTCGGCCAGCCGCACGACGTCGTCCTTGACGGTCACGGCCAGGCCTTCGTCGTCCAGGGCGTACGACGTGGCGTCGGCGTGCGAGCCGGAGGCCAGCGGGAAGTGCGCGTCGAGGAAGGCGCGGCCCCGGGCGATCACCTCGGCGCCGCGGACCTCGTTGTAGGTGTCGCCGGGTGCGAGGTCGCCGTCCTGCGGGACGACGTCGGAGCCGTAGAGGGCGTCGTACAACGAGCCCCACCGGGCGTTCACGGCGTTGGTGGCGAACCGGGCGTTGAGCAGCGGCACCACCAGCTGGGGGCCGGCGATCCGGGCCACCTCGTCGTCGACGTCGGAGGTCGTCACCGCGACGCCGGACGGCTCGTCGCGCAGGTAGTCGATCTCGCGCAGGAACCCGGCGTACGCCGCGGGGTCGGGCCGGCCGGGGTTCGCGCGGTGGAAGTCGTCGATCTGCGCCTGGAGCTCGTCGCGGCGGGCGAGGAGCTCACGGTTGCGCGGGGCCAGCTCGTGGACGAGGGAGTCGGTGGCCGCCCAGAACGCGTCCGGGTCGACGCCGGATCCGGGGAGCGCCTCCTCGGTGACGAAGCGATGCAGCACCTCTGCCACGGCGAGATCGCCGACCTGTACCCGAGTCACCACGTCAGCCTCCGTCATATTCCACATCGTGGGGGTTTTCTTCTACTTACTGGAACCCTAGGCACGGACGCCCCACGATGGCAACGATCCGGGGTGACCGGCGTCACTCACCGTCCCACGCACCGCGCACTGACGCACCACCCGTTCGGACACGGGTTAGCCTCCGGCCATGGGTCTCTTGACGCCGCTGGCGATCCGCATCGGAGCGATCCCGTGGATGCCCAGGCTGCTGCCTCAGATCGTGGCCTGCGACCGCTTCCTCCGGCAGGTCACCCGCGGTCGGTTCACGATCCTCGACATCGCCGGGCTGCCCAACCTCAGCCTCACCGTGATCGGGCGCAAGAGCGGCATCCCGCGCACGACCCCGCTCCTCTGCGTGCCCCACCAGGGCGACTGGCTGATCGCCGGGTCCTACTTCGGCGGGCCGGACATGCCGCTGTGGGTCGGCAACCTCCGCGCCGCGGGCGAGGCCACGATCGGCACCAAGCGCGAGCAGATCCCCGTCGCGGCGCGGGAGATCGAGGGCGACGAGCGGGCCCGGATGTGGCAGGTCATGCTGCGCACCTGGCCGAACTTCGCGAAGTACGAGGAGCGCACCGACCGCGTGATCCCGGTCTTCCTGCTCACCCCCACCTCCCCGTCCGCTCGCCCCTAGCCGATCTCGTTGGAGTCCGACAGGCCGCTGTCGTCGGGTCCGAGATGGAGCCGCCACACCACCCGGCACCGCCCCGCCACGCGGCAGACCGATGCCGCGACGAAGGAGTGCCGCCACGTGCCCGA
>JAOPXG010000125.1 GCA_025965275.1 Nocardioides sp.
TGCGGTAGGCGTCGGTCAGGTAGCGCAGCACCAGCCCCTCCGACCGGGCCAGCTGGTAGCGCCCGACGAAGTCGGTGAAGCTCATCCCCTGCTCGTACATCTCCCGCACGACCGACTTCGGCGACAGCGCGTCCTCGCGCAGCCAGGGGTGCCGCTCGCGGTAGATCTCGTACGTCGCGCCGAGCAGCTCGGCCAGCGGCTGCGGCCAGGTGACCTCCTCGAGCAGCGTCATCCGCTCCTCGTACTCGATCCCGTCGGCCTTCATCTCGGCGACCGCCTCGCCGCGGGCGACGTACTGCTGCTGGAAGAGGATCTGGCGCGGCCCCTCGAGCACCGCCTCGATCACCGACACGATGTCGAGTGTGTAGGTCTCCGACTCGGGGTCCAGGACGTCGAGCGCGGCCAGCGCGAAGTGCGCGAGCGGCTGGTTGAGGGCGAAGTCGACCGGCAGGTCGACGGTCAGCACGTAGCGACGGCCGATCTCGTCGATCTCGTCGAGCCGGGTCAGCGTCCCCGAGCGCAGCAGCGACCGGACCAGCCGGACCGCCCGCCGGGAGAGCCGCAGCTGGGCGCGACGGTCCTCGTGGTTGTCCATCAGGAGCCGGCGCAGCACCGGGAAGGCGTCCTCCTCGCGGGCGAGGACGTTGATCAGCATCGCGTTGTCTACCTTCATCCGCGACACCAGCGGCTCGGGCTCACCGGCGACCAGCTTGTCGTAGGTCTGCTCGGTCCACACGACGGCGCCCTCGGGCGCCTTCTTCAGCTGCGCCTTGCTGCCGCGCTTCGCCTGCTTCTCGGCGCTCATCGCGGCGTTCTTGGCCGCCGACTTCGCCTTGGCCCGCTCGTTGGCGATGGTGTGCTCAGGAGCCTGGACGACGACGTACCCGGCCGTGTCGTAGCCGGCTCGGCCGGCGCGGCCCGCGATCTGGAGGAACTCCCGGGTGCGCAGCACCCGCGACCGGTTGCCGTCGTACTTCGCGAGACCGCTGAAGAGGACCGTCCGGATCGGCACGTTGATGCCGACGCCCAGCGTGTCCGTCCCGCAGATCACCCGCAGCAGCCCCGCCTGGGCGAGCTGCTCGACGACCCGCCGGTAGCGCGGCAGCATGCCGGCGTGGTGGACGCCGATCCCCCGGCGCAGCAGCTTCGCGAGCGTCTTGCCGAAACCGGCACCGAACCGGAAGCCCGCGAGCCGTTCCGCCAGCTCGTCGCGCTGCTCGCGGTCGGCCGACGCCCAGCCCGCGTTGAGCAGGGACGTCGCCTGCTCCACCGCGTCCTTCTGGGTGAAGTGCACGACGTAGACCGGCGACTGGTTGGTGGTCACCAGCTCCTCGAGCGTCTCGATCATCGGCGTCATCGCCCAGGTGAAGTTCAGCGGCACGGGGCGTACGGCGTCCGCGACGATCGCCGTCTCGCGACCGTTGCGGCGCGTCAGGTCGGCCGCGAGCTCGGTCATGTCGCCGAGCGTGGCCGACATCAACAGGAACTGCGCCTGCGGCAGCTCGATCAGCGGCACCTGCCACGCCCAGCCGCGGTCCGGCTCGGCGTAGAAGTGGAACTCGTCCATGACGACGAGCCCGACGTCGGCCGACGTGCCCTCGCGCAGCGCGATGTTGGCCAGCACCTCGGCGGTGCAGCAGATGATCGGCGCGTCCGCGTTGACCGAGGCGTCGCCGGTGAGCATGCCGACGTTGTCGGCGCCGAAGACCTCGCAGAGCGCGAAGAACTTCTCGCTGACGAGCGCCTTGATCGGTGCGGTGTAGAACGAGACCCGGTCCTCGGCGAGCGCGGCGCGGTGGGCCGCCTCCGCGACCAGCGACTTGCCCGACCCGGTGGGGGTCGCGAGCACGACGTTGTCGCCCGCCAGGATCGAGAGGATCGCCTCCTCCTGGTGCGGATACAGCGTGAGCCCCCGGTCGGCAGCCGCCGAGGTGATCTCGTCCAACAGGTCTGTCACACCGTCATCCTCGCTCGCCGCAACCCTCGGTGGTCGACTCGTTGGTCGAGTAGCCCGGTCGCGACTGAGGAACGAGGTCGGGACCGGGCGTATCGAGACCCGGTTGCGTACTGGGTCTCGGTACGCCGGTCGCGAGCTCCTTCGTCGCTCGCGCGACTACTCGACCCTGGGTGCAGATTCCGAGCGCTCGCAGGCTCGCGCTCGGGCACCTCAGTCACGCGCTCTCGGGTGCGCCGTCGCGAAGACCTCACGCAGGTTGTCCACGGTCACCAGTGTGTACACCTGGGTGGTCGTCACCGACGCGTGCCCCAGCAGCTCCTGGACGACTCGCACATCGGCCCCGCCGTCGAGCAGGTGGGTGGCGAAGGAGTGCCGCATCGTGTGCGGCGAGACGTCCCGGGTGACGCCGGCCCGCTCGGCGGCCTTGACCAGCACCGACCACGCCGACTGCCGGGAGAGCCGTCCGCCACGGGCGTTGAGGAACAGCGCTCCCCCGGTGGTCGCCTTCGTCGACGCGGCGACCAGCTCGGGGCGCCCGCGCACCAGGTAGGCGTCGACCGCCTCCCGGGCGTAGGACCCGACCGGCACCAGCCGCTCCTTGCTGCCCTTGCCGCGCAGCAGCACCGTCCCGTCGACGGCGTCCAGGTCGTCGACGTCGAGCCCGACCGCCTCGGAGATCCGCGCGCCGGTGCCGTAGAGCACCTCCAGCAGCGCCCGGTCGCGCAGCGCCAGCGTGGTGCCGGGAGCACCGGCCGCTTCGAGGATCGCCTCCACGTCGGCCAGGGGCAGCGCCTTGGGCAGCCGCTTCGCGGGCGACGG
>JAOPXG010000139.1 GCA_025965275.1 Nocardioides sp.
CGAGCGGGACGCCGATGCGTTGGCCGAGCGCCGGCTCCGCGAGGCCGAGGCGCTCGAGGCCGACGCCGACTCCACCGAGCAGCACACCACCGAGGAAGCGGCCCGCCTCCAGCGCGAGGCCGACGCCGCCGACCAGCGGGCCGCGCAGCTGCGCGCCCAGACCGAGAGCTGAGGACCACCATGTTCCGCACCCTGATCGCCCTGCCCTACCAGATGGCCCGCCTGCCGCTGGTGGTCGTCGACAACAGCCTGTCCCGCCGGCTCCCCGACGACGCCCCCGCCCGGGCCGCCCTCGACCGCGCCATCGGCACCGCCGACAAGGTCGCCGGGGCCCTGCTCCGGGACCGTGGCATCGCTGCCCGGGGCGCCGACCGCCTCGATCGCTCCGACAAGCTCGCGACCGCCGCGCGCCTCGAGGAGGAGGCCGCCGTACGCCGTGAGCAGGCGCGCGCGACCGCCGCCGCCGGCCGCCGCGAGGCCACCCGCACGCGCACCGCCGCCCAGAAGCGCGCCGCCTCCGGCCTCGACGAGGCCGACGTGGCCGAGGCACGAGGCAAGCAGCAGGCGAAGGCCACGGCGACGAAGACCGCCGCGGCCAAGAAGGCGGCCGCCGACAAGACGGCCGCGAGCCGGACCGCCGCGGCCGAGCGGCGCAAGAAGGCCGCCACCTCCGCCGCTGACGCGAAGAAGAAGGCCGCCCAGGCCGCGCCGAAGTCGGAGCTCGATCAGGCTCGCGAGACCAAGCAGGCGGCCGCCGAGGCGCGCGCGGACGCCGAGCGCCTCAGCGAGCTCGCCGAGGCCAAGAAGCAGGAGCGCAAGGACAGCTGAGCCGGGCGACGCCCACGCAGGTGGTTGGATTCGTGACATGCACCTGGGCGTCGACAGCTTCGTCTCCACCGTCACCGACCCGACCACGGGACACGTGGTCGGGCCGGTGGAGCGGATGGAGCACCTGCTCGAGGAGATCGAGCTCGCGGACCGCAGCGGCCTCTACTCCTTCGGGATCGGCGAGCACCACCGCAGCGAGTACTACGACTCCGCGCCGCCGATCATCCTGGCCGCGGCCGCCGCCCGGACCGAGCGGATCCGGCTCGGCAGCGCCGTCGCGGTGCTGAGCGCGGTCGACCCGGTGCGCCTCTTCCAGCAGTTCGCGACCCTGGACCTGATCTCGAAGGGCCGGGTCGACCTCGTCGTGGGCCGCGGGTCGTTCACCGAGGCCTTCCCGCTCTTCGGCCTCGACCTCGCCGACTACGACACGCTCTTCAGCGAGAAGCTCGAGCTGCTCCTGCAGATCCGCGACCAGGACGAGGTCACCTGGTCCGGTCGGCATCGCCCGCCCCTGGTCCGCCAGCGGATCTACCCGCGCCCGGTCCAGGACCCGCTGCCGATCTGGGTCGGCGTCGGAGGCACGCCCGAGTCGTTCGTGCGCGCCGGGCTGCTCGGCCTGCCGCTGATGGTCGCGATCATCGGCGGCGAGCCTCGCCAGTTCGGCCCGCTCGTCGACCTCTACCGCCGGGCCGGCGCCGAGGCCGGTCACCCGCCGGAGCGGCTCCAGGTGGGCCTGCACGTCTTCGGGTTCGTGGCCGAGAGCACGCAGGCGGCCGCGGACACGATCTACCCCGGCTGGCACGAGATGTTCACCAAGGTCTCCCGCGAGCGAGGCTTCCCGGCCCCGACCCGGCAGCAGTTCGACGCCACCTCCGGGCCGAACGGCGCCTTCTTCCTCGGCGACCCGCAGACGGTGGCCGACAAGATCCGCCGGGTCGCCGACCAGCTCGGCGGCGTCGACCGCCTGTCGCTCCAGATGACCAACCCTCGTCTCGCCCACGACGACCTGCTTCGCGGGATCGAGCTGCTCGGCACCGAGGTCGTGCCTCTCGTCGCCGACATCTGAGCGACACTCCCGTGATGGGAGGTGTCGCCAACGTCTGGTTCGGGAGGTGGAGCACACCAACTACGCGGGTCTCAGCATCGGCTCTGACGGCACGGCGTACCTCGGCGTGATCCCCGGGATCGTCGCGCTGCGCGACGGGAGCTGACCCGGCACGATGGCCCGGCCGGACTGGCCGGGGTGTGGTCCCGCCTGCCACTCTAGAGGGCGTCGGGCGCAGGTCCGATGCTTCTGGGGGGTGGCGAGAGGACCGGGATGGACGCCGATTCGGCGAAGAAGTGCTGCTCGTTCTGCGGCGAGCAGGGCCGCGAGGACATGCCGCTCGTGGGCGGGCTCGGCGCCTTCATGTGTGGCGACTGCCTCGACTACTACAGCGGCGTCGTGGCCGAGTTCCGACGTACGGGCAAGGAGAGGCCGCCGCCGTGGGAGACGATGTCGGACGCCGACCTGCTCGGCAAGCTGGCGCTGATCGTGCAGACGGGCGCCCAGGTCGACAGCTTCCTGGTCGAGTGGGTGCAGCTGGCCCGGTCGCGCCAGCTCTCGTGGGCGGAGATCGGCAAGGCGCTCGGCGTCTCGCGACAGGCGGCGTGGGAGCGGTTCTCCCGGGCGATCGCCGACGCGGGAGCGATCCCGGAGCTCGGCTCGGCCTAGCGGGCGCTGGCACGGGGGCCGACCCGTGGTGACCCCCGTGGCACCACCTCATCGACCCCCGCCGCGACAGCCTGTCAAACGTCAGGAGGTCCTGACAAGGCACGTTGCCGGACCGTGACCAGAGCCACCTCCGACCGGATGCTCACGTCGGGATGACGTTCGGCTGGAGCGCCCACCGGTTGCCGCCTGAGCGCTGTCGGTCCGGACCGGACACCCCATTTCAGCGATGCCCCGGGCCCGGGGACTGACAGGGTGAGCAGCATGGACGACGCCCAGCTCGACGAGCGCATCGCTCGGCTCCCCCTCGATCGCAAGGTCCGGCTGCTGACCGGCGCCTCGATGTTCACCCTCCGCGGCGACGACGAGATCGGGCTCGCGCCGATGGCGTTCTCGGACGGGCCGACGGGGGTGCGCGGGCTGGACTTCACCGGCGGACCGCTGACCTGCCTCTTCCCCAACACGACCCTGCTGGCGTCGTCGTGGCGCACCGAGACCGCGGCCGAGGTCGGGCGGCTGCTCGCCGAGGAGGCGGAGCGGCAGCACATCCATGTGGTGCTCGGCCCGACGGTCAACCTGCACCGCAGCCCGCTGGGCGGGCGGCTCTTCGAGGCCTACTCCGAGGACCCGCTGCTGACCGGCCACCTCGCGGCGGCGTACGTCTCCGGCCTGCAGTCGCAGGGCGTCGGCGCCTGCGTGAAGCACCTGGTCGCCAACGAGGCCGAGACCAACCGGCAGACC
Organism: Nocardioides sp.; assembly: GCA_025965275.1. GTDB lineage: Bacteria > Actinomycetota > Actinomycetes > Propionibacteriales > Nocardioidaceae > Nocardioides. The sequence continues at coordinate 3,281 of JAOPXG010000139.1, forward strand.
GTCGACAGCGTCGTGGACGAGCGGACGCTGCGCGAGCTCTACCTGCTGCCGTTCGAGATCGCGGTCGCCGAGTCCGACTCCTGGTCGATCATGGCGGCGTACAACGACGTGAACGGCGTGGCCGCCACCGAGCAGGACCACGTCAACAACGAGGTGGTCAAGGGCGAGTGGGGCTACCGCG
>JAOPXG010000173.1 GCA_025965275.1 Nocardioides sp.
TCGTTGCAGCCGAACGAGAGCCAGACGTCCTGCGCGGGCATGAACCCCCGCTCGAGGAGGGCCTCGGTGGCCTCGCAGATCGCGACCAGCGGGCCCTTGTCGTCGAGGGTGCCGCGGCCCCAGATCGCGCCGTCGTGGATCTCGGCACCGAACGGCGGGTGCTGCCAGGGCGCGCCGTCGTCGACGGGTACGACGTCGAGGTGCGCCATCAGCACGACCGGCCGGGCGTCGCTCGCGCCCGCCCAGCGGAAGAGCAGGCCGTGGGTGTCGACCCGGGTCAGCTCCAGGCGCTCGTGCAGGACCGGGAACTGGCGGGCCAGCTCGGCCAGGAACTCGTCGAATACGCCGGTGTCGACCAGCGCCGGGTCGCGGTTCGAGACGGTCGGGATCCGGACCAGCGCCTGCAGCGTGGCGACGGCACGATCGCGGTCCAGGGCAGCCATGCGGCGCACGCTACTCCCGGGGGTCAGTCTCGGATGCGAGACCCTTCGACCGGTGCGGGGCGTTGACCGCCGACCCTCACGCCGATGGACTGAGGGGGTGTCCCCACCGCCCGCGATGCACGACGTCCGAGGCCGGCTTGCGCTGCCGCTTCGTCGGCGACCCGGCCGCCCCGTCGTCGGACACCCGGTGCCCGATCGTGACCACGCCGACCGGGTCGAAGTCGTCGGGGATGCCGAACGCCGTACGCACCGCCGCGTCCTTGTCGGGCGGGACGCCGATGAAGCAGGAGCCGAGACCCTCGTCGACGGCGGTCTGCAGGATCAGCAGGCTCGCCATCGCGGTGTCCATGTCCCAGAAGGGCTTCGGCCAGCGCGCCTCGTCCTCGTCGGTCCAGCCCTTGTCGGGCTCGGCGTAGCGGCTCAGGTAGGCCGCCTTGCTGGAGCACGGCAGGATCACGACCGGCGCGCGCATCATGCCGGTGAGCCAGGCGTCGGGGTGGTCGATGTCGTCGGCGGTCACCTCCCAGTACCTTCGTACGTCGGCGGGGGTGTCGAGCACCAGGAACGCCCAGCCCTGGCTGAAGCCGGCGTTGGGTGCGCGCACCGCGTTGCGCAGGGCCCGGTCGACGATGGCCGGGTCGACGGGCGTCTCGGCGTAGTTGCGGACCATCTTGCGGCGACGGACGACGTCTTGGAACTCCATGAGGTGAAGCGTGCCCGATGACTTCGAGCGGATGTGGGGCGACCTCGCTCCCGTCGGCCTCTCGCGCGCGTCGGGCGGTTACTTCCGGCAGCCGTTCACCACGCCCGAGCGCGAGCTGTCGGCGTGGTTCGTCGAGCAGTGCGAGGCGCGCGGGTTGCGGGTGGAGACCGACTCGTACGGCAACGTGGTCGGCTGGTGGGACGTCACCGCGGCGACCGGGCCCGGCGTCCTGACCGGGTCGCACCTCGACTCCGTGCTCGACGGTGGCGCGTACGACGGGCCGCTCGGCGTGGTCTCGGCGCTGGCCGCGGTCGACCTGCTGCGCTCGCGAGGCTTCGTGCCGGTGCGGCCGGTCGGGGTGTCGGTGTTCGTCGAGGAGGAGGGCTCGCGCTTCGGGCTGGCCTGCCTGGGCTCGCGGCTCGCGGTCGGGTCGACCGCCTGGTCGGACGCCCGGTCGCAGCGCGACCGGGACGGGGTGGCGCTGGGCGATGTCGTCGAAGGCGGGTCGTCGTCGCTCCTGTCCTCGGTCGGGACCTTCGTCGAGCTGCACGTCGAGCAGGGACGTGACCTCGTCGACCGCGGCGCGGCGGTCGGGGTGGCGAGCGAGATCTGGCCGCACGGGCGCTACCGCTTCGAGTTCACCGGCGCGGCCAACCACGCCGGCACCACCCGGATGGAGGACCGGGCCGACCCGATGCTGACGTACGCCTTCACCGCGCTCGGCGCCAACAAGCAGGCACGGCTCGCCGGTCAGCGGGCGACCTTCGGGCGGGTGTCGGTCGAGCCGAACGGCACCAACGCCGTACCGTCCCGGGTCACCGCGTGGCTCGACGCGCGCTGCTCGTCGGACTCCGGTCTCCGCGACATGGTCGCGGCCATCTCGGGCCAGGCGGCCGAGCGCGCCGGGCGGGACGGGACGTCGCTCGCGGTGACGGCGGAGTCGGTGTCGGGCTCGGTGTCCTTCGACGCCGGGCTTGCGACGGCGGTCGCGGCCGACCACGAGGGCGGCGACTGGCCGGTCATCGCGACCCAGGCCGGCCACGACGCCGGCATCCTCTCGGCCGCCGGCATCCCGACCGCGATGCTTTTCGTGCGCAACCCGACGGGGGTGTCGCACTCGCCGCTCGAGCACGCCGAGATCGCCGACTGCCTGGTGGGCGTCTCGGCGCTGGCCGACACCCTCGAGCGGCTGGCCCGGTGAGCGGCTCGTCGTACCTGCTGGAGCGGGCCTGGGTCGACGGCGCCGTACGCGACGACGTGCTGGTCGAGATCGAGGACGGCCGGTTCACTTCCGTCACACCGGACGGGCAGAACTGGACGTTGTCGGCCGAAGTCTCCCCCGTCAACGTCCAGTTTCCCCGGCCGACCGGGGAAACCGCCCGGGTCCCCGGCCTCACTCTCCCCGGGCTGGCCAACTGCCACAGCCACGCGTTCCACCGGGCGCTGCGGGGACGGACCCAGCGGGAGCGCGGGACGTTCTGGAGCTGGCGCGACCAGATGTACGCCGTCGCCGCGCGGCTCGACCCGGACAGCTACTTCGCCCTCGCCCGGGCGACCTACCGCGAGATGGTCGCGGCGGGGATCACGACCGTGGGCGAGTTCCACTACCTGCACCACCAGCCCGACGGCACGCCGTACGACGACCCCAACGCGATGGGCCACGCGCTGGTCGCCGCGGCCGCCGAGGCCGGCATCCGGATCGCGCTGCTCGACACCTGCTACCTCTCCAGCGGCTTCGGGAAGTTCCCCGAGGGCGTGCAGGTGCGCTACTCCGACGGCAACGCCGCCCGGTGGGCGAAGCGGGTGGAGCAGATCGACCACGAGCATGTCGGCGCGGCGATCCACTCCGTCCGGGCGGTGCCGCGAGACGAGATCCCGACGGTCGTGGCCGCCGCGCAGGGACGGCCGCTCCACGTCCACCTCTCCGAGCAGCTGGCCGAGAACGACGCCTGCGTCGCGACGTACGGCGTGACGCCGACCCAGCTCCTCCACGACGCCGGTGCGCTCGGCCCGCTGACGACCGCGGTGCACGCCACCCACCTGACCGGCGCGGACATCTTCCACCTGGGCAGCACCCGGACCCGGGCCTGCTTCTGCCCGACCACCGAGCGCGACCTCGGCGACGGGATCGGACCGAGCCGGGCGCTCCACCACGCCGGCAGCCCGCTCACGCTCGGGTCCGACAGCCACGCGGTCATCGACCTGTTCGAGGAGATGCGCGCCACCGAGCTCGACGAGCGGCTCGCCACCCAGCAGCGCGGGCACTGGACCGCCGCCGAGCTGCTGGGTGCCGCGACCGCCCACGACTCGCTCGGCTTCGACGCCGCCGGCGCGATCGCGGTCGGGCGGCGCGCCGACCTGGTCACCCTCGACACGACCAGCCCGACGACCGCCGGCACCGGAGCCGACGAGAACACCGCCGTCTTCGCCGCCACCGCCGCCGACGTCACCCACGTCGTCGTGGACGGTCGGGTCGCGTTCACCCAGGCTGACCGCCAGGACATCGGCCGCGAGCTGGCGGCCGCCATCGAGAGGGTCCAAGGATGAGCAGCACCGTCGTCACCCACATCGGCGAGCTGGTCACCAACGACCCGGAGGCAGAGGACCTGCTCGGCGCGATCGCCGACGCCGCCCTCGTCGTCGAGGGCGGCCGGGTCGCCTGGGTCGGTCCCGCCGCCGAGGCCCCCGACGCCGACGAGCAGATCGACGCCGGCGGCCGGGCCGTGCTCCCCGGCTTCGTCGACAGCCACTCCCACCTGGTCTTCGCCGGCGACCGGTCCCAGGAGTTCGCCGCCCGGATGGCCGACACGCCGTACGCCGCCGGCGGGATCCGCACGACGGTCGCCGCCACCCGCGCCGCCACCGACGAGCAGCTGACCAGCCACGTCGCGCGCCTGGTCGCCGAGATGCGCCGCCAGGGCACCACCACCGTCGAGATCAAGAGCGGCTACGGGCTCACCGTGAAGGACGAGGCGCGCAGCCTGATGGTCGCCCGGCAGTTCACCGAGGAGACGACGTTCCTCGGCGCCCACGTGGTGCCCGAGGGCGATCCGGCGGCGTACGTCGAGCTCGTCACCGGCCCGATGCTCGATGCCGCGAAGGAGCACGCCCGCTGGATCGACGTGTTCTGCGAGCGCGGCGCCTTCGACGAGGACCAGGCCCGGGCCGTCCTCGCGGCCGGCGAGCGGGCCGGCCTGAAGGGGAGGCTGCACGCCAACCAGCTGACCTTCGGCCCCGGCGTCCGGCTCGCCGCCGAGCTCGGCCTGGTCGCCGTCGACCACTGCACCTACCTCGACGACGCCGACGTCGACGCGCTGCGCGACAGCGGCACGATCGCCACACTGCTGCCCGGGGTCGAGTTCTCCACGAAGCAGCCCTACCCCGACGCCCGCCGGCTGATCGACGCCGGCGTCCGGGTCGCGATCGCCAGCGACTGCAACCCCGGGTCGTGCTTCACGAGCAGCCTGCCGCTCTGCGTCGCCCTGGCGGTCCGCGAGATGGGGATGACGCCGGCCGAGGCCGTGCACGCGGCGACGTACCGCGGCGCCCAGGCGCTCGACCGCGACGACGTCGGCGCCCTCACGGTCGGCCGGCGGGCCGACTTCACGCTCCTCGACGCCCCCAGCCACGTGCACCTGGCCTACCGCCCCGGTGTCCCCCTCGTCGCCGGCACCTGGGTCGACGGCCGGCCGGTCTAAGCCGACTGGGCACCTCAGATAGGGCACATGCCCGATGTGCGGGCCTACCTCAGACGGCGAGCCTCGTCTCACCAACGAGGAGCTGAGGAGCCCACCATGTACGACAGCACCAACCAGCGCGACTACCGGAAGGCCGAGGTCGAGTACCGCATCGGCCGCATCCAGTCCGACATCGCGGGGCGTCGCAGGCGCCGCACGATGACGCTGGCCCGCCGATGGGGCGTGGACGAGAGCACGGTCACGGGCCGCTGACCGGCGGCCCGCGATAGGTGACCGCGCCCCGATGACCTACGGCCGCGAGCTCGGCCCCGGTATTCAGGAGCATCCGACGACAGAACACGAGAGCATGGACGGCGTGGCGACACACACGAGCCGGACCCTGGTCGGACGAGACGCCGAGCTGACGGAGATCGTTTCGTTGCTCGGCGTCAAGTCTGTGTCCGGAGGTACGACGGACGCCGAGCCGCGCGGCGTCGTGCTCCTGTCCGGCGACGCCGGCGTCGGCAAGACCCGGCTCCTCACCGAGCTGCGCGACCTGGCCTTCACCGAGGGGTGGCAGGTCTTCGCCGGCCACTGCCTCGACTTCGGCGACAGTGCGTTGCCGTACCTCCCGTTCTCCGAGGTGCTGGGCCGCCTCGCCGTCGACCTGCCCGACATCGTCGACCAGGTCGCCACCCAGTACCCCGCCCTCGCCCGGCTCCAGCCCGGCCGCCGGGTGATGGGCCAGGGGCGCGCCACCGACACCAACAGCCCGCTCGACCGTGCGGACCTCTTCGAGGCCGTGCACACCCTCCTCGAGACCGCCGCCGAGAAGGCGCCGCTCCTCCTCGTCATCGAGGACACCCACTGGGCCGACCAGTCGACCCGCGACATGCTCAGCTTCCTCTTCTCCCGCCCCTTCGCCGGGCCGGTCGCCCTGGTCGCGTCGTACCGCTCCGACGACCTGCACCGCCGGCACCCGCTGCGCCGCCAGGTCGCCGAGTGGTCGCGGATCCGCGGCGTCGACCGGGTCGCCCTGTCGCCGCTGCCCGACGACGCCGTCCGGGCGCTGATCGCCGAGCTGGTCCCCGAGGGCCTCCCCGAGAAGGAGCTCGTCGACATCGTCGACCGCGCCGAGGGCAACGCGTTCTTCGTCGAGGAGCTCACCAGCGCCGCGTCCGGCCCGAGCCGCTGGGTCCCCGCCGACCTCGCCGACGTGCTCCTCGTCCGTCTCGACCGGCTCGACGACACCGCGCGCCAGGTGGTCCGCGCCGCGAGCGTCTCGGGCCGCAAGGTCTCCCACGACATGCTGGCGGCCGCGTCCGGGCTCGACGCGGGGGCGCTGGACGAGGGCCTGCGCAAGGCCGTCGAGATGAACATCCTCGTGTCCGGCGACGGCAACTACTCCTTCCGGCACGCCCTGCTCGGGGAGGCGGTGTACGACGACCTGCTCCCCGGCGAGCGGGTCCGCCTGCACGCGCGGTACGTCGCCGCGCTCCAGTCCGGCACGGCCCGCGGCACCGCGGCCGAGCTCGCCCGGCACGCGCGGCTGGCCATGGACCTCGACACCGCGCTGACCGCCAGCGTGCAGGCCGGCGACGAGGCGAGCCAGGTGGGCGGCCCGGACGAGGCGGCCTACCACTACCAACAGGCGCTCGAGCTGCTCGTCGACCGCGGGCGCTCCGCGACCGTCGACCTCGACCTCTCCAAGCTGGTCGTCAGCGCCGCCGAGGCACTCACCGCGAGCGGCGACCCGCAGCGCGCGGTCGCGCTCGTGCAGGAGCAGCTCGACCGGCTGCCGGCCGACACCCCGCCGGCCTGGCGGGCCCGGATGCTCACCGCGCGCGCCAACACGCTCATCTTGATCGACACCGAGGAGGACCCCGTCGTCGTCTCGGCGGAGGCGCTCGCGCTGGTCCCCGAGGGCGACAGCGGGCTGCGGGCCCGGGTCCTCAACAACCACGCGCGGGTGCTCTCCGGGATGGGCTACTACGACGAGGCGCAGACCTTCGGCATGGACGCGCTCGCGCTCGCCGAGCGGCTCGACCTCCACGAGGTGGCCTCCGAGGCGATCACGACGCTCAGCGGTCTGAAGAAGGCCGGTCCCAAGGAGGGTCTGCGCGCCGCGCTCGCCGACGCGGTCGCCCGCGCGGAGGAGTCCGACGCCGTCAACGCCGAGCTCCGCGGCCGCTTCCTGCTCGGCCGGTCGTTCGAGGACTGGGCGGAGTTCGACGAGTCCGAGGTGTGGTTCCGCAGCGCGATCGACCGGGCCGTGCGGGCCGGCGTGCCGTGGGCGCCGTACGCCTTCGAGTCACGCATCCAGCTCACGTGGATCAAGCTCGTCCGGGGCGAGTGGGACGACGTGCTCGCCCTCACCGACCTGAGCCACGAGTCGGCGCCGCCGATCCCCAAGGCCAACGTCGACGCGCTCCGGATGACCGTCGAGCAGGGTCGGGGCGCCGACGTCGGCGCGGCGGCCCGCAAGCTGCGCCGCTTCTGGGCGCGTGAGGGTGCGATCGCGATCCACACGGCGTCGCTCGAGATGATCCAGGCGGGCCGCGCGGGCGACGCCGCCGGCGCGATCCAGGTGTACGACGACGTCGTCGGCGTGCTCGGCCGCACCTGGCACGAGTGGTTCAGCGCCCGGATCCGGCTCGGCGCGGTCGCCGTGGCCGCGGTCGCCCGGACGATGCCGACCCTGTCGGCGGCCGAGCGGGTCACGCTCGTCGAGAGGGTCGACCGGATCCACGCCGACGGGCACGTCGTGCTCGACCGCCACTCCGACCTGCCGAGCCTGGTCGCCCTGATGCGCGGCGACCCGTCCGGGCACTGGGGGCCGGAGGGTCGGGCGTGGATGAAGCGGCTGGACGCCGAGACGCTGCGGGTGCGGTGGCTGGCCGGCGTCGACGCGCCGCCGCTCGACGCCCTGGTCGACGCCTGGCGCGACGCGATCGTGCTGTACGAGGACTTCGGGCACGTGCACGAGCTCGCCAAGGTGCGGACCGCGCTGGCCGGCATCCTCCGCGCGAGCGGCGACCTCGCCGGTGCCCGCGAGCAGGGTGACCTGGCCCGCGACGTCGCGCACCGGCTCGGGGCGCAGCCGATCCTCGACGAGCTGAGGTCGATCGGCACCACCGCGGTCAAGGAGGAGTCGGCCCCCGACGCGCTGACGCCGCGGGAGCGCGAGATCCTGGTCCTGGTGGCCGAGGGTCGCTCCAACGGCGAGATCGGCAGGCAGCTGTTCATCAGCGCCAAGACCGTCTCGGTGCACGTCTCCAACATCCTCGGCAAGCTCGACGCCGCCGGCCGCACGGAGGCCGCCGCCATCGCGCGTCGCAAGGGCCTCATCGACTGATCGGCCGCCGTGGTGGTTTCGAGGCTCCGCTCGCACCTCAACCACCGAGAGCTTCCGTTCGTGGTCTCGAGGCTCGCACCTCGACCACCGTGGGTCTCAGGCGCAGCAGACGGGGCCCGCGGCGATGCTCTCGACCGGGCTGTCGGCCAGCACCGTGTAGACCTCCCACTGCTCGCCGTTCGGGGTGCCCTCGACCCAGAACTTGTCCTGCCTGGCGTAGCAGCAGGTGGTGTCCCTCTCGTCGACCGATGCCAGCCCCGCCGCCGCCAGCCTGGTCTGCTCGGCGTCGACCGACTCGGTGTCGGCCACCTCGACCCCGAGGTGGTTGACCGAGCCACCCTGGCCGGGGTTCTCGATGAGGATCAGCTTGAGCGGGGGCTCCGCGACCGCGAAGTTGGCGTAGCCCGGCTTGGTCTTGGCGGGGCCGACGCCGAAGAGCCTGGTGTAGAAGGCGATCGAGGTGTCGAGGTCGTCGACGTTGAGCGCCAGCTGGAGACGGGACATGGGTGGACCTCCGTTTGATTACATCGATAATTGTCTATGTCCGATGTTGCAGCAGGCATCGATGGCTGTCAACATAGATGCATGTCGAAGTCCCTGATCGAGCTGACCCCGGTCGAGACCGTCGTGTGCTGCTCGCCCCTCGTCCGCGAGCCGCTCACGAAGGAGCAGGCCGAGTCGGTCTCGCCGCTCCTGAAGGCCCTGGCC